>NZ_JARPTC010000003.1:0-163717 GCF_030577015.1 Desulforamulus aquiferis | reverse complement strand
CTGAGGATGCGAAAATGGGTGCCCGGACATGGACGTCCGGGCAAGCCTGAGGTAAACACGATGTTTACTCGAAGGCGGCCCATTTTCGCCCGAAGCGAGCGATTAGCGCTGTCCACTGCGGAGAGAGGAGTCGTGAGGGATTATTAAAACCCGAATATAGGTAGTTTCTCGACAGCCTGCAGCCCGGAATTTTTCTAAATTCCGGGCTTGTGCTATAATTTGGTATATGAATGAACCGGGGGGACATAATGGATTCTTATATCTTTGAAGTAGAAATGGATAGGGCCAAAACCAGATTGGATATTTTTATAACAGCTAAGTGTCCGGAGCTTAGCCGTAGTTATGTACAGAAGCTGATAGAAGAAGAGCTTGTTAGGGTAAATAACCAACCTGCTAAAGCTAATCATAAGCTAAGGGCAGGGGAAGTTGTGACGGTGGAGGTACCGGAAGCTGAAGAACTGAAAGTGGAACCGGAGAATATCCCCCTTGATATTTACTATGAAGATAGGGATTTAATTGTAGTCAACAAGCCCAGGGGGATGGTTGTGCATCCTGCCGAAGGGAATACCTCAGGCACCCTGGTAAATGCATTGCTGCATCATTGCCGGGACCTTTCCGGGATAAACGGTGTACTTAGGCCCGGAATTGTTCATCGTTTAGATAAAGACACCTCCGGATTAATTATGGCAGCTAAGAATGACCTGGCCCATAACTCACTGGCCCAGCAGCTCAAGGATCGAACAGTGGCCAGAAGATACCTGGCCTTAGTCCACAATGTTATTAAAGAAAATCAGGGTAAGATTGATGCCCCCATAGGTAGAGACCCTAAGGACAGGCAGAAAATGGCGGTTACCCAACGCAATTCAAAACCAGCCATTACAAACTATATTATTTTAGAAAGATTCCCTAAATACACTTTGGTGGAATGCCGCCTGGAAACAGGAAGAACACATCAGATTAGGGTGCATATGGCTTATCTTGGTTATCCGGTAGTTGGAGACCCAAAATACGGGCCAACAAAAGTCCATTTTAACTTGGACGGACAACTTCTCCATGCAGGAATATTAGGATTTACACATCCTACAACCAGAGAATACCGTGAATTTAATGCACCTCCACCTGAAATCTTTAAAAGAGTTTTAGAGGAGCTTAGGGTTGGACTGGTCAATTGTATTTCCCCTTAAGTCGGGAGATAACATCTTAAACCCTCCTATTGAATAAAGGTATTTACGGGGAATGACGGATTTTAGCAATGAAGCCGTAGTTCCCCTCAGTTTAATGGATTTTATCTCACCGACTCCCTTTTTGCGTCCGATGGAAATTATTGTGCCCAGGGAGGAGGGGTGATATATCCTTTTTTCTTTTCCAAATAAATCGGCATAAATATTGTTAGCTACCAATTCACCCTGTTGCAAGGCAGCCTGTGCAGTGGGCAGCACCGGTTTTCCTGAAGTAGGATTAACGGCAAGGGCGTTGTCACCCACAAGATAAACAAAGGGATCTTCTATATATTGTAAATATTGATTTACAGGGACCCGACCCTTTGAATCGGTTTTTAGGGAAGAGCGAGCTAGAATATTGTTTCCCCTAACCCCACCTGCCCAAATAAGCATTGAGTAGTTTAGAGAGCGACCGGATGCAAGGGCTATGGCAGTTTTAGAAACTTCTTTAATAAAATCTCCAGTAATAACCTCTACACCCGATTCCTCGAGAGCACTCAAACTATATGCGGATATATCTTCCGGGGAACCGGGCAGTAATTCCTTTGAGCCTTCCACCATAATTATTTTATAATCCCTGGGTATAAGGCCAGATTGTTTACTCATATGTCTCAAATGATAGGATAATTCGCCGGCAAATTCTACCCCCGTCAGTCCACCTCCACCTATTACAAAGGTCAGTGGCTCCTTATTACCTTCTAATGTATTCTTAGTATAGTCTGCTATTAATCTATCTATCTGCCGACGTATTTCCAGAGAAGAATACAAGCTGCGCAGACACATGCTATTTTCCTTTAAACCTGGAATGTCATAATACTCCGGTTCACTGCCTAGTGCTATAACCAGGTACTTAAAGGGAATTATCCTCGTGCCGTTATCAATAACAATATGTCTTTGCTCCAGGCTGATATCGTCCACCCAGCCCTTAATGAAGGTAATCCCCTTACCTTCTAAAACCCTCTCTATGGGTACCATTAGATCCTCAGCCTTACTGGTTCCAGTGGCAGTCTCATGTAATTGAGTCATTAGCATATGGTAGTTGTGTTTATTAATCAGAACAATACTAACTTCCTTATGCTGAGATATAAGCTCTGATAATTTTAATGTGGTCCTCAGGCCACCATAGCCAGCACCTAATATTACTATATAATGCAATGTTAAGCCTCCCCAGGGTAAATTATGTTTGGTTAATATTTTGCGCAATCTTGCCAATATTATTGGCGGGAGTGGGTTTTTATTGATTTGGCAACAATATAGCCAGGGAGGGAATCAAATTATGAATGAGATTAATCAAAGTAAAATAACTCTGCAGGATCGTATTGATCAACTGGCAGCTAATATGGAAAAGATGAAATTGGCTGAATACGTGGAGTTGTTGGGAAATACCAAACGTTTACTGTGGGTTAATTTTATATCTGGGATAGCCAGAGGTGTAGGTATTGCCGTTGGCTTTACAATTCTTGGGGCGATTCTTCTGTATTTTCTTCAGAAGTTGGTGGTGCTTAACCTACCGATAATTGGCGATTTTATTGCTCAAGTAGTACAAATGGTTCAAATCAAGATGTATTAAATTTACATAAACCAGTGTACTATCTCTAAAAATAGAGCTGCCACACCTGCAGCCATCAGAGGACCTACAGGCTGTCCATTAAAAAAGATAATGCCAATAACCGAGCCTACAATCAATCCAAAAATAATACCTGGATCTATTTGCATTAGCTTCAAGCCTTCACTATTTAAATGAGTAGCTAAGGCACCACCAATAATGGCAAAAATACCTGGTAGAGAGGTAATGTTATAAAGTAGGTCACGATTGCTAATTTTATCTGTCGCTACCGGAACTAAAATAGAGAGCAGGAGAAAGAGCAATCCAAGCTCAAGGCCATGGGTTTCTAAATAAGGAAAGATAAAGTCCAGCTTGCTAAACTGCAATATAAGCAAAATACAGGAACAAATTGAAATCAAATTGGAGCGGGCGGCAAGTCCAATAAGTAATAGCAGGATCATGGTAGTTTCCCCGGAGTGCATAGGTCTAGCTCCTTTACATAACCTTTTTCGTACATTATATGCAAATAGTGGAAGAACTAGCACGGGACAACCTTTCCATAATATTTACCCCAGATAATTAAAAGCCCCTAATTAATGGGGGCTTTTAATTATCTGGGACCTATCTTTAAATTTTCTTGTCACATGTGTAAATACCCGGACAAGTCCCGGGTCAAACTGGGTACCTGAACAGCGCTTAAGCTCTGCCACTGCTGCTTCCTGGGACATGGGGTTCCGATATGGACGAATGGTTGTCATGGCATCGTAGGCATCGGCTATGGATAAAATGCGGCATTCAGGGGGAATATCTTCACCCCTAAGGCCCAGGGGGAACCCTTTACCATTCCACCACTCGTGATGCTTTAATATCCAATCGGCAATGGGGGCAAGGTCTGGGGAGGACTTGGCAATACGATGGCCAATTTCGCAATGACGTTTCATTTCATTAGATTCCTCAGGTGTTAACGGGCCAGGCTTAAACAGAATTTTATCAGGTATACCAACCTTGCCAATGTCATGAAAATGGGCCAGCAATTGAAGATAAGCAAGCCTGTCATCTGATAGGCCTATATCCTCTGCCACGAAGGTCACAAGCTCATAAAGCCTATCAGCATGACCATCTGTAATAAAATCTCTTACCGCCAGCGCCTTCATAAGTGTTTGGACTATGGCCTTACGGGCTTCCTGTCCCCGTTCAATTTTTTCCCGATACATATTGTTGTCTGCTTCTTTAAATAGCTCTCCCATTACTGTCTGAGGGTTTGAACTAACAGCATAGCCCAGGGAAATGCTCATCAATATTTTAGGTTCTTTTTCATTATAGGCTGCGATAGCCCTGCGAATTCTTTGGCAACCACTTTCAACTGCCTGATAATCACAATTGGGTAGAAGGATGGCAAATTCATCCCCACCTATTCGAGCTACCATGTCCTCATCCCGGAAGGAATCCCTTAAAACGCTGGCAGCGGCCATGAGCAAGGTATCTCCTGCATCGTGGCCTAAGGTGTCATTAACTAGTTTTAAACCATTAACATCAGCAACTATTATGCCCACGGGCAGGAATCGACCACCCTCAATGCGGCACATTTCCTGCTCGAAATAGGTGCGGTTATAAAGGCTGGTCAAGGCATCATGAAGGCTTAAATACTTAAGCTGCTCCTCTGCTTTTTTTCGCTCAGTAATGTCACTGAGAACAATTATGAAACAGTGGCCTTCCTGAAAACTCATTTTCTCTGCAGATAGCAGAGCTACACGTTTATCACCACTTTTAGTGCTTATTACTATTTCTTTTTCCCGGAGTGAACCTTCCCGCTCTAAGTGTTCTTTAACAAAGGTATAGTCCTGCATAGTATCGTATATCTTTAATTCCTTCGCATATAAGCCTGAAATGTCAATACTGTTATAACCTATTAGGCTTAGGAAACTATCATTAACGTCCATAAATTTACCCTGTTCCGATAGCATGGCCATAGGACAAGGGCTGGCGTTGAAAGCTTTGGAAAAACGTTCTTCAGCTAAATGCAAAGACGCTTCAAAAGTATGGGATAAAACCCTGGCTGTATTTATTATCGAGGAGTGCCGCACAGTATGTTCCAGACTGATCATTTTACGGTCAGAAATATCAATGATTTGTCCTAAAATAGCCAACTCGCCTTTATATTTAACCTGAGAAAAGTGTCCTTGTACTAAGATAATTTTATTATGGCAGGTGACAATTCGAAATTCACATATAAGGGACTTTTCAAAAACCTTAAAGCTGAGGAGTTGGGGGATAATTAGTAATCTATCATCCTTATGTACTAATTTTAAAAAAGGCAAATCCACCAGATCACTGGAGGAATACCCTGTAGCCATAATCATTTTGCTATTGCCTAACCGTATAAAACCCTCCTGCAAAATAAAGAAGGGTAAGGGGGAATTATCAAAAATTTTTTTCCAATGGAGTTCAATCATATTTAAAATCCTACCCCATCATCAAATATTTAGCCATATTTTACCACATCACGGTCAAAGAAAATATATTTTATGATGAATTTACTAGATTTTTGCAATTATTTTTGTAAAAAAAGACATGATTAAGAAATTATGTCAGTTTAAATTATTTTTTAATAATATATTACAGAAATATAATCACTTATGCTTAAATTAATACCAGTTGTTTGACAAGCTGTGGGAATATGAGATATTCTAAAAATATTATCTTATAAGATATAAAACCCCTGTATCATACAGGGGTTCATTGTTGATTAAGATAATTAGATTATGGGAATATTGTCTTTGGCGGTGAAAACATGAATTATCACATGAACGATGACCAATTGCTTTTACTGGTGATTAAGAATTTAAAGGAAATAAAAAAAGATGGGCTACGACATATCATTGAGGAACTTCAACCCTATGATATAGCCCAGCTATATTTAGATCTTCCGGAAAAGCACCGCCACAAATTTTTATTATCCCTAAATTCAAGGGATATAGCTATGCTGCTCCAAGAACTGGAAAGTGATGTACAATTAGATATATTACATAAACTTGGCGTAGAGAAGTCTTCCCAAGTTATGGATATCATGCAGACCGACGATTTGGCAGACCTGCTGGGCGAACTTTCAGTGGAGAAAATTGAAGGGTTCCTGGCCATGATGAAAAAAGAGGAATCCCAGACCGTTCAGGATTTTATGAGGTATGCCCCGGATACTGCCGGTGGTATCATGACCAACAGGTACGTTTGGATTCGCCTTTACTATACGGTTGCCCAGGCAATTGAAAAGCTTAAGTCCTTTGCCAATATGGCAGAGACCATATACTACCTTTACGTATTGGATGAAGGAGGTAAACTTGTTGGGGTAGTTTCCTATAGGGATCTGCTCCTGGCCAATCATCAGGATAAAGTCAGTGAGATAATGTTCAATAGGGTTATTTCTGTTCAGGTTGATATGGACCAAGAAGAAGTGGCCCGCCTTATCCAAAGGTATGATTTTATTGCCATACCCGTTGTCAATGAAGAAAATAACTTAGTCGGTATTGTTACCGTTGATGATGTAATTGATGTGGTTATGGAGGAAGCTAATGAGGATATTGAGAAGTTCTCCGCCTCGGGTCACTCCATCGATTTTCAAACCAGTGCCTTTACTGCTTCCTTTCGAAGACTACCCTGGCTTATCCTACTGCTGTTTATTGGCCTAATATCCGGCAGTATCATTAGTGGCTTTGAGGATACCCTGGCCCAGGTGGTATCCCTGGCTTTTTTCATGCCCATGATTGCTGGAATGACCGGAAATACAGGTACACAATCACTGGCCGTGGTTATTAGGGGCCTGGTGGTGAATGATATTGACCGTAAAACCACCTTCAAACTGGTCCTTAGGGAACTGGGTGTTGGATGTATCATTGGGGTTGTCTGTGGCGCATTGATTTCAATCATTGCTTATCTCTGGCAGGGAGATCCTGTTTTAGGATTGGTTGTGGGCAGTTCATTATTTTTAACCCTAATCATTGGCACCTTGGCCGGGACAATAATACCTTTAATATTATATAGATTTAATGTGGATCCAGCAGTAGCCTCGGGTCCGCTAATCACTACCTTAAATGATGTATTTTCCTTGACCGTTTACTTTACCCTGGCAACTATTTTTATTACAAGACTAATGTAGCTTGACCCGAAAACAATATTATGAAATAAACCCTTTGCTAAATGATATGTTCCCCGGTCTACCCGATAGGGAGCGTTCAAAACATAAAGGGTTTATTTTTTATCTAAAATTTGCCAAAAATGGGCAGGAGAATAAAAGAAATGAAGAGAAAGAAGTAATATTATCAAATAATAAACAAACTAGGGGCAATATTATGAAACTTAGAACGAAATTATTTATCGGATTTGGTTCACTTTTTTTAGTAACATTTGTTCTATCCGTGCTGTATATATCCATACTGCAAGGTCTAAATAAAAATATAGACGAGGTAGTTAAGGATAGATACCAAAAGGTCAAATTGGCCGATACACTCCGCTATGAAGTAAGTAATATTAATAGTATTTTAAAAGAAATTACATTAGAGCTTGATAGTGAAAGGAATAAAGAGAATTATGCACAAATAGAAAAATCTCGTAAAATTGCCATAGCGGCCCTCAATGAATTAGATGAGCTAGAACTTGCCCCACATATGAGGGAGCTAGTAATTCAAGTAAAGGAATTATTCACTGCCTATAATCGTATTGAGGCAAATATTATTGAATTGTCCGGGAATGGCAGAAGAGAAGAAGCTACAGGTCTGCTGCTTAATGAGGGTAGGACTGTGAGGCTAGTTCTTTTTGGGGCCATAGAAGATCTTATATCCTATCAGGAAACCACCATGGATGAAATAGTATTAAATTCGGAGCAAGAATACCATAAGGCTAGAAATATTACCATATCCTTTGCCCTTGGCGGGTTCTTCCTTGGTGCCTTGATAGTCGGCTGGATTATAACGAATATATACGGAAGAATTACAAAGATTACTTCTGCCTTATCTCAAATGCCATTAACTGCTTCAGATGATAAAATGCCAAAAATTAATATTTCTTCCCGGGATGAATTTGGGGAGATAGCCCTGGCGTTTAATCAAATGTCAGCTAGTCTTGAGGAGCATAGCAAACAAGAAAAGGCCTACCTGGAAGCTATGCAGGAGCATAGCTTGTTAAAGACCAGAATGGCAGAAATTAGCAACCTCCAGCAGGGTGTCCTTAATCTAAAGGACTTGGCCCAGATACTAATCAATAAAATTACTCCATCAGTGGGTGCAAGTCATGGCATTTTTTACTTGCTGGAAGGAGAAGGAGACCAGAGGGTACTTAAGGAACTTGCTGCTTATGCTGCCGAGAGGCTGGAGGATGGACCGAGAAGGTTTCAAATAGGCGAAGGGCTAGTGGGTCAATGTGCTGTAGAAAGTAAGATTATTCATCTAACTAGGGTTACAGATAAACATATACAGATTACTACTGGAATAGTCAAATTAGCTCCCAAGAGCCTAATCCTTGTACCAGTGAAGTTTGAAAATCAGGTATTGGCGGTAATTGAACTAGCCTCCCTTGAGAATTTTAGCCAATTGCAACAAAACCTGCTTCACGAATTGGCAAACATCATTGGTGTAACTATTAACAGGGTAGCAGGACATATGCAGGTACAAAGATTGCTGAAGGAATCCCAGGAATTAACCGAGGAATTACAAATACAATCAGAAGAATTACAGCTACAGCAGGAGGAATTAAAGACCTTCAATGAAAAATTAGAGGAGCAATACCGGGAATCTGAGCAGAGGACAAAGGAATTGGAAAAAATAAAGGCTGACCTTGAGGACAAGGCTTATCAGTTAGAGCAGGCTTCTAGGTATAAATCGGAGTTTTTAGCCAATATGTCCCATGAGCTCAGGACTCCGTTGAATAGTATGTTAATACTTTCACAGCTCTTGGCCGAAAATCAGCAGGGCAACTTAACAGAAAAACAAATGGAATATGCCAGAACCATTATTACCTCCGGCAATGATCTACTTCAACTAATCAATGAGGTCCTTGATTTAGCAAAGATCGAATCAGGTAAGATGGATATTAACCAAGGGAGAATTAGATTAATTGATATAAAAGACTTTGCTGAGCGTCATTTTATTCCGGTTGCTAACAAAAAAAGACTCAACTTTGAGACTATAATAGACCACAGCTTGCCTGAGATTGTTTACACCGATGAACACAGATTAGAACAAATACTATTTAATCTCTTGTCCAATGCATTTAAGTTCACCGAGAAGGGCAGTGTTGTACTAACAATAAGATTAGCAGATGAAAAGTTACGATTAAACACTACATTGGAAGCAGAGCAATTCATGATAGCAATTTCTGTAACCGATACCGGTATCGGAATTCCCCCTGAAAAACAAGAGCTTATCTTTGAGGCCTTTTGTCAGGCCGATGGGACAACTAGTCGGAAGTATGGCGGTACCGGACTTGGCTTATCCATCAGCAGGGAATTGGCAGGGCTTCTAGGTGGGTTTATAGATGTTAAGTCTAACGAAGAGGGAAGCACCTTTACCCTGTATCTGCCGGTCCATTCGCAGGATTCAGGCCCGGATATTATTGAAAATGAATCCCAGGAACTGGTTAAGCCTGTAGAACAAAGCCAGGCCTTTCTTAAAGGGAAGAAAATCCTGATAGTGGATGATGATGTAAGGAATATTTTTGCTGTAACCACTGCATTGGAAAATCACCAGGTGGAGGTATATTTTGCCGAAAATGGCAGGGAAGGCCTGGACATGTTGGAGCTAAACCCTGATATTGACCTTATATTAATGGATATCATGATGCCCAATATGGATGGCTATGAAGCCATAAAGGCTATCAGGAATAAGCCTGAGTATGATAAATTGCCAATTATAGCTCTAACAGCAAAAACCATGAAAGCGGATCGTGAACAATGCTTTAGTGCAGGTGCCTCAGATTATATTACTAAGCCCATAAATACCGAACAACTTATGTCAATGCTTAGGGTTTGGCTATATAGGATGGTGTAGAAAATAAAAGAATCCCAAGAACAACAAACCGAGCAATTAGAGAATATCGAAATTGAGCTACTTTTGGAGGGCATATTTCGCCACTATGGCTATGATTTCAGAAACTATGTATTTTCTTCTATAAGGCGTAGAATTTTACACCGCATGCGGGAAGAACGCCTGCAAAGTATATCAGCTTTGCAGGCCCTGGTTCTGCATAACAAAAAATCAATGTCAAAGCTATTAGGTGATTTGTCCATTACCGTCACAGAGATGTTTCGTGATCCAAGCTTTTTTCTGACCTTTAGAAAAAACGTAGTGCCTCTTTTACGAAGATATCCCTTTATCCGTATTTGGCATGCAGGTTGTGCCACCGGTGAGGAGGTATTCTCTATGGCCATTCTTTTGTATGAGGAGAACCTTTACCATAAGACTACCATTTATGCCACCGATATAAATGAAGTTGCCTTAAAGGGAGCAAGTAGAGGGGTATTTCCCATAGATAAAATGCAAACCTATACCGCCAATTATCTTAAGGCTGGAGGAAGCAGATCCTTCTCTGAATATTATCGAGCTGAAGGAAGTGAAGTAATTTTCCATCCCTTTTTATCGGAAAGGGTTGTCTTTTCGCGCCATAATCTAGTAACTGACGGGTCCATAAACGAATTTAATGTAATAATCTGTCGCAATGTACTCATTTATTTTGATAAAACCCTACAGAACCGGGTCCATAAGCTGTTTTATGAAAGTTTAGGTGAGGAAGGGATCCTAGGACTTGGCAATAAAGAGAGTATTAGGTTTTCTGACCATCAAAACAGTTACGTGGAAATGGGTTCTAAGGATAAACTATATATCAAAAAAGGATAGGAATATGAAGAGTAGTGAAATAATCAACATTCTAATGGTAGATGACCGCCCCGAAAATTTATTGGCCTTGGAAGCGGTACTCTCGTCACCTGATTATAATTTAATAAAGGCCTACTCTGGGGAAGAGGCCTTAAAATGGGTTTTAAAGGAAGACGTGGCAGTTATTTTGCTGGATGTTCAAATGCCGGGTATAAATGGCTTTGAAACGGCCCAATTGATTAGGCAGAGGGAAAAATCACGACATATTCCTATAATCTTTATTACCGCCATTAGCCAGGCCTCTGAACATGTGCTTCAAGGATATTCTTTAGGTGCCATAGATTATATTTTTAAACCCTTTAATCATAAGACTTTGCAGCTAAAAATAGAGGGTTTTGTTAAGATTCACCAAAATTTAAGGGAAGAGATTAGACAGAGGAAAATAATTGCTGATCAATTAAGAAAATCCTCCCGGCAAATCACCAGTATTTTGGAGAGTATAACCGACGCCTTCTTTGCTGTGGATAAAGAGTGGAAGTTTACCTATATAAATAAAGAAGCCGAAAGGCAACTGGGTAAAAGTAAAGGACAGCTAATTGGTAAAAGTATCTGGACTGAATATGCTAATCCGCCGGAGCAAATGACCAGGGCCTTTACCCGGGCTATGGAGGAGCAGGTTCAGGTACAATTTGAGGTTTTTACCCAGGAACGGTGGAGGGATTTTCATATATATCCCTGGGAGGCAGGACTTTCGGTTTATTTAAAGGATATTACTAATCGTAAACAGATGGAGCAGGATATTGCCAGATTGGATAGGCTAAACCTTATTGGAGAGATGGCTGCCGGCATAAGCCATGAGGTCAGAAATCCGATGACAACCGTCAGGGGCTTTTTACAAATGCTATCTGAAAAGAATGGCTGTATTCAATATGAAGAATATTTTAAGATAATGATAGAAGAATTGGATAGAGCTAACTCCATAATTACCGAATTTTTATCAATAAGTAAAGTGAAATCAAAAGAGTTAGTAATGCAAAGCTTAAATCCCATTATTGAAGCACTATATCCCTTAATCCAGGCGGATGCCGTTGGTAGTGATAAGTATGTAAAAATAGAACTGGGAGTAATACCGGATTTAATGCTTGATGATAAAGAAATTCGTCAGGTCATTTTAAATTTAGCCCGGAATGGTTTAGATTCCATGGGTGAGGGAGGCTACTTGACAATTAAAACCTATCATGACGAAAATGAGGTTATCCTATCTGTAAGGGATCAGGGTAAGGGTATTAGCGAAGATATTCTGGAAAAGCTTGGTACTCCATTTTTTACAACTAAGGCAGAGGGAACCGGCTTGGGACTGGCTACCTGTTTCGGAATTGCGGCCAGGCACAATGCGGTAATTACCTTGGAAACTAGTCCTAGGGGCACAAACTTCCTTTTTAGATTTAATAATCCTGCAGGGATATAAATAAAAAACCCCTTGATGTTATACACCAAAGAGTTAATCATTAAATTATTATGCTACTTATATCTCCGGAGGACTGATTTAAGGGTGTCTGCTCTTAATCCAACACGGAGTGCTTCGAGGGCAAGGACCTCATGGGGGTTTATATTTACAATACTAACATCAGGGCCGAAACGAATAATTAGCTCCTGCTGCTGATCTTTAATGGGAGCTTCCCAGATTAGTTTGGATGGGTCGGTCACACTGTGGACTAACTCTTCAAGGTCAGATAGGATTATATTTCCTTGGTTGTCGTATAAGCCCACACCCTTACCGGACTCACGCCCTTCAACAATGACGTAGGATGCACCGTTAGACAGATCATCACTAACTAACTTAACAATATCTTTAATTTCAAAGTCATCGTGGGGATCCTTTTTCCCTACCTCCGTTAAAACGGTAAAGCCCATCTCGACAGCACGGGTAACAGCTTCTGCCCGGATTTTTGGGTTCAGATCCATGGTGCCATCGGAAACCTCAATAGCAGTAAATCCAAAGTCCCTAGCCATTGCCAAATATTCCCTTAGCTTGTCCTGTAATATTGCTACTTCTAAAAAAGTGCCTCCTGGATAGATCTCAACCCCATGGGAGGTTACCAAATTAATTTTTTCCTCAAGGACATGATTGTAATATAGTGCAGAAGTGCCAAAGCCCAGCTTAAAGAAGTCAATATAGTCTCCAGCTAGATTTAGCAAATCCCTGGTTTCACCCAGTCCCAAGCCCTTATCAATAACCATTGTTAACCCCTTTGTCCTTGGCTTTTCACATCTGGTTCCCATGGGGAAACTAAGGATTTCCTGCCACGTCTTTTTGAGCCCATCCTTGTTCATGCTGACAACTCCTTTCACGGTCCCGCTTAATAACGGGTCCGTCACAAACACCTCCCCTTTATCCCCCGTGATGAGATTAATTCGGTCATGACTTAAAATATGCATTTGATAAAACTGGGGTTACTCCTTTTGTTCATCACCATTATTTACCTGTCCAACCGTATTTAACCTATCCTCTTTTGGCATTGGCTTACGGGCCACCATACTAACATTATTTAAAGGGCGCCAGGCCAATGTATTATACATAAAAGTTGGCTGAGTTGCTGGCTCTAGAGTTATTTTTTCAGGCTTATGAGAATGTTGTCCCTTTGCTGCTGTTCCAGGGGGAGACTCTTTTATGGCTTTAACTTTTATGAAAAGGAATGCAGCTACGGCAGCCACCGCTGCCAACCCGGCTGATGCCCAAAACATTACATCAGGGCCAATGCCCACCAACCATCCAAAGAGAGGAGGGCCTGCAGCTACACCCAGAAATCTGACACTACCATATAGTGAAGTAACCAAACCTCTCTCGTCCTTTTCAGCAGAGCCGGTTATTAGGGTATTTAAACAAGGTAAAACTAAACCCGTACCCACTCCCGCTGCTGAAATACCGGCAAAGAAGGCATAGACATTATTAAAGAGAGGTAGGGTTACCAGAGAAGCCCCAATAATAACATGGCCAATTACCACCAGCCACTTCATTAAATTTATTTTTTTCTTAATAAGTGCACCGGTAAGATAGGAAGTAGTACTCATAAATAAAACTGGAATCGCTAAGGCTGCTCCTTTAATTACGCCATCAAGGCCGTACCTTTTTTCCAGAAAGTCTGAAAGGTAAAACAATACACCAAATAAAATCAGCAGGGCAGCAGAACCGGCAAAGAAGCTTGATAAAAGCAAAGGAGATTTCTTTTTAAATATCTTTTTAATGGAACCTATATATTCTTTAACTTTTTTAGGCTCTTTCTTGGCTTCAGGTTCCTTTGTTAAAAACCAAACCGCCAAAATAACAAAGGCTATTACAATGGGAAAGAAAAAGAAAATAGCCCACCAGGCAATTAGTCCCACAACAGCACCAAGGATAGGGCTTGTCACCTTACCCATTCCATTTGAGGCTTCAATGACCCCAAGGGATTTAGCCCTTTCTTTTCCCGCCCATAAATCCCCGCAAAAGGCCATGGCAATGGGGGCTGTGCCAGCTGCACCAATACCTTGAAGAACCCGACCTCCTAGGATCCAAGGATAAGCGTTTTCCCTAAAGATTAGAGCAGCTGCTCCAGCTAGGAGACCACCTAGGGCATAAAGAAACAGAGCTGGAATGATTACCTTTTTTCTACCGAATCGATCCGATAAAAAGCCGGCCAAAGGAATAACTAAACCTGCAGGAACAGAGAACATGGTTATAATAAGACTTATTTCCATTTGTGAAACCCTTAGTGCTGTTGCCATTTCGGGAAGTACCGGGATTAACATGGAGTTTCCCAAGACCATTATTAGCGGTACACCGGCCAGGGCTGCAAGTGTAAAGCCATTGGCATTATTTCCTTTGTTATTACCACCTGCTGCAGCGGCTTGTGACATTATAACCACGTCCTTTGGTTTACTTTAAATAAAAGGCACAATGTATTTTGTCTCTTTAACAGGCACTATATGCATTAGTCTTGTCTAACCAGCATACTTTTTAAAGTATAACGAAAGCGGGGGGATAACATGTTTTTTATTACTGATAGAATTGTTTTTGCCATGGCCATGCTTCGTTGCCTATCTGCAACCATTGAATTTTCTGCAGCAATGCTAATGTTGAAATTTGGCAGAGTGGAATCTGCATTAAAAATTAACGCTGTTTTAGCCATGGTTGGACCCACGGTAATGGTTTTGGTAACAACCTTAGGTTTAGTTGGGTTGGCCGGAAAGGTATCCATTTCAAAAATGGCTATCATATTTTCTGGCGTACTACTTATTTTTTATGGAATAAACAAGTCCTAGTAATACTGATAAGCACGAACAAATTTGCCTTGACACTCGCCCAAATGAGATGGTAGACTTATACAGATAAAACCTTTAATTGGGTCCCGAGAGGCCGGTAAGGAAACATAGAATTAATCATTTAGGGTTAAACTATGCCTGCTTACCGAATAGGGTAAGCATTTTTAGTATGTATTGTTATTTTTGGAGGTGGGTTAATGAACGAGAAGGATCTAAAAGAAAAAGCCCAGATACTTGATGACAAGGGTATGAGAAGAGCCATGGTTCGGATCGCCCATGAGATAATTGAGCGCAATAAGGGCGTCGAAAACTTAGCCTTAATTGGTGTTAGACGTAGGGGCGTTCCCTTAGCCCAGCGCTTGGCAAAATACATTAATGAAATTGAAGGCACTACAGTACCTGTTGGTATTCTTGATATTACCCTGTATCGTGATGACCTGACCACCCTGGCTAACCAGCCTCAAGTTCACCAAACAGAAGTTACCTTTTCTGTCACTGACAAAAAATTAGTTTTAATAGATGATGTTTTGTACACTGGTCGTACTGTTAGGGCTGCCTTGGATGCAATTATGGATTTAGGCAGACCTGAGGTGGTACAACTGGCAGTTTTAATAGACCGTGGTCACAGGGAGATACCAATCCGGGCAGATTATGTTGGTAAGAATGTTCCTACCTCCCGTAAAGAAGTTATCTCTGTTAGGTTATCGGAGATAGATAATGAAGAGCGGGTAATAATTTTAGAGGGGAATTAAATATGGGTTCCTGAATGATACCTTTAAAATCGGTCCTGTGAGGCCGGCAAGGTAATCCCGATAAAAAGGGATTCAGGCAAAGAAGGGCTTATGGTTAATTTTTAAGCCTTGCCAGACTGCCGGCCTCAGTGGGGTATTATTACCTTGCTGGGGCTATATTTTTTGTGACTAGTAATAATGGAAGTAATTTAAGTAGAAATTATTAAAAGGGGGTTATATTAATGGGATGGCAAAGGAAGGACCTCCTGGGTCTGCGTAATCTTACAGCAGAAGAAATTAAGCTGGTGCTGGATACAGCAGTTCCCATGAAGGAAATTATCGGCAGAAAGATTAAAAAAACTCCCACCCTGCGGGGACGTAGCGTGATAACACTTTTTTATGAGAACAGCACCAGAACCAGATCCTCCTTTGATTTAGCGGCAAAATACCTTAGTGCAGACACAGTGGGACTAACTGCTTCAAGCAGTTCAGTGTCAAAGGGAGAAAGTTTAAGGGATACTGGTTTGACACTAAATTCCATGGGAGTGGATGTTGTGGTAATGCGTCATCCGGCCAGTGGAGCTGCTGAATACCTGGCAGGTTGCATTCCAGCCTCGGTGGTAAATGCGGGGGATGGGACCCATGAGCATCCAACCCAGGGACTATTAGATATGTTTACCATTAGGGAGAAAAAGGGCAATTTTGCTGGCCTTAAGGTGGCTATTGTAGGGGATATTCTCCACAGCAGAGTGGCTAGGTCAAATATTTGGGGATTAACTAAAATGGGGGCGGAGGTAAGGGTGGTGGGACCAACCACCTTGATGCCACCGGAAATTCAGCAGATGGGGGCTAAAGTATATCATAAATTGGACGAAGCCTTAGAGGGGGTAGACGTGGTCAATGTGCTGCGTATTCAATTGGAAAGACAGCAGCAGGGTTTATTCCCATCACTCAGAGAGTACAGCAGGTTGTTTGGAGTTACCCAGAAGCATCTGGGGCTTTTGGCTAAGGATGCTCTAATTTTGCATCCAGGGCCAATGAACCGGGGCGTGGAAATTAGCCCGGAGGTTGCCTACGGTAATCATTCAGTGATAACTGAGCAGGTCACCAACGGTGTGGCAATAAGAATGGCTGTATTATATCTGTTAACCGGAGGTGAAGCCAATGCGCTATCTAATTAAGGGCGGAATTATTGTGGACCCGGTTAAGGAGACCTTGGCACAGCAAGATCTGCTAATAGATCAAGGACTTATAGTAAATATAGGAGCAGATATCTCTGATCAGGAGGCTAAGGTGATTGAGGCCACCGGTCGCTATGTTTGCCCGGGGCTGTTGGACATGCACGTACATCTGAGGGAACCTGGTTATGAGTATAAGGAAGACATAGCCAGCGGAACCAGGGCTGCGGCCATGGGAGGCTTTACGGCAGTGGCCTGCATGCCAAACACCAATCCGGTGGCAGATAACGGGTCAGTAATTAGTTATATCCTGCAAAGGGCCCAGGGTATGCCCTCTAAGGTTTACCCTATTGGTGCCCTTACCAAGGGATCAGCTGGTAAAGAACTTACAGAAATGGCAGATTTAAAGGAAAGTGGAGCGGTGGCATTCTCCGATGACGGTCAGCCTGTAATGGATGCGGGAATGATGTACCGGGTTATGCAGTATGCTGCTATGCTTGACCTGCCGGTTATTTCCCATTGTGAAGATTTGAGTCTGGCCGGTGGCGGGTTGATGCATGAGGGTCCAATCTCCGCTATGCTGGGATTAAAGGGTATACCTGCCGCTGCCGAAGAGGCTATGGTGGCTAGGGATATATTGCTGGCTGAGGCCACTGGCTGCAAGTTACATTTAGCCCACATTAGTACAGTGGGAAGTGTCCGAATGGTACGTCAGGCAAAGGAGCGGGGTTTAAAGGTCACTGCTGAAGTAGGACCACACCACTTTACCCTAACCGAGGAAGCTGTGCAGGGCTTCAACACAAACGCCAAGGTTAATCCACCCCTGCGAAGCATGAAAGATGTTGAGGCCATCAAAGAGGGGCTAAAGGACGGGGTAATAGATGTGATAGCCACAGACCATGCACCCCACGCCTTTCATGAAAAGGATGCAGAATTTCAATATGCTCCCAATGGCCTGATAGGCTTGGAAACTGCTGTGGGACTGGTATTTACTGAGTTGGTCCATACAGGTATATTATCGGTGCCCCAGGCAGTGGCAAGATTATGCACTAATCCACGTAAGATATTAGGTCTGCCGGGAGGTTTTCTGGATATCGGAGGAGTGGCGGATATCACCATCATTGACCCGGAGCTAAGTGATGTAGTGGACCCAGGTAAGATGCAGAGTAAGAGTAAAAACACACCCTTTGGGGGTCGCAGGCTTACGGGTTGGCCGGTTGCTACCCTTTGCGGTGGAGTGCTGGTCATGGAAAATAGACAGCTCCAGGA
Organism: Desulforamulus aquiferis; assembly: GCF_030577015.1. Taxonomy (NCBI): domain Bacteria; kingdom Bacillati; phylum Bacillota; class Clostridia; order Eubacteriales; family Peptococcaceae; genus Desulforamulus; species Desulforamulus aquiferis. Next base: position 145,612 of record NZ_JARPTC010000003.1, on the reverse strand, counting down.
GTAAATTTACACTAGATAAAAATGCAGCATGATGTATAATTATACAATGGAAGTTTATTGACGGAGGTGTCTTATCATAATGCAAGCTTTACTAGTACTAGAAGACGGAACCGTATTTACCGGCAAGGCCTTTGGGGCCACAGGGGAGCAATGGGGAGAAGTGGTTTTTAATACTGGAATGACCGGCTACCAAGAAGTACTAACAGATCCATCCTATTGTGGACAAATAGTGGTCATGACCTATCCCCTAATTGGCAATTACGGTATCAATAAAGATGATTTTGAAGCCAAACGTTCCTTTGTAAGGGGCTTTGTGGTCAAGGAAGAGTGCGATAGACCCAGCAACTGGCGTGTTAGCAATAAAATAGATGAGTTCTTAGCCCGGGAAGGTGTCATTGGTATATCTGGAATTGACACCAGGGCTTTAACCAGGAGAATACGTAATCACGGTACCATGAGAGGTATTATTAGCACCCAGATTACCGACCCGGCAATACTTATTGAAAAAGCTAAAAATACCCCGGGAATTTCCGGTCAGGAGCTCGTTCCCACAGTGGCCACCAAGGAGATATATACCGTGTCCGGCGAGGGGCATCGGGTAGTCCTTATAGATTTTGGGGCTAAGGCTAATATTGTAAGGTGCCTGAATAACCGTCAATGTGAGGTGGTGGTGGTTCCACCCACCACAAGCCCGGAAGAAATCCTGGCCATGAATCCCAAGGGTTTAATGCTATCTAACGGACCTGGAGACCCCACGGACGTTCCTTATGCCGTTAAGACTGTTAAAAGTTTAATAGACAAACTGCCGGTTTTTGGTATTTGCCTGGGTCACCAAATTATAGGTCTGGCAGTGGGAGGTAAAACCTATAAGCTTAAGTTTGGCCATAGGGGTGCAAATCACCCTGTTAAGGATTTGGCCAGTGGCAGAGTTTACATTACCTCACAAAACCACGGATACACAGTAGATAAGGATAGCTTGCCTTCGGATATGGAGGTTTCCCATATCAATCTTAACGATAATACCGTAGAGGGCTTACGTCACAAGAGCCTGCCTGTATTCTCGGTACAGTACCATCCTGAGGCTGCACCTGGCCCCATGGATTCTGAATATCTTTTTGATCGCTTCCTAGACAATATTAATAACTTTGTAGCCAGTGAGGGGAGGTAACCCATGCCTAAAAAGCAGGGTATAAAAAAAGTATTAGTAATAGGTTCCGGCCCCATTGTTATCGGTCAGGCCGCTGAATTTGACTATGCCGGAACCCAGGCTTGCCGTTCCCTGAAAGAAGAGGGACTTGAGGTAGTGCTGGTAAACTCTAACCCGGCTACCATCATGACAGATGCCAATATGGCTGATCGGGTATATATTGAGCCTTTAACACCAGAGTTTGTTACCAGGGTAATTCGTCAGGAGAAGCCCGATGGTCTTTTGCCAACCCTGGGTGGACAAGTTGGTCTAAATATAGCTATGCAATTGGCTGAGAGGGGCGTGCTGGATGAAGAGGGTGTAATCCTGCTGGGAACTCCCCTGGACGCCATACGTAAAGCAGAAGATAGAGAAATGTTTAAATTAATGATGGAGCAAATAGGTGAACCTGTACCTGAATCAACCATTGTTTGTTCTGTTAGGGAAGCAATTGAGTTTGCAGACTCCATCGGATACCCAGTTATCGTTAGACCCGCCTATACCATGGGAGGTACAGGGGGAGGCATCGCCAAAAGTAGAGAGGAATTAACAGCAGTAGCCATTCGTGGACTTAAGCACAGCCTAATTGGGCAAATCCTGGTTGAACGCAGTGTAGCTGGCTGGAAAGAAATTGAGTATGAAGTAATGCGTGATGCCGCTGATAACTGCATCACAGTTTGTAATATGGAAAACCTAGATCCTGTAGGTGTGCATACAGGAGACAGCATCGTGGTAGCACCCTCCCAGACCCTTAGTGACCGGGAATACCAGATGCTGCGCAGTGCTTCCTTGAAAATTATCCGGGCCTTGGGTATCGAAGGCGGCTGCAATGTGCAATACGCCCTTGACCCCCACAGCTATAAATATATCGTTATAGAAGTTAATCCAAGGGTTTCCAGGTCCTCGGCCCTAGCCTCCAAGGCAACTGGTTATCCAATCGCCAAGGTGGCCTCTAAAATTGCCATTGGCCTTACCCTGGATGAAATACGTAATTCGGTAACAGGCAAAACCTATGCTTGTTTTGAGCCAACCCTGGATTATTGTGTAATAAAGTTCCCCCGCTGGCCCTTTGATAAATTTATAAGTGCAGATAGGACCCTGGGAACTCAAATGAAAGCCACCGGGGAGGTCATGTCCATTGACCGAACCTTTGAGTCAGCCTTGATGAAGGCCATTCGCTCCCTGGAGATTGGCTTATTTGGTCTGCAAATTCCAGAATTTCAGGCTCTGTCCCAGGAAGAGCTAGAGCAAAAATTAGTTAAGGCTGAGGATCAGAGGCTCTTTGCTGTGGCTGAGTTTTTCAGAAGGGGAGGTACAGTTAATCAGGCTGCCAGCTTATCGGCCATTGATGTATTCTTCCTGGAGAAAATTTATCAGGTTGTAGCCTTTGAGGAAACCCTTAGACGGGATGTACCATTAACCGGCTTGACCAGGGAGAGGTTGTTGCAGGCCAAGGCCTACGGATTAGCTGATAGGTATATTGGCCAGATAACCGGATTATCCGAAGGAGAGGTCAGGGAAGCTAGGCAGGTTCAGGGAATTAATGCTGTCTATAAGATGGTTGATACCTGTGCTGCAGAGTTTGAAGCCATTACCCCATACTATTATTCCAGCTATGAGTTTGAGGATGAGGCTACCCCCACCGACAGGCCCAAGGTTGTGGTGCTGGGCTCAGGGCCCATTCGCATTGGGCAGGGTATAGAGTTTGACTACTGCTCGGTACATTCGGTCTGGGCCCTCAGGGAAGAGGGTATTGAGGCCATCACCATCAACAATAACCCGGAAACTGTAAGTACAGACTTTGATACTGCCGATAGGTTGTATTTTGAACCACTTGTTACAGAGGATGTACTAAATATATTGGAAAAGGAGAAGCCCCAGGGAGTTATAGTACAGTTTGGCGGCCAAACTGCCATTAACCTGGCCAAGCCACTGGAGCGGGCAGGAATAAAGATTATCGGCACCTCGGTGGATGCCATTGACGTGGCCGAGGACCGTGAACGCTTTGACAAGCTGCTGGTGGAGCTTGCCATACCTAAGCCCCCTGGCAGGACTGCCTTTTCTGTTCAAGAGGCTGCTAAGATTGCCGATGAGGTGGGCTTCCCGGTACTTGTACGACCTTCCTACGTATTAGGTGGACGGGCCATGGAGATTGTTTACTCCCAGGAGGAACTTCTTTCCTACATGCAAAGGGCTGTGAAGGTTACCCCGGATCACCCTGTGTTGGTGGACCGTTATATGGTTGGCCAGGAGTTTGAGGTTGATGCCATCTGTGACGGAACCACTGTGCTGATTCCGGGTATCATGGAACATGTTGAGAGAGCAGGGGTTCACTCAGGTGACAGTATTGCAGTCTATCCCGCCCAAACCTTAACCCAGGAACAAGCAGACCAGATGATAGAATATACCGAACGACTTGCCCTGGCTTTAGGGGTAAGGGGACTGGTTAATATACAGTATGTTCTGCATGAAGGACAGGTTTACGTTATTGAGGTTAACCCACGGTCCAGCCGGACAGTACCATACCTTAGCAAAGTAACAGGTATTCCTATGGTCAGCCTCGGCACCAAATGTGCCCTGGGTAAAACCTTGGTTGAGATGGGCTATCAAGGGGGACTTTACCCGGATAGCGGTCTTGTGGCGGTTAAGGCCCCGGTATTCTCCTTTGGTAAACTCCTGGATGTGGACGTATCCCTAGGACCAGAGATGAAATCTACGGGTGAAGTATTAGGTGTTAACGGTGACTTCTCAACGGCCCTTTATAAAGCGCTGCTGGCCGCAGGAACCCAGTTTCCAAGACAGGGAACGGTCCTTGCCACCATTGCCGATAGGGATAAGGAAGAGGCACTGCCGGTCATTGAAGGACTTGTGGAACTGGGTTATAAGGTTTGTGCCACCCGGGGAACAGCCAGCTTCCTGCAAAGCCGTGGTATCCAGGTGGAAGCAGTCAATAAAGTAGGCGAGGGCGGGGAGACAATTGTCGACCTGATTAAGGCTAATCGCATCAATTTGGTAATTAATACAATCAGCCGGGGTAAAGAACCTGAGCGGGACGGTTTTAAGATTAGGAGATCTGCAGTTGAGCACGGTATACCCTGCTTAACCTCTATGGATACAGCCTGGGTCATGTTGGAGGTACTTTACGGCATTCAGGAAGGTGAAGTGCCGGATTTAATTCCCCTCCAGAATTATCTCGATAAAAGGGAGAAAAAGTTGCCAGAGTTGGGTTAAATGGGTAAACTAGAGTTATTATCGGACACAGGGGTTAGCCCCTGTGTCTAACCGAATTGCTGGAGGGGATATACATGTCTAAGATAATGGATGCCAAGGTGCTTGGAGTTTACCCGGTGGCACCGGCTACCTACTATATGGAGCTGGAAGCTCCTGACATTGCCCGGCTGGCTGTGCCGGGCCAATTTGTGCACGTCCGCTGCAGTGATTCCCAGGACCCGCTGCTTAGGAGACCCATCTCTATTCATATGGTTAGCCGTCCAAAGGGTGTACTGGCCCTGCTGTTTCGGGTGGTGGGTAAAGGGACAGAACTGCTAGCCCAGAGCAAGGTGGGAGATATCATAAACCTAATGGGTCCCTTAGGCAAGGGCTTTACCATGCCGCTGCCAGGTTCCCGTGTGGCTGTGGCTGCCGGGGGTATTGGTGCCGCACCCCTGGTATTTTTAGTCCAGGAACTGGCCCATATGAAGTGTCAGGTAACTGTCTATCTTGGTGCCAAAGACAAGAAGAGCTTACTTTGTGATGGACAGTTTGAGCAGATGGAAGCCGAGGTGGTAATTGCCACCGACGATGGCTCCCTGGGTTATAAGGGCACAGTGCCAGGGGTGATGAGCAAACACGCGGACTGGAAAAGGACTGCCATCACTTATATGTGTGGACCTAAGCCTATGATGCGGGATATAGCTTCTATGTTGGCAGAGGCCGATGTGCCGGGGGAAGCTTCCCTGGAAGAGCATATGGGTTGTGGTATAGGGGCTTGTCTTTCCTGCGCAACTAAAATTAGTCATCATGGGGAAGTAACTAATAAAAGGGTTTGTGCCGATGGACCGGTATTTCCCTCCTGGCAGGTGGTTTGGGAATGAGGCCAAATCTGCAGGTAAACATCGGCGGTATAATTATGAAAAATCCGGTGACCACTGCTTCTGGAACCTTTGGTTTTGGTCCGGAGTATTCACCCTATCTGGATATTAATAAGCTGGGTGCCATAGTGGTTAAGGGCACTACCCTGGAGCCAAGGGAGGGTAATATTACCCCCAGAATGGCAGAGACCCCGGCTGGTATGCTGAATTCCATAGGTTTACAAAACCCTGGGGCAGATTACTTAATAGAAAAATACAGTCCCTATTTTGCAGGGCTGACAACTAAAGTCATAGTAAATATTTCAGGCAATACTGTGGAGGAATATGCCAAATTGGCAGCAAAGCTTGACGGCGTACCTGGGATAGCAGGCCTTGAGGTGAACATCTCCTGCCCCAATGTAAAAATGGGCGGCATGGCCTTTGGGGCAGATGCGACCAGCGCCGCCGAGGTCACCAGGGCAGTTAAGGGGTCTACAAACCTGCCTGCCATTGTAAAGCTATCTCCTAATGTGACGGACATTGCCGGGATCGCCAGGGCAGTTGAAGGAGCCGGAGCGGATGCACTATCCCTGATAAACACCCTACTCGGCATGAGCATTGATATTCATCGGAGAAAACCTGTCCTGGGCAACATTATGGGGGGACTTTCAGGACCGGCAGTTAAGCCTGTGGCGGTTAGGTCAGTTTGGCAGGTGTACCAGGCAGTAAAAATTCCTTTGGTGGGAATGGGTGGTATTGTAACTGCACAAGATGCCCTGGAATTTATTTTAGCCGGGGCCACTGCCGTGGCTGTGGGTACAGCTAATTTCATTAATCCTTTAGCCACCCTGGAAGTTGTGCAGGGTATTGAAGATTATTTAATTAAACAGGGAATTAGTGATATTACTGAATTGGTGGGAGCTGCCCACAGGTCATAATAACTGGAGGAAAAAATGGACAATAAAATGCAACTGGCAAAGGATAAGCTAATAGTAGCCCTGGATGTGGATACCATAGAACGTGCCGAGGCTTTGGTCAAACAGTTAAATGGTACTGTGGGCATGTTTAAGGTGGGAATGCAGCTATTTTATAGTGCCGGACCTGATATCGTCCGACGTTTAAAGGAGCAGGGGGTTAAAGTATTCTTGGATCTTAAACTGCATGATATTCCCAATACTGTGGGACAGGCAGCCAAGGCCCTTGCCGGCTTAGGTGCGGATATTATTAATGTCCATGCCTCAGGTGGCTCTGCCATGATGAGGGCAGCGGCCGAGGCCCTTCAAGAAGGTGCCGGAGTATTGAATATTCCTGCCCCCAAATTGATCTCAGTAACGATTCTTACCAGCATTGACCAAAACACCTTTAGTGGAGAGATTGGACTTCCCGGAGATATTAAGGATAAGGTGAGGGATTGGGCACTGTTGACCAAAGGTGCAGGCTTACAGGGTGTGGTTTGTTCTCCGCGGGAGATTGAAATAATTCGTGAAGCTTGTGGCCAAGAATTTGAAATAATAACTCCAGGCATAAGACCAAGTTGGTCTGTTACCGGGGATCAGAAGAGAATTATGACCCCAGCTGAGGCAATAGGGCTGGGTGCCAGCTATTTAGTGGTTGGCAGACCGATTACAGGTGCAGCAGACCCGTTTGATGCTGCTGGGCGTGTACTGGTTGAAATGACAGAGGGGATTTAATTATGATTCGATTAGCTATCGTAATGGGTGTTACTTTATTTCTGGATTATTACACAAAGCTTATTGTAATCAACAAGATGGCACTGGGGGAATCGATACCGGTTTGGCCAGGTGTATTTCACCTAACCTATATCCAAAATCCTGGTGCTGCCTTTGGTATGCTGGCTGGAAAGACATGGTTTTTTATTGCAGTGACTTCCTTGGTGTTGCTGGGCATGCTGGTGGCCTACCGCTGGATCAATAGGGCAGGTCCTATGTACCAATGGGCCTTGGGCTTAGTGGCCGGTGGTGCACTGGGAAACTTAATCGATCGCATAAGATTTACCAAGGTAATTGACTTCCTTGATTTTCGTATTTGGCCTGTCTTCAATCTAGCTGATACAGCAATTTCCATCGGGGTTGCTTTGATTTTGCTGGATGCCTTTAGGGAGTTTAAACGTGGTTCTCATTAAAAGGAGTGTAGCTTAATATGACCAGAGAAGAGGTTCTTGATATTTTTTCCAAAACAGAGGCAATGCTTACCGGGCATTTTAGGCTGACCTCTGGAAAACATAGTAACAGATATTTTCAGTGTGCCCAGGTACTTCAACATCCACAGTACACAGGAATGCTTTGTCAGGAATTGGCCAAGGATTTTGCTGACCAAGGTGTACAAACTGTAATTGGTCCTGCCATGGGTGGAATTATCGTTTCCTATGAGGTAGGGCGAGCCTTGGGAGTACGCAGTATCTTCACTGAAAGGGAAAACGGCAAGATGGCCCTAAGAAGGAATTTTCACATCGAACCAGGGGAAAAGGTTTTAGTAGTTGAGGACGTAATCACCACAGGTGGTTCGGTGGCTGAAGTTATAGAGGTTGTTAAGGCTCTTGGCGGAGAAGTAGTAGGGGTTGGCGTCCTGGTGGACCGCAGCAACGGCAAAGCTGACTTGGGCGTACCCACCAAAGCACTGCTTACCGTAACAGTAGAAACCTACGAGCCCGATAACTGCCCCCTGTGCGCCCAAGGCCTCCCTGCCATCAAACCCGGCAGCCGCCAAGTCCCTTAGAATGAGTCACGGTTCTCTGACTCACTGAATTCTGGTAAAACTAGTGGTATCAAATGAGACAAAGAACCGTCCACGCTTATGGGTAGATTTCCCCCCTTTAGCATATGCTAAGGGGGAATTTTATTTTGTGGGAGTGATGCCATTGGCCAGTAAGGGAGTTATTTATATTGTAATAGATTCTTTCCACCCCAGGGCTTTGCGTCATTGCCGGGAAAAGGGAAAGCTGCCGGCCTTGTCCTTTTTAATTGAAAGGGGACATTTAGATGAAAGTTGCATTTCAATTTTCCCCACCGTGACTCCTTCTTGTACCAGTACATTAGCTACAGGTGACCATCCGGCTCAGCATGGGATTCCGGGAATGGTTTGGTATCATCGTGGTGAGAGGCGCATTATTTGCTACGGTGCCAACTGGCTGTCCATCTTAAAAAGTGGCGTTTATCAGTCAAGTATGGATTTCTTTTTTAATCTCAACCATAAACATCTTGGTTGGGATGTGCGTACTATTTACGAGGATTTAGAGTCCCAGGGTATCACTACTGCAGCTGCCAATCCATTTATTTACCGGGGTAACGACGAATATGATGCAAAAATCCCCCTAAGTATTAAACTTACTACACTTTTTGAGTTGGATAAAGGTAAGATACATGGACCAAAGAAGCTTTGTCTTGGACAGCTTCACCAGCCCCCGGGAAACCTGGATTTGGTAACTGAAGATGTTCGCTATTGGAAGAATTTTGGTATTAATGATAAGGTATCTGTGGCCGCAGCTACTTGGTTTTTACAGCAAGATGAAAGACCGGATTTGTTAACCATATACTTCCCGGATACAGATAGTGTGGCCCATTCAGAGAATGCAGATTGCTGTGAACCATGTCTGACAAATGTGGATAAGCATCTTTCAAAAATACTGGATTGCTTTGATTCTTGGGAACAGGCCTTGGAAGAATATGTATTTGTATTGGTTGGGGATCATGCCCAGTCAACTTTGGAAAAGGGCAAAAGGGCTTTTATCAAGATTCCAGAAATATTAAAGCAATATTCCCAGGCCAGACTTGGTGAAAACCCTGTTGAGGGTAAAGATATAGCAATTTGCTCCAACGCTCGTACTGCCTATATCTATATACTTCAGCACAGGCAAGGCATGAGAAAAGATATAATGAAAAAATTGTTGGCCGAGCCTAATATCGATCAGGTGATTTGGAAAGATGAAGCATGGTATCATGTGGCAAAGGCGGGAAAGGAGATGCTTTCCTTCTCCCGTGGCAATGATGCGGGAGACGACTACGGTAACAAATGGACCCTTAGGGGTGATTTGGGTTGCCTTGACATGGGGATAATGGATGGGGCCATAAAGTATGGTTGCTATCCTAACGCACTGGAACGAATAACTGGCTGTCTGGATAATCCCAATGCCGGAGATATGATTGTCACAGCGGAGCCTGGTTATATACTGGGGGGTGAGGGAGGAGCGTTCAAGGTTAAAATTGGAAACCACGGCTCCCTCCATAGGGAGGACTCACTGGTGCCCCTAATAATTAGCGGAACCCCCCAAGGTATAGAGAGGCCCCGCTTGGTTGATGTGGTTCCCTTTGTAAAATCACTCTTGCTTACTCCCCAGGTGTAAGCTTTTCGACTAATTCCTCGTTGGGAGTCACTGAAAGGGTGCGCTGATTATCGTAAATGACCATGCCGGGCTTGGCTCCCCTCGGCTTACGAACATTACGTCTTTGTGTATAGTCCACTGGGACTTTGCCGGATTGACGGGCCTTGCTGAACCAGGCTGCTAGGCTTGCAGCCTCTAAAAGGGTCTGATCCGGCACGTCAGGATTTGCCTGGCATCTAATAATAACGTGGGAACCGGGTATATCCTTTGTGTGCAGCCAGATGTCCTCGTCCCGAGCCAGACGTAAGGTTAAATAATCATTTTGTTTATTGTTTTTACCCACAAAGATTGTAAAGCCGTCGGTTGAAACAAAAGAAAGGGGCTGTGGTTTTTGCTGCTCCTTTTTTGCTTTTTTCCGTGCTCCCGCCCTAGGCTTAAGATAGGCCTGCTCCTCTAATTCCCCTCGAATCTCCTCAAGATCTGCTATTTCCGAGGCATTGCTCAGGGCATTTTCCACTGCTTCAAGATAGGACAGCTCTGATTCTGCCTGCTCCAATTGACCCAGTACAGCCTCCCGGGTATTTTTCGCTTTAAGATACTTTTTAAAATAAGATTGAGCATTTTCCGAGGGAGTTCGGGAAGACTCCATAGGAATAATAACTTCTGCACAATCAGGATCATAAAAATTTTCCACCCTGGCCTCGGGTCCCTGCTCCAGGTTATAGAGGTTGGCAGTAATTAGTTCTCCGTAAACCCTATAAATATCGGCCTTTTCAGCAGCAGCCAAGCTTTTTGTGTATATTGCAGTTTTCTTTTGTAGACGGTCAATCTCCCTTTTTACCGTTTGCAATATAGACTGTCGAGCAGATTCCAGGCTGCGACGATGTCCCAGGCTTTGATAGTAGCGATCTAATACCTCGCTGATGGTGCCATGCTCTCGTTTGTGAGCCGTAATATGGGATAAGTCCAGGGCGGCAAACTCAAGGGGGGTCCCCCTTCTATCTAATAATAAAGTGGGCTGGAAGTTACCGGCTTCAATCATTTGCCCTAGCCAATTGATTTGCTGCCATAGCTGCCTAAACTCATATTCACCGCAAAACTCCAGTGCATAGTCCGGGCTAAGTCCAGCCCGGACCACCAGTTCCCGGCAGGTTTGGGGTCCAACTCCTGCCATAAGTCTTAACAGGGCAGACATAACAGAGGATGACAAGTCACCAGTCTGGATAATTAGTGAAGGGAACTGTTCCTCAGTTATTTTCCTAGGGTCAAGTTTACTTTGCTCAGGCGGTGGCAGGTAAGGACGATTGGGGAGAACCTCCCTATAGCGGGACACTGAGTGGGAATAACGATTAACACCATCGACGATGCTATTGCTCTCAGGATCAACCAGTACAATATTACTATGCTTGCCCATAACCTCACAAATAAGGAGTTTTTCTGATGGTCGTCCTAGCTCATCTCTTGAATCTATGGACAACTCCAGAACCCTTTCCAGCTCCACCTGTCTAATAGAACGAATCCGGCTTCCCTCCAGATGTTTGCGCAGCACCATACAAAAAATTGGTGGGGCCAGGGGATTTACATAAGACTTATCTGATAGATGAATCCGGGCGTCCCGGGAATCTGCTGATAAAAGAAGTCTCTGTTTTCCCAGACCCCTGGTATGAATTACTAAAATTACTTCGCTAGGTCCAGGTTGATGTATTTTTTCTATTCTTCCGCCAATAAGCTTGCTTTCAAGTTCCTGGGCCACAGCTGACATAACCAAACCATCGAAGGCCATAATATCTTCTCCTCTCCATTACCTATTGTAACTAAAAAACAACTGGTAGCCAATGGAAAATCTTTAATGCTTACCATAGTTAAATCTTAAATTAGGGTCTTTTTTAGGGACAGGCAGAATAAGTTTTTATATATAAAGGACAAACCTGTTTGGAGGGGTGACACAATGACCACGCGTTGGTTTGAAATGGGGAGGCAAGAAGTAATAGAAAAACTTGGCACCTGTGCTGAAAAGGGGTTGGACGAGCAGTCTGCCAAAGAAAGATTAGAGCAATATGGGCCTAATAAACTGGCCTCAGCAGGTAGAACACCGCCTTGGCTCATGTTTGTAAACCAGTTTAAAGATTTCATGGTTTTAATACTGTTGGCGGCTACCCTGGTGTCCGGGTTGTTAGGGGAATGGGCCGATGCCATTACCATCATGATTATAGTGGTAATTAATGCCATCTTAGGTTTTGTTCAGGAATTTAGGGCTGAGAAATCCATGGAGGCCCTAAGGGCCCTTACTGCACCGGAAGCAAGGGCGATAAGAAATGGTTTGGAAAGAAAAGTGAGGGCGTCGGATATTGTTCCAGGAGATATAGTATTGCTTGATACGGGGGATAAGGTACCGGCTGATTTGCGGCTTTTATCCCTTTCAAATCTGGAAGTGGAGGAATCAGCCCTGACAGGAGAGTCCAATCCCGTTAAAAAACGAGTTGCCAACATGGCTGGTCAAGAAGAGGTAAGCCTGGGTGATACCCGTAACATGGCCTATATGGGAACGGTGGTTGTCAGGGGGAGGGCTAAAGGTGTTGTAGTATCCACAGGTATGCACACAGAAATGGGCCATATCACAAAAATGATTCAGGAGGCAGAAGATGATCAAACGCCCCTGCAGAGACGTCTTGAGCATTTAGGTAAATCATTAGTTATCTTTTGCTTAGGAGTATGTGCCCTTGTGGTGGTTCTGGGTATCTGGCGGGGCGAGCCCATGTATCATATGTTTCTAGCCGGTGTTAGTCTTGCTGTGGCAGCAATTCCCGAGGGACTGCCGGCCATAGTAACCATCGCCCTGGCCATTGGCGTACAGCGTATGATCAGACGAAATGCTATAATCAGGCGGTTGCCCGCGGTAGAGACTCTGGGTTGTGCTACGGTTATATGCAGTGATAAAACCGGAACCTTAACTGAAAATCAAATGACAGTTCGCAGTGTTATGGTAGGAAACAGTACTGTCAGGATAACGGGAGAAGGGTATGACCCTAAGGGAGAATTTCATTTCGACGGTTCAAAGGGAAGCGAATTTAATAAGCTATTAAAATGTGCAGCCCTCTGTAATAATGCGGTACTAACCAAAGGTGAAGTATCAGTGGGAGGGATGTTCCGAAATCTAAAGACCGGCAATTTGGGCAGAATCTGGGGCGTTAATGGAGACCCCACCGAAGGTGCCCTGATGGTTTTAGCTGCTAAGGGTAAGATTTGGCGTAATGAGCTGGAGAAAAAGGAAAACAGACTATTTGAAGCTCCCTTTGACAGTGATCGTAAACGCATGTCTGTAGTTTATCAAGATGCTTCGGGTTCCTTGACGGGCTATGTAAAGGGTGCACCTGATGTAATGCTGGAGCTCTGCACCCATATATATAGGGATGGCCGGGTGGTACCCTTAAGTGGATCTGCCAAGGAAGAGATATTAAAGAGAAATTCTGAGATGGCTAGAGATGCCCTACGGGTATTGGCCCTGGCTTACTCAGAAGTAAGTCCTTTAAAACCAGGTGAAGAACTGACTGAGGAAGCGGTAGAAAAGGATCTGGTCTTTTTAGGACTAGCAGGAATGATTGATCCGCCACGTCCAGCAGCTATCCAAGCTATTCAAACCTGCCGTCGGGCTGGTATTAGAACTGTCATGATCACAGGGGATCATCAACTTACAGCCCAGGCTGTGGGCAAGGAATTGGGCCTAATTACATCAGGAAGTAAAGTTCTTACCGGGGCTCAATTAGATAAGATGGATGATCAAGAACTTCAATTGGAGGCAGAGAAAGCCTCGGTTTATGCCAGGGTGACACCAAAACATAAACTTCGAATCGTGCGGGCACTGAAGAGAAACGGACACGTTGTGGCCATGACCGGGGACGGAGTAAATGATGCACCGGCTGTGAAAGAAGCTGATATTGGAATTGCCATGGGCAAATCAGGGACAGATGTTACCAAAGAGGCCTCAGCTATGGTGCTGGCCGATGATAACTTTAAGACAATAGCAGCAGCCATTGAAGAAGGTCGAGCTATTTATAACAACATCAGAAAGTTTATCCGCTATCTGTTATCTTGTAATGTTGGTGAAGTGCTGGTAATGTTTCTGGCAGTCCTAATGGGAATGCCGTTACCACTGGTTCCCATACAGATTTTGTGGATGAACCTGGTCACTGACGGATTGCCGGCCATGGCCCTCGGGGTGGACCCGGCCGAGAAAGATATCATGTATCGGAGACCCAGGGACCCACAGGAAAGTGTATTTTCAGACGGTCTCTCCTGGCGGATTCTTGGTACAGGCACTCTATTCGCCATAGGGACCCTAATGGCCTTTGCCCTGGGGCTGATGCTGGGTCCAGTGGAGCTAGCAAGAACTATGGCCTTTAATACCCTGGTGTTTTTCCAACTGTTCTTTGTGTTTTCCTGCCGCTCAGAGCGTCACTCTATTTTAGAAGTAGGACTGTTCGGTAACCCACAGCTGGTGCTGGCAGTAATGATATCGGCCGCACTACAGTTAAGTGTCAACTATATCGGTTTCCTTCAGCCAATTTTCCAAACAGTACCACTGGAGCTTAAACACTGGGTAATCATTATCTCAATAGCCCTGGTGCCCCAGGTTTTAGGGGTTACTTTTAAGGCAATCAAGGACAGGGCTAAGGAAAAAATAATGTACATTCGGGCATAGTCGTACAATAAATAAAGGCTCACTGTTACTTTGCTAATAGTGGGCCTTAAAATATTGCCAAAAATTTCTTGTGACATTTTACAAACTAAATCGTTATTTAAGGTGAAGGGTATATAAATTTCCATGATTTAAGATAGCCGGGAAGAAGGTGCAAATAAATAATATAGGCAGTGCATTGACTTTAGTTTGTAGATATCATAGGAAATCTTGTTTTTGTGTACTTGATAAGTGAGTAAATGATTAAGGGAGGATTAAATTTGTTTAAGAAACTAGCATTTATATTTATTAGTTTTGGTCTGGTGTTATTTGCCAGTGGATGTGCCGCAGAAAAGCAGGTTGACAAGCCAATAGAATCAAAGCCAAATGCCATTATGAATGATTTTAATAGCTTGGTACAAAAGGACTCCGCTGTTGATGAGATTGCCAATTTTATAAACAATAACATATCTGATGTATCTAAAGAAGATGCTTCAAGGATGGTAGACAAATTTGAAATAATTCATAAAAAGAATCTTTCACAGCTAGAAAATATGTTTTTTGAAGACAGCGTACAAAACAAAATTAATCTTGAATATAAAGCTATTATTGCGCAAACTGATATTAAAGACGCCGAACTCAAAGAACTGTTAGCTAAAACAAAAAATAGCGGCTACAAAATTGAAACAGCCGAGGGGTCCTATTTCCCAATTATTGATTATGACTTTTATAAAAATTTCAGCTCCTATGTAACGTCCGATATGAAAGATTATATTGATATAATGGCTGTGGAGTCCAACAAAGTCCCGGCGAAAGACGGGGCGCTAGTTATTGAGTGGGATGAGGTATTGAAGAGGGCATTGAATCAGGAGAAATTTATTCAAACCCACAAGGATTCTGTGAAAATTAATGAAATAAAGCAACTGCACAAAAAATATGCTACCTTTGCCCTATATGGTTTAAACAATACACCCCTTTTTAGTTATGACACTAAAACCCTAGACCCAAAGGCCAGAGAAGTTTATCTAAACACGGTAACAAATGCCGGCGACAGTGATTTTTTGAAGACATTAGATGGCTTTTTGAATTTGGTCAAGGATAATAACTTTATGCTAACTAATGAAGCCGAAAAATATCGAGAGAACGTTGTCGAAAAATTAGATCAAAGCTAAAAAGTTACAATACACGAAGAATACACGAAGGAACCCCCCCCGCGGTGGTTTCCTTCGTGTCATGGGGACGTTTCCTTTGCCACACTACTATTTGTGGAGTATAATCAAAATGGGTGACATTTTATGGCAAGGAAAGCAAGGGAAAAAAGTACCACAGGGATTTATCATATCATGCTTAGGGGAATTGATAAGAGAGATATATTTTTAGATGATGAGGATCGCGAAAAATTTTTAGACTATTTAGCTAAGGCAAAAGAGAAGGCAACATGTCTTATTTATGGGTATTGTTTAATGGATAATCATGTTCATTTATTAATCGAGGAAGGGCATGAACATATTGGGGAATCAATAAAAAGAGTAGCCGTCGGGTATGTATACTGGCATAATGAAAAATACTCAAGAACTGGTCACTTATTTCAGAATAGGTATAAAAGTGAAGTGGTTGAAGATGATACCTATTTTATTACTGTTCTACGATATATTCACCAAAATCCCATAAAGGCAGGTTTAGTGCAGGATATTTCCCATTACAAGTGGAGTAGTTATATTCACTATATTGAAGGGTCTGAAGATCTAATTAATCTAGATATAGCAATGAACTTTTTCATTAGCCAGGATAAATTCATAGAGTTTATGAGAACACCTAGCAGCGAACAGTGTCTTGAAGAAAACATCAAAGTTAGATACTCAGACAAACAATTAAAAGAAATAATTTTAAAGCTTTACCCTAAACAAGACTTGATTTCTAACCTAACCAAGGAAAAAAGGGACGAATTTATAAGAAGAATAAAACAATACACAAACGCAAGCAATCGCCAAATTAGCAGGGTGTTAGGCATTGGGAGGGGAATAGTCGAACGTGTTGACAAGTGATGTGGCAAACGAAACGTCCCCCTGCCACCAAGGCTAGTTTATATTAATCTTATTGAGAAATGTTTGTATCTCTTGATTTACAGTTGCTGGATTATCAAGATTGGTACTGTGTTGAGCATTGGGAATTGTTTTTAATTCAGAACCTTTAATATGTTGATGAATATAGGGTTGTTGATAATTGGTCATATAATCGTGATCACCAATTAGTATCAAAGTAGGACATTTCACTTTATGAAGATCATATTTACTTTCCATTCTTGTAACAGCAGACCATATTCTGATCCAATTATTATGCGGTATCATAGAAAATGCCTCAACTATATATTGGTAATTTGAAGAGTTAAATTTGGATAACATTTTTGCTTGTAGTTTAACACTAGTTTTCATAGATAACCACTTGCTGCAAAATCGGTTAATCGGAACAAATATCCTTTCGTATAAATTAAATGTATTACTACATGGAGTACCAATAAGTATTAAGCCTTTAACTCTATCTGGATATCGAATTGCTGTTTGTAAGGAGATATGCCCTCCCATTGAAAGTCCACATAAAATGGCCTCTTTTACATTTAGATGATCCATCAATGTAATCAAATCAGCACTGAAATCCTCTGAATCTACAGGACCTTCTGGTAGAGAGGAATAACCATGCCCTCTGACATCCCATGTTATTACCATGTTGTAATTTTTAAAATAATTGACTTGATTTTTCCATTGAAAGTGGTTCCATGATGCACCATGCGTGAAAAGAATAGGGTAGCCTTCTCCAGATATTTCATAATATAATGTTGAATTATTGCTGTTAAAATATGGTATTTGCATTACCTCCTCATTATCTATTGAATAAGTTTAATGGAAAGGGTTTGAAACCGCCATTTATTTTTACCTTTATTATTCCTTGAACCTGTTAATGGGAGTCAAATACTCATACAATTTTAAAATATTTTTTAAGATTTGTTGTAAAGGTATTAGACATTGGAGGAGTAGTGTGTCTAAAAAAGATGTGGCAAAGGAAACGTCCCCTTGCCACGCACCCTTGCCACGCACCCCACGTGATTGTTTGTTGTTAAACAGATATACAATGTACATTGGGAAGATGGCAGGAATTTGATATTCTTAGTAGAAATCTACCGAACGAGGGACATACTACATTAAAATATCCCGGACATATGATGTGATAATAAGCTTCAAGGAGGTAGTATATTGCATTTTACCAAGGTTCACGGTTTGGGTAATGATTTTATAATAGTTAATGTAGGTATTGGTGAGGGATTTCCCGATGATTGGAGTTCCCTGGGGCGTGAAATGTGCGACCGAAAATTCGGTATTGGTGCAGATGGTCTGGTACTGCTCCTTGATTCAGGACAGGCTGATGTACGTATGAAGATAGTTAATTCAGATGGCAGCGAAGCGGAGATGTGTGGCAATGCTATTCGCTGTGTGGCGAAATATCTCTATGAGCGGGGGATAGTCAAAAAAGAGGAAATTAGGGTAGAGACCCTGGCTGGAATTATGGTGCCTAAGATCATACAAAATAATGGTGTTGTTGAAGCTGTCAGGGTTGATATGGGGGCACCTAGATTGGAGAGGGAACTGATACCTATGGTTGGCCCGGTGGGTCAGGTGATTAATGAGGCCCTAGAGGTTAATGGACAAATTATTAATATTACTGCTGTATCCATGGGCAATCCCCATTGCGTAATATTTGTGCCTGACCTGAAGGATATTCCCTTTAGCCAGTTGGGACCGATTATTGAAGCCCATCCTGCCTTCCCCCGCAAGACTAATGTTGAATTTGTCCAGGTATTAAGTCCCACTGAGGTAAGGATGCTGGTTTGGGAGAGGGGTGCCGGTCCTACCATGGCCTGTGGTACAGGAGCTTGTGCCGTTGGAGTAGCTGGGGTGTTAAATGGCCTGACAGACAAAGCAGTAACTGTACACCTGCCCGGCGGTCCGCTATACATTGAATGGGATGGTGTAGGGTCGGTTTATATGACCGGTCCAGCCACAGAGGTATTTAACGGTGAATATACAGTATACAAACACTAATACTGTTGAATAAAACTGTTTCAATTGCTATACTTTTCACGAATTGGACCAAGTAAAAGGAGGAGAAAGAATTGCGCTTTGAAGAAGCTAGCAGGATAAAAAACTTACCACCCTATTTATTTGCCCGTATTGAAAAGGTTATCGCCCAGAAGAAGGAAGAGGGAATTGATGTAATTAGTCTGGGTATAGGTGATCCTGATATGCCTACCCCGGAACATATAATTGAAGAGGCTAGAAGGCAGGTTGGCGTAGCGGAGAATCACCAGTATCCCTCCTCAGTGGGAATGCTTTCCTACCGCCAGGCAGTGGCTAATTTCTATGCTAAGAGATTCAATGTGGAGCTGGATCCCAAGACAGAGGTTGTTTCCCTAATTGGCTCCAAGGAAGGTATCGCCCATATTTCCTGGTGTTATCTAAATCCCGGCGATGTAGTGTTAGTTCCAGATCCAGGCTACCCGGTATATAGCGGTGGGGCCATTTTAGCAGGTGCGGAGCCTTATTACATGCCCCTTACTGCTGAAAAGGGGTTTTTACCTGATTTTGCAGCCATTCCTGAGGATATTGCTAAAAAGGCAAAGATGATGTTCTTAAATTATCCCAACAACCCCACCGGGGCTGTTGCTGATGAGGAATTTTATAAAGAGGCCATAGCCTTTGCAAAGAAATATGAAATACTCCTTTGCCATGATAATGCCTACTCTGAGGTTGCATTTGAAGGATATAAACCCCTTTCCTTCTTGCAGATTCCGGGGGCGAAGGAAGTTGGTATTGAGTTTAGCTCGGTTTCTAAGGCCTATAACATGACTGGCTGGCGTATCGGCTGGGCAGTGGGTAATCCAGATGTTATAGAAGCCCTTGGTCGTTTTAAAACCAATATTGACTCAGGCCAATTCCAGGCAGTTCAATGTGCTGCCGCAGTTGGATTAAACGGTCTCCAGGATGCTGTGGAAGCTAATAACGAAATATATCGCGAGCGCCGTGACATCGTGGTGGACGGACTAAATGCCATGGGTTGGAATTTACCAAAGCCTAAGGCCACCTTCTACATCTGGGCACCTGTTCCCAAGGGTTTTAACTCTGCATCCTTTGCTGAATTCGTCATTGAAAAGGCTGGAGTGGTTGTTACGCCTGGTAACGGCTACGGTGATCAGGGTGAAGGCTACTTCCGCATTTCTATTACCATGCCCAAGGAGAGAATTGCTGAGGCATTGGAACGCATGAAGGAGAAGATTGGTAAGGTTGAATTTTAGCGGAATGCAAAGACCGGAGAAACTTCTAATTGCTTTTGAGTAAGGTAGGCGGTTTTCCAGAAGTTACTCCTTCAAAATATATTAATTTAAAAAAGTTGGGAGAGACAAAGTATGAGATTAGCCGAACGGGCAGCAGGTATTAGCCCTTCGCCAACCCTGTCCATTGATGCCAAGGCCAAACAAATGAAAGCCTCCGGAGTTAAGGTGATTAGCTTTGGGGTAGGGGAGCCGGATTTTGATACTCCGGAACATATTAAAGAAGCGGCCATTGAAGCCATAAAAGGTGGGGATACCCGCTATACTCCTGCCGGTGGAACTTTAAAGCTGAAACAGGCCATTATTGAGAAGTTTCGTCGGGAAAACGGGTTGGAATACCAGGCTAATCAAATTGTTGTATCGGTGGGTGCAAAGCACTCCCTGTATAATGCCTTCCAGGTGCTCTGCCAACCGGGAGACGAAGTTATCCTTCCTGCACCCTACTGGGTTAGCTATCTTGAGCAGATTAAGCTGTCCGGTGCGGAAGCTATAATTGTTCAAACCAGAGAGGAAAACGGCTTTAAATTAACACCTGAAGAATTAAGGGCTGTGATTACTCCAAAATCCAGGGTATTCCTACTGAATAGCCCCAGCAACCCCACAGGCGGTGTTTATTCTAGAGAAGAATTGGCTGCACTGGGAGATGTACTGCTGGAAAACAACCTAACCATTGTTTCCGACGAGATTTATGAAAAGTTGATGTATGATGGCCTGGAGCATGTGAGTATTGCTTCCATAAGCCCTGAGTTAAAAGAGAATACAGTGGTAATTAACGGTGTATCTAAGGCCTATGCCATGACTGGCTGGCGTATCGGCTACGCTGCCGCACCTGCTCCTGTGGCCAAGGCCATTACCGACCTGCAATCCCATTCAACTTCAAATCCTACCTCCATTGCCCAGGCAGCAAGTGTAGCGGCCCTGAATGGACCCCAGGAACCGGTGGCAGCCATGGTGGTTGAGTTTGTTAAGCGCAGGGACTATATGCTGGAAAGGTTAAATGCCATTCCGGGAGTAACTTGTCCCAAGCCGGGCGGAGCTTTTTACTTATACCCCAATGTAAGCTCCTACTTTGGTAAGGTCTATCAGGGAACACCTGTAAATAATGCCACTGATATGGCAAATCTGTTGCTAGAGGTAGCGGAAGTGGCTGTAGTGCCAGGCATTGCCTTCGGCGGCGATGATTTCATTAGATTATCCTACGCAACCTCTATGGAAAACATAAAAGAAGGCATCGACCGTATCGAGAAATTTTTGTCAGAATTAGCTTAGACAAAGTAATGTAATAGAAAATATTATTGATAGCACCTGGGCAAATTATATTTAAATTTGCTCAGGTGTTTTTTTCATACTTAATCTTAATTTAGAAAAGGGGAATAGCGGTGCTAACAAGACAGCAGTTAGATGACTATAAATACCGCCTAATGAATATGCGCGACCATATGCTGGACAGAATCGAGAGATTTAATGATACTGGTTTAGGTGATTCCATGAGTAAATCCACCTCTGAGCTCTCAACCTATGATAATCACCCGGCAGATGTAGGCACAGAGATGTTTGAGCGCAGTAAAGACTTTGCCTTAAGGGAGCAGGCCATGCTTACTGTGGGTGCCATAGATGACGCCCTGGAAAAAATGAATAACGGTCAATATGGAAAATGCGAAGTTTGTGGAAAGGACATTAACCCTGATAGGCTTGATGCCGTACCATATACCACTCAGTGTGTAGCTTGCAAATCCCAGGACGAAGATTTGCCTAAATCCCATGAACGAACTGCCGAAGAAGATGTATTAGAAAATCCTTTCAGCAGATCCTGGAAGGATAAGGATGAGGATGGTTATACAGCCTTCGACGGGGAGGATTCCTGGGAGGAGGTAGCTGGCTGGAATGAACATGCTGCACGCTCCCAAGCAGGTGCCTACTATGGTGATACGGAGGTTGAGGAGGAGGAAGATGTAGGATTTGTGCAGGAAATCGAAAACATTCCCTATGAAGTGGGGGACGATGGTGTCTTTTATAAGGATTTCAGGGGAATTGATGATGATAAGTCACCCTATGAAAAAATAGATATTGGTTATGAACATCATGAGCCGGGCGAACCAGTAAAATATTAACTTTATATTCTAATTTAGGGCTAGGTCGGGCATAACTATGAAATAGGAGGTTATGGGTAGAACCTAGCCCATATTGTTTAAATTTCTAGATTTTAGGCTAAATTTAAAGGAATAATCCCATTCCAGGTAGAAGAAGATTAGAAACTAATATAGGTGGTGGGTACTTGATTAGAAGTATGACCGGTTACGGACGGGGAGAGGCTTGTACGGATGGTCGCAGGTTTACTGTGGAGCTAAAATCAGTTAATAATCGTTTCTGTGAGGTGATTCTGCGCCAACCCCGGGTCTTAACACAAATTGAGGATAAAATTAAAAGACGCATACAAGATAAGGTGAACCGGGGAAGGGTCGATGGATATATTTCCATTGAAGAAACCGGAGAGGTAACTCCTACGGTAAAAGTTGACAAAGCCCTAGCTGTGGCGTATCATAATTCAATGGAAGAATTAATGGCAGATCTGTCAATCACTGATAAGATTGCCATTAAGGACTTAATTTCCTTGCCAAACGTTATTTCCCTGGAACAGCCGGAGGAAGATATTGAAAAGTGGTATCCTGCAGTTGAACAGGCATGCGTTGAAGCTTTAACCGGTCTTTTGTCAATGCGTGAAAACGAAGGGGCAAGGCTAAAACAGGACATACTGCAAAGGGCAGACCAAATCCGAGATTTAATCCTTGGACAAGTAGCAGAGAGAGCACCCCTGGTGGTTCAGGAGCACCGCGAAAAGCTCTCCCAGCGGTTAGCAGAGTGGCTTGACTCAGGGGTAATAGACGAAAGTAGATTGGCTGCTGAGGTGGCTATCTTTACTGACAGGGCTGATATTTCTGAGGAAATTGTTAGGTTGGCAAGCCATTTGGAACAGTTAGGGCAAATATTAGGTGAGGGTGGCCCGGTTGGCAGAAAACTAGACTTCCTAGTACAGGAAATGAACAGAGAAATTAATACTATTGGCTCTAAGGCTAACGACTTAGTAATTACCAACTCAGTGGTAAATGCTAAAAGTGAGCTGGAAAAAATAAGAGAACAAGTGCAAAATATTGAATAACCTATTTAGGGGGAACTGAATATGGATATTAAGCTTATAAATATTGGCTTTGGCAATATTGTTTCGGCTAACCGGATCATCGCCATTGTCAGCCCCGAATCTGCTCCCATCAAGCGTATTATTACTGAAGCAAGGGACAGGGGAATGCTAATTGATGCTACCTACGGACGCCGCACCCGCGCAGTAATTATTACTGATAGTGACCATGTAATCCTCTCTGCCGTGCAGCCGGAAACCGTTGCCAACCGTTTGGTCAGCAAGGAAGCAGCACAGGTTGATGATCCTACGGATTAGGTGGCGTAATAAATGTCAAAAGAGGGACTGCTATTAGTTATTTCCGGACCTTCCGGAGCCGGAAAAGGTACTATCTGTCAAGGCTTGTTAAAGAGGGACGAATCCATATGTTTGTCCATATCCTGCACCACCAGACAGCCTAGAACCGGCGAGCAGGATGGGGTTAATTACTTCTTTTTAAAAAAAGGTGATTTTGAAAAATTGATAGAAGAGGATCAGCTTCTAGAATATGCACAGGTTTATGATAATTACTACGGCACACCACGCAGTTATGTATTAGATAAGCTGCAAAGGGGAGAAGATGTGATCCTGGAAATAGATATACAAGGGGCAATGCAGATTAAGCAAAAGTTTCCCCAGGGAGTGCTGGTGTTTATTGTTCCCCCATGTTTATCTATATTGAGAGAAAGATTAACTAAAAGAGGCACAGACTCTATGGAATCAATAGAGAAACGCCTGCATAGTGTATGTGAGGAATTAACCCATACCGAGCGCTACGATTACCTTGTTGTGAATGATAATTTAGAACAGGCACTAGACCAGGTCGAGGCTATTATCAGGGCAGAAAAAAGTCGACCTTACAGATTTGATCTAAAAAAATTTATGAAATGCTAAAAATATAAACAGCGGAGGAAACAATTCCTATGATGAATAAACCTTCCCTGGATGAGTTAATGGGCAAAGTAGACAGCCGTTACACCCTGGTGGTGGCTGCAGCCAAAAGGGCTCGTATGCTAACCGAGGATGAAATGAAAACCAACCAGCCCCTGAGGGTAAAACCAGTAACCTTAGCTTTAGAAGAGATTTCTGACGGTTATGTATGTTACAAGCGCATTAAAGCTGGACAGAAATAGCAGGAGGTGTTAGCAGATTGCCGGCAGGAAAGCGAATAACAGTTGGGGTAACCGGCGGCATTGCAGTATACAAGGCTGCAGAAATTGTCAGTACCCTTGTTAAAGCCGGTGCGGATGTACAGGTGGTGATGACTCCTTCAGCCTGTGAATTTGTAACACCTTTAACCTTCGAAACTCTTTCCGGCAACCCGGTACACACCAAAATGTTTCATGCCGGAACTGATGGCGGAGTACTTCATATTGACCTGGCTCAAAAATCTGATTTAATATTAATTGTACCTGCTACTGCCAATATCATTGGCAAAGCAGCAGCGGGTATAGCCGATGATCTTGTAGCTACCATAATTATAGCGGCAACTTGTCCGGTGCTTTTTTGTCCGGCAATGAATACAGCCATGTATGCAAATCCTGTGGTACAACGCAATCTAGCCCTTTTAAAGGAACTTGGTTACAACTTTGTCGACCCAGGTTCTGGCAGATTAGCCTGTGGGGCCACAGGTCAGGGCCGACTGGCGGAAATAGACGTTATATTACATAGCATAAAAAAACTTCTAACCCCCCAGGATCTGGCGGGGTTAACCGTTCTTGTTACCGCGGGACCCACAAGGGAACCCCTTGACCCAGTTCGCTATCTAACCAACAGGAGTTCTGGGAAAATGGGCTATGCCCTGGCAGAGGCAGCTAGCCAAAGGGGGGCCAAGGTAATCCTCGTAAGTGGTCCAACCTCCCTCAAGGCACCTCCCATAGAGGAAGTTATCCAGGTTGAAACAGCCATTCAAATGTATCAGGCGGTGGCGGATAGATTTTCCCGGGCGAATATTCTGGTTAAGGCAGCAGCAGTGGCAGATTACCGCCCTGATAATATTTGTGATCAAAAGATAAAAAAAGCTGCAGGGGAAATGAACATAGAATTGGTGGCCAACCCTGATATTCTCGCCCATATGGGTTCACGGAAATCAGACAAGCAGTTTTTAGTAGGCTTTGCTGCAGAGACAAATGACTTGGATAAAAATGCCCTTAGCAAATTAGAGAAGAAGAACCTAGATCTTCTCATTGCAAATGATGTGACACAACCAGGAGCTGGCTTTGACTATGATACCAATGCGGTTCGCATTTTTTCAAAAACAGGTACAATAAAGGAAATACCTGTAATTAGTAAAAATATTGTTGCTCACAAAATCTTGGATGCTGTGGTCGAATTTAGGAATTGTTAAGGGAAAATGACAAACTCGAAGAACTAGGAATATTGTGCCGAAAGGTGTGCTTGGGGGAACTATGCAATTTGCGGAAGTAGCAGTATCAGTTCCGGTGCGTGGGAACCAAAGTTTTCATTACAGGGTGCCTGAAGCCCTTGCTGAAGAAATAATTAGATTCAGCAGGGTAGAGGTACCCTTTTCAGGTAGATTGGTACAAGGCTTTGTCTTAGCTTTTAACAATCCACCTGATTTGAAAAAGATCAAAGAAATCAAAAGGGTTGTTGAACAACAACCCTTCTTAGATGATCAATTACTGGTTCTGGCCCAGTGGATGGAACAGAGATATCTTTGTGGTCTAGGGGATGCCCTGCAAAGTATAGCCGGCTCTGCCATCGGCAAAGCCACTGGAACCAAAGAACAGGATGTAATTATAGCAACCCCACCAGATAATGCAATAGAGGGTTTGGCCAGAGCTCCCAAGCAAAGGAAGGTTCTGGAGGTAGCTCTGTCGAGACCTGAACACACGAAAACTGAATTGGCAAAACTTGCAGGAGTGAACCTGCAGGTGGTTAATTCGCTGATAAAGAAAGGATATTTATCAGTTAAAGCCACCGAGCCAAGGGTAGAGCTTACCCCTTCACTACCTGTTTTGACCAAAGAACAGGAACATGCCCTTGCAAAAATACGGGATGCCATGGAAAAACAAAAGCCCCAGGCCATACTTTTGCATGGAGTCACTGGTAGTGGTAAAACAGAGGTGTACTTACGGTCAATCGCAGATACCATGTCAAAGGGCAGACAATCGATTATTCTAATTCCAGAAATATCTTTAACCCCCCAAATGGTGGCTAGATTTAAAGATCGCTTCGGTAATTTAGTGGCAGTTCTGCACAGTTCCATGTCTAATGGTGAGAGATATGCAGAAAAGAAAAGAATTAGGGATGGATTAGCCCAGGTCATACTAGGAGCCCGCTCGGCTATATTTGCTCCAACCGAAAGATTAGGGCTGATAATAATAGATGAGGAGCATGAACCCTCTTATAAACAGGATGAGAATCCAAAGTATCATGCCCGGGAGGTAGCCCTTAAAAGGGCTGCCCAAAATGATGCTGTTGTTATATTGGGAAGCGCAACTCCAGCCTTGGAAAGCTATTGCAGGGCCAGGGAAGGAGGGCCTTACCAGCTTGTAACCTTGGCCCATCGTGTTGACAATCGGAGACTTCCCCGGGTGCAGATTGTGGATTTGCGGGAGGAATTGGCCAAGGGCAACTTAAACATATTTAGCTCGCCCTTAATATCCGCCCTGTCAAAGCGTATTGAACAGGGAGAAAAAAGTATACTTTTCCTTAACAGGAGGGGCTTTGCCACTACGGTCTTGTGCCGCCGGTGTGGACAGGTAATGAAATGTCCCAGGTGTGATATTTCCCTAACCCTACATAATGACCAAAGGCTAAAATGTCATTACTGTGGTTATGGGATAAGCTCGCCCTTAACCTGTCCTGAGTGCAACAGTAAATATATACGTGGTTTTGGTGTAGGGACCCAAAGGGTGGAAGAAGAGGTTAAAAAATTATTCCCAGGCTGCAAAGTATTTCGGATGGATGCAGACACCACCTCCCGCAAGGGGTCCCATAAAGAAATATTGGAGCAGTTTATTAATGGGGATGGACAGATCCTTATTGGCACCCAAATGATTGCAAAGGGACTTGATATTCCTGAAGTAACCCTAGTGGGAGTAGTTAGTGCGGATGTTTCCCTCAATATACCGGACTTTAGGGCTGCCGAAAGAACCTTTCAACTGCTAACCCAGGTTGCTGGTAGAGCAGGGCGGGGGGAAGCATCGGGAGATGTAATCGTCCAAACCTATGATCCAGAACATTTTAGCATTTTAACGGCCAGGGACCATGACTTCATCAGTTTCTACCATAGGGAAATGTCAGTAAGAAAAGCCCTTTGCTACCCACCCTTTAGCCACTTGATCAGAATTTTATTTTCCGGTATAAGCGAAGCCGATGTAATGGCTGCTGCTGAGTGGTGGCAGGAAAGCTTAAAGGGCATTGTAGAAGAAACTAAAATTACAGGGGTAGAGGTACTAGGGCCTGCCCCTGCGGGAATACCAAAAATAAAAGAACGTTTTAGATGGCAGCTAATTTTAAAGGGTGCAGTTAGCACAGACCTGAGGAAGGTTGCCGGGACCCTGTTACAGCGAGCTGGAATAAGGTTTAAGAAGGTTACCGTAAGTATTGATGTAGATCCCTTAAGTATATAAGGGTATAATATAAGGGTACAGGATACCTCCAATAATCCAAAAATTACTGGATTATTGACTAATAATTACGGAAATCGACTCAAATGAATAGATAATTGGCATTAAATTGACATTTCTTATATTACTAAGGGGGATTATAGCGGTGGCTGTGTATAAGATTGTAGAAATAGGCGACGATGTATTGAGAGAGAAGGCCAAGCCGGTTAAAGAAATTAATCCTAGCATTATCAAACTGCTGAATAATATGGCGGACACCATGTACCAGGCCCGGGGTGTTGGGTTAGCTGCTCCACAGATCGGAGTCTCCAAAAGAGTAATAGTTGTTGATATCGGAGAAGGATTAATAGAGCTTATTAATCCCAGGATCTTAGAGTCCTCAGGCAGTGAAGAGGATACAGAGGGTTGTCTTTCAGTGCCCGGTATGGTTGGCGAGGTAACCAGGGCTGAGAAAATAGTTATAGCCGGTCTAAATCGAGAGGGAGAAGAAGTTGCCTACAAGGCCCGGGGACTCATGGCTAGAGCCTTCCAGCATGAACTGGATCACTTAGATGGAGTGATCTTTGTAGATAAGGCCAGCAATATCAGAAAAGCGGAGCAATAAAAAAACAAGAGGAGATTATAGATGCGTATCGTTTTTATGGGAACGCCGGATTTTGCCGCAGCCTCCCTTAAGGCATTGATTGAAACACAGCATCAAATAGTTGGAGTGGTTACTCAGCCAGATAAGCCAAAGGGACGGGGAAAGCAAGTTCAGCCTCCCCCAGTAAAGGTTTTAGCACTGGAGAATAGTTTGCCGGTATATCAACCTGTCAGCATAAAGACGGATGAATTTCTTGAACAATTAAAATTATTACAACCCCAATGTATTGTTGTGGTGGCCTATGGCAAGATACTGCCCAGGGAGATTTTGCACTTGCCGCCCCTGGGCTGTGTCAATGTACACGCATCCCTTTTACCTTATTATCGAGGGGCAGCTCCTATACACTGGGCAGTTATTAATGGAGAGAAGGAAACCGGCGTAACCACCATGTATATGGACGAGGGTATGGACACCGGTGATATGATTTTAAAAGGAACTATTCCCATTGGTCCTGACGACACAGTGGGGATGATTCACGATCGGCTAGCTGCCCAGGGGGCAAAGCTGTTGGTGGAAACCCTTGGACTTATGGGACAGGGAAAGGCCCCCAGGCAATCACAGAATCATACTAGCGCTACCTACGCTCCCATGCTGCGTAAGGAACATGAGCCTATTGATTGGCAGGGTCAGGCCAAGGATATTCATAATCATGTTCGTGGCATGGATCCCTGGCCAGGAGCCTTTACTACCTGGGAGGGACAAGTACTAAAGATTTGGAAAACCGGTGTTCCCGCACCATTAATGTTGTCAGCATGCCCGGGAACGGTTTTAGAATTGCAAACTGGTGGAATACTGGTGCAAACGGGCTATGGGCAAATCTTGATTAAAGAATTGCAATTGCAGGGCAGCAAAAGAATGGAAGCAAGTCGCTTTTTGCGGGGTAAACAAATCACGCCGGGCACAGTTTTGGGTCAATGAAAGGATTGAGGGTAAGTTGATTTCTCCCGGTCAAGCTCAGGCTCCCCATGTAAGAAAAAGGTTATTTTTAGGATTGCTGGCAGCCAGCATTATTGTGGTAGGTCTATTGGTATTTACTGTTTGGTATCTTATGTATCATCCCACCACCATTTATCATCAAGTAATACTAATTAGTGTTGTTGTCCTTGTAATTTTGGCTATTCTGTTAGTTGCCTTTGGTGTTGGGGGAATTGTTCTGACCATTTGGCTGGCACAAACCATAACACCGCTGCAACCTT
Organism: Desulforamulus aquiferis; assembly: GCF_030577015.1. Taxonomy (NCBI): domain Bacteria; kingdom Bacillati; phylum Bacillota; class Clostridia; order Eubacteriales; family Peptococcaceae; genus Desulforamulus; species Desulforamulus aquiferis. Next base: position 116,356 of record NZ_JARPTC010000003.1, on the reverse strand, counting down.
TGATGCGGGTGGCCATGACCACTCTTTTCCCCTTTGCCATAGTTCTGGGTAGAATATTTAAAATAGATGCTGATAAAATTAAAAACTCATTTATAGAAGTAAACAATGAATTAGTAAGGGCAAATCAAAAGCCCCTAAAGCCAAATCAAATATTACTGCTGGCACCCCATTGTCTGCAGGATAACGGTTGTCCCCATAAGGTAACCAATGACATAAACAACTGTAAACGCTGTGGCAAGTGTCACGTGGCTGAACTGCTTAATTTGAGAGATCACTACGGGATTAACGTAGGGGTGGCCACAGGGGGAACCCTAGCTAGAAAGTATGTCAAAGAATGTAGACCTAAGGGTATTGTGGCCATAGCCTGTGAGAGGGATTTATCCAGTGGTATTCAGGATTGCAGCCCGATCCCAGTGTTAGGGGTGCTGAATGAGAGGCCCTTTGGACCTTGTTTTAATACAAGGGTAACTACTCCTAGGGTAGCTAAGGCCATTGAATTTTTTCTAGGAACAGAAGCCACTGGAAAGGAAAGGGATACCAATTGAAGAATGTTACCGCCAGGGATCTGACTTTACAAGTGCTGAAAGCGGTGGAAGAAGAAGGGGCCTATGCAAATCTAGCCTTAAATAAGTTTCTTGAGCAATACCAGCCCGGCAAGTTAGACCGGGCTTTTGCCACTGAGATAACCTATGGTGTAATGAGAAAGCTTAACACCATAGATTGGATTTTGGCTCATTTTCTTAAACAACCTTTGGCCTCACAGACCGTTTGGGTAAGAAATATTTTAAGGATGGGCACCTACCAAATTATTTTCATGCCCCGGGTCCCTGATTCAGCAGCCTGCAACGAATCCGTGGAATTGGCCAAGAAGTATGGTCATGCCGGGGTGGCCAAGTTTGTCAATGGGGTCCTGCGAAATGTAGCCAGGCAGCAAAACAATCTGGATTATCCAGATTCCCAGAATGACCCGGTGGACTATGTCGCCCTAAAGTACTCTCACCCCACCTGGTTAGTGGAGAGGTGGCTTAAGGACTTTGGTTTTGACCAAACCATTGAACTATGTGAGGCTAATAATCGACCTGCACCAAATACCGTTAGGGTAAATACCTTGAAAATATCAAGGCAGGAATTGATAGAGAGACTTCAGGAGGAGGGAGTGGAGGCCAGGGAGACTAGATATGTGCCCGAAGGACTTCACATTAACGGTTTTTTATCATATAGATCCCTAAAGGCCTTTCAGGAGGGGCTTTTTCAAGTTCAAGACGAAAGTTCTATGATGGTGGCCCATGTTTTAAATCCGGCCTCTGGTGCCAGGGTTCTTGATGTGGCTGCCGCCCCAGGAGGAAAGACCACCCACATAGCACAGCTAATGGGAGATCGGGGAGAAATAGTTGCCGTTGACATGTATGCCCACAAGCTGGAATTGATCAAAGAGAATTGCCGGCGACTTGGTATTACCTCTATTCGTGGAGAGGTTTCCGATGCCAGGGAGTTGTATAAAAAGTATCAAGGCTGGGCCGACTATGTTTTAGTAGATGCCCCTTGTTCAGGCTTGGGAGTTTTGAGAAGAAGGCCTGATTCAAGATGGCGCAAGGACCCAAGCCAACTTCCCGGTGTAGTAAGACTGCAAAAGGAAATACTGCAGTCAGCAGCCAAGTGCTTACGCCCGGGTGGAGTTTTGGTCTATAGTACCTGCACCCTTACCAGGGAAGAAAATATGGGAGTGGTTGAGGATTTCCTGTCTAATCACCCTGAGTTTAGCCTTGGTGATTTAAGACAACTGCTACCACCTGGACTGGATAATGAGAGTTCCGCCGAAGAGGGCTATCTCCAACTGCTTCCTCATATTCATGGTATGGACGGGTTTTTTATTGCCCGACTGAGAAAAAAAGGGTTTGAATAGAAATGTGTAGAAATTCTTTGGGAAAGTTAAATTTAAAGGATTTAACCCTTGCTGAAATGAAGCAGTTTCTTCAGGAACTGGGCGAAAAGCCATTCCGTGCCGAGCAAATTTGCAACTGGGTATTGGCCAAAGGAGTGACTTCCTTTGATGAAATGACTAATTTATCCAAGGATTTACGGGAAAAGCTAGAGCGGGTTGCTAAAATCAATTCTGGTAAGATTTTGACCAGGCAGCAATCAGCTAAGGAAAATACTATCAAATACTTATTTGGGCTGGAAGATGGACATGCGGTGGAGAGTGTTTTAATGAAGCATTCCTATGGCAATTCCGCCTGCGTTTCTACCCAGGTCGGCTGCCGCATGGGCTGCATGTTTTGTGCATCCACCATGGAGGGACTGGTGAGAAATCTCAGCCCTGGTGAGATTTATGATCAGGTGCTGGTAATTCAGAAGGATTGCGGTGAAAGGATAAGTCATATTGTGATTATGGGGGCGGGAGAACCCCTGGATAATTATGACAATGTCATGAAATTTCTAGAGAATATTAATGCTGGGTATGGCTTAAATATTGGATACCGACATATAACTTTATCAACCTGTGGTTTAGTTCCCAAAATCCTGGAGCTGGCACAAAGGAAGCTACCCATAACCCTCGCTATTTCCCTTCATGCGCCGGAGGATTCCCTGAGGGATCGACTTGTTCCAATAAATCGCCGTTATAAACTGGGCGAGTTGATGGACGCATGCAGAAGGTATATAGAAATAACAGGTAGGAGAATAACCTTTGAATATGCGCTGCTTTCCGATGTCAACGATCATATGGAACAGGCCAAAAAATTGATAGGACTACTAAAGGGACTGCTTTGTCATGTGAACATTATTCCAGCCAATCCCGTAGAGGGCAGGGGTTTTGAAAGAACTTCTCAGGAGAAGGTTCAAGCCTTTAAGGAGGTCTTGGAAAAGGGCGGTCTGGCTGTAACGGTTCGTCGTGAACTAGGCACAGATATTGACGCCGCCTGTGGCCAGCTTAGACGTCGATATGAAGGGCGGGAAAATAGTTAAGTAATTGGTTTTAGTGAGGTGAAAAGCATGGGGATGTTTTCCGGACTGGAAGATAAGCTAGAAAAATATATTGAGGGTTTCTTTAAAAATAAATTCAGCACCGGCGCCCGTGTACAGCCTACCGATATCGCAAAAAAACTTTTTCGGTCTATGAAAGACAAGCGTAGGGTGAGTGTAGCTAATATTTATGTGCCAAATGAATACTTTGTTTATTTGCACCCGACTGATTACGAAACCATTGTGCCAATGGCTCCGGCTTTATCATCGGAATTGGTTGATTATTTAATTCAAAAGGCCAAGGAAAAGAATTTTACCCTGGTGGCCAGACCGACAATACAATTTGCCGAACTGGATAGCATTAAGTCAGGGGATATATTAATTGAATGTAAATATGGTCAAGCTGAGCCTGAAGAAGTCAGGGATATTTGGCAAAAAGCTGTGGATGAAAGTAAGTATGAACAGATAGAAAACACCATGAATTTTGAGCCAATCAGGGATACGGCACCCATACCAAAGATTAAGTCGGCAATATCCGCTTCACTGTTCGTAGAAGAGGGACCCGACACCGGCAGAGAATTTTTACTTGGAGATTATCGTGTTGTTATGGGGCGAAGGGATTCGTGTGATATAGTGCTTTTAGATTCAAGTATTTCTCGTAGGCATGCCCAGTTGGAACCGGCTGGTGGACGCTACTGGTTAACGGATTTGGGCAGCACCAACGGTACATACCTAAATGGCCTATTGGTTGAGAAGGTTGAATTAACCTCGGGGGATGTAATATCCCTGGGCAGTACCGTATTAATATTTAAGGAGTTTTAGCTGTGCTGGGCCTAGCTGTAACGGTTTTGAGATATTTATTCTTAATATTACTTTTCCTCTTTATTCTTAGGCTTACTGCCAGCATGATAAGTGAGCTAAGGAGAGGTGCCCAATTGGAAGAACAGCAGTCTAATAGGCTGCGTACGCCGCCGGCTTCTGCCGGTGGAGATGGGGCAAGACTGCAGGTGGTTTCCCCAGGGGAAGAGGACCTTGAACAGGGCGAAGAGTTTCAATTAGGAGAATTAACTAAGCTTGGACGAGGTCTAGATAATCATATTATTTTTCATGGAAATTTTGCCTCTCAGGATCATGCCCGCATAATTTTTCGCCAAGGGCAATATTGGCTGGAGGACCTGGGAAGCTTAAATAAAACCTATTTAAATGACCTAGTGGTCAAAAGGCCGACGGTTTTAGCCAATGGTGATCGTATTAGGATTGGTGAAGTAAATTTTCGGTTTGTGAGGTGGGCCTATGAAATGGAGTCAGATAACTGATGTGGGGCGGGTCAGATCCTCCAATGAGGATAGTGTATGTGTTTGTCCGGAGATCGGTCTCTATGGGGTTGCTGATGGCATGGGAGGACATAAGGCTGGTGAGATAGCCAGCAGCACAGCACTCAAGTACCTGGAAGATAACTTACCTATTTACCTTAAAGAATCTCCAGATAAGGCCGAAGCACTACTTAGGTCCTTTGAGGAGGCAAATTTAAGGGTATTTAGGATGTCTACTGAATTTGCTGATTTTCGAGGCATGGGTACCACTGTGACAGTCGGCTTATTGGTGGATGATGAATTGCTCATTGCCCATATAGGTGATTCAAGGGCTTATCTTATAAGACAGAATCAGATTGCTCAGATTACAGATGATCATTCCCTGGTGGCTGAGATGCTCAGAGGGGGAGGTATTACTGAGGAGCAGGCACAACACCACCCCCAACGCAATGTACTTACCAGAGCCATGGGTACTGCACCTACAGTAAATCTTGATTCCTATCGAGTTAAGCTTCAGCAGGGTGATAGGATATTGTTCTGTACTGATGGATTAAGCAACCACCTAAATCCTGAGGAAATAAAAGATGTTATAGCCCGGGGAAATTTGGAACAGGGGCTTTACACTCTTTTAAACATGGCATTGGACCGGGGTGGTCTGGATAATATTACTATGGTCCTGATAGAAATGGACTAGTGGCTCGGGGGTGTTGCTATGACGGCACTTCTTCGTAAAGAAGAGCGGGCCTTGCTATATTATGTGGCGGCCTACCTGGCAGTTGGAGTTTTGACACTCTATCTTGGTGAACCTGAACTTAATACTGCCTATGATCTAGCACTGGCCTCCGGTACAACTTTACCCTTTTGGTGGTTTGTGATGTTTTTAAGCATGGGAACAATGGCAGCCTTTATAAGCATTAGTGTTTATTGGAGGTTGGCCGGGTTCAAGTGCGATCCTTACTTAATGCCTATTACCGCCGCTCTAACTGCCTCAGGTCTGGTGTTTTTATTTCGCTTACGTCCGGAGTACGCAGAACGGCAATTTGCTTGGCTGTTAATTGGATTGCTTGCTTTAGTAGTCATCACCACCATATTAAGAAATCTCGATTGGCTGGCAGAGTACAAATATCTTTATGTTGCTGCAGGGGTGTTGCTGCTTATATTGCCGGTATTTTTTGGCCAAGAGCAATACGGTGCCAGAAGTTGGCTCAACATAGGGGTATTCCAACTACAGACCTCTGAATTTGTGAAAATATTGCTGGTGCTTTTTTTAGCTAGTTTTCTGGCAGAGAATCGACGTATGCTTTCAGCCGCAAGTAATGAAATACTTTGGGTAAATATACCGGCAATCCGTGAATGGGGGCCCCTGGCAGCCATGTGGGGAATTTCCCTGGTTATCCTGGTCTTTCAAAAGGACCTAGGGACAGCCTTGATTTACTTTTCCACCTTTTTGGCCATGGTTTATGCTGCAACTGCCAGGATGTTTTATATCATAACAGGATTAGGTTTATTCTTATTAGGAGGCACCGCAGCCTATCACCTATATGGGCATGTCCAGGCTAGGGTAGATATTTGGCTTGATCCCTGGCCCTTGATGGGAGGGAGCGGGTATCAAATTGTTCAGTCTTTATTTGCCCTTGGTTCAGGCGGCTTGTTTGGCTCGGGATTAGGTCAAGGTATCCCTAGTTTAATTCCAGCGGTGCATACTGATTTCATTTTTTCTGCCATTGGAGAGGAACTGGGACTTTTAGGAGCCTGCGCGGTAATCATATTGTACATGTGTTTTGTCTTCAGGGGATTAATGATTGCCCTGGCCGCAAAGGATGATTTTACTGCCCTATTGGCCACTGGTATAACCTCCCTGATGTGCTTGCAAACCTTTATTATTATTGCGGGGGTTATTAAACTCCTACCTTTAACAGGCGTAACTCTACCCTTTATTAGTTACGGGGGCAGCTCCCTGGTGGCAAACTTTATTTTATTAGGTTTACTGCTCAATATTTCCCATGAGGTAAACGGGCAATGAAACATAATATTAAAAGACTAGGCTACCTTTTATTGTGTAGCTTTATAGTATTAATAGTATATCTTACCTATTTAATTATGCAGCAGGGCGAGGCCCTGGCCACACACCCACAAAACCGCCGCATGGCAGCCAAAGAGGCCGAAATATTGCGGGGCACTATCTATGATCATAAAGGAGTAGTGCTGGCTGAGACAAAGTGGGTGGGTGAGCGGGGCCAGAGGGTTTATCTTAAGGATGATAATGTTGCTCCCTTTGCTCATCTAGTGGGTTTTACTTCCGAACGATATGGCTCCTCTGGTCTGGAGGCTACCTACAGCAGGGAACTGCTTGGTCTAACTGATGCTGATGTCCTTGAGAACTTCATGGACAAATTATTTAACCGAAGACCCCAGGGGAACGATTTGCTTCTCACCCTTGATGCTGCTGTTCAAAAGACCGCCCAGCGAGCCCTTAAGGGTAAACGCGGGGCGGTGGTGGCCATTGACCCTGCAACAGGTGCTATACTGGCGATGGTTAGTTCCCCAACCTACGATACCAATGCCATTACTGAGCAAAAGGTTTGGGAAATGCTAGCCACAGATGAGAAAAATGCCCCTTTGCTTAATCGTGCAACCCAGGGTGCTTATCCCCCTGGTTCTGTAATAAAGCTGGTTACAGGGGCAGGAATTTTAGCCCATCATACGCCGGAAAGTTTTGAGTGTCCAGGATACTTGATGGTGGATGGACAGAAACTTGTTGATAACCGGGCCCATGGAGAAGTGGATTTGATCGAAGCTTTAGCAGTATCCTGCAACACCTTTTTTGCACAGGAAGGGTTAAAACTGGGTTGGCCCGGCTTTATTAAAGGCGCTGAGCAATTTGGGTTGACAAGCTCGCCGGATATAGGTATAAGCATCCGAAGGGGAACCTTGGCTACAGAAAGCCGACAAAACAAAAGTCAATTAGCAGAGTCCTCCATAGGACAAGGCGATACCCTGGTTAGCCCCTTGCATATGGCCCTGGCCTGCTCTGCCATTGCTAACCAAGGGGTTATTATGAAGCCCTATTTAGTAAATGAGGTACGCAAGCCCGACGGTAAACAAATTAGCACAACAAAAATATCACCCTGGCTGACGGCAACAAGTCCTGAAATTGCTGAGGTTATTACCCAGGGCATGCTGGCCGCAGTGGAGCGGGGTACAGCGGGTAATGCAGCCATCAAGGGTGTAAAGGTTGCCGGAAAAACAGGTACTGCAGAAACCAAGACTGAACAAGATCCAAACAGTCTGCCCCATAGCTGGTTTGTTGGCTTTGCCCCTGCAGAGCAGCCCAAGGTGGTGGTGGCTGTTATAGTAGAGAAATCCGGTGCCGGATCAGCAGTTGCGGCACCTATTGCCAGGCAGGTTATGGCAGCAGCACTGGCTGGTAAGTGATAAAAATGGTTGATCTGGAGTAGTGAGGAGTGGACAGTTGATGAACGGCAAAATTCTGGGTAACCGATATGAAATATTGGAACAATTAGGCGGTGGAGGAATGGCGCTGGTTTGGAAAGGGAAAGACACCTTTTTGAACCGTTTGGTTACCGTCAAGGTGCTCAGGCCGGAATATGCCAGTGACGAAGATTTCGTTCGTCGTTTTCGCCGAGAAGCTCAGGCTATTGCCAGCCTTTCACACCCCAATATTGTTAGCATCTATGATGTAGGGCAGGAAAATGATAGCTACTATCTGGTAATGGAATATGTTGAAGGTGAGAATTTAAAGGATTTAATCCGGAGGGAAGCTCCCTTAGAGCCAGCCAGGGCTATTCAGATAGGCCGGCAGATTGCCGATGCGTTGGAGCATGCCCATGAGAATAATATCATTCACCGGGATGTTAAGCCCCATAATATACTGATAACTAGAAGCGGCAGGGCTAAACTTACAGATTTCGGCATAGCCCAGGCCAGTGCTTCCACCCTCACTCATACAGATACAATTGTGGGGTCGGTACATTACATTTCCCCGGAACAGGCCAGGGGAGAACCGGCTGGCCCAAAATCCGACATCTATTCTCTGGCGGTTGTCTTGTACGAGATGTTAACGGGTCAAGTACCCTATCAAGGTGACGGTGCCATAGGTGTGGCCCTAAAACACATCCAGGAGCAGCCCCTGTCATTAACACAGATTAACCCAGGGGTCCCTCAGGACCTGGAAAAAGTAGTTCTTAGGGCTATGAATAAGATTGCTGACAGAAGACATAGAAATGCCAAAGCACTGGGTGACGATTTAGTATCAATAAGTGAGGAAACCAAAACCCTAGCACCTATAAATGATGACGACGAGCATACAAGAATTCTCCCTTTGGCGGGCATTAATAAAGAGGATAATAGAATACCTAAAAATGAAGCAAAACCTAAGGGCAAAAAGTTGAAACCTGCTGCCTGGGTAATGCTGGCGGTTGTGGTAGTGGTTCTGATGAGCGGACTTATATTTGCCTTTAACAGTTATTTAAACGTGGCAGAGGCTAAAGTACCTCCTGTAGTGGGGATGAAGCTAGAGGATGCCGAAAGTCTATTAAAGGAGCGGGGACTTATTGTTAAAGTAAGTCGCCAAAACCATAAAACAGTACCTAAGGATGAGGTTATATCCCAGGAACCGGAGGCTAATAAGGTTGTAAAAAGGGGCCGGACGGTTGTCCTACTGGTAAGTAATGGGCCGGACTTAGTCGATGTCCCTGACGTTACAGGCGTTAGCTATGACGAAGCCCGCCTTACCTTAATATCCAACGAGTTCCAGCCCGAGGTGCCGGAATACATTTATCATCCTACCATAGACGATGGAAAGGTTGTAGAGCAGGAGCCAAGGGGTAAAACCCAGGCACCAAGGGGAAGCAGGGTTAAGCTTAAGGTTAGCAGGGGTCCCGAGCCGCAGATTTTAAAGATACCCAGCCTTATTGGTTTGACCCAGGAAGAAGCAAGATCAAGACTTACAGGTATGGGTCTTAACTTAGCTGAAATTTCAGCCCAGCCTAGTCAGGATTACCTTACCGGGCAAATAATAGCACAAAATCCTCAAGCCGAGACAGAGGTAGAACAGGGAACCGGGGTTAATGTAACTATAAGTACCGGGCCAGGTCCTACCCCCAGGGACGTATTAGTTTCCATAACTGTTCCCCAGGATGGCAAGGTGCATGAAGTGAGGATTAAAACCATTGATGTGAGAGGAGAAAACTTCGCCTATGTTAGCTCACATCAGCCAGGTGACGAGATTTCCAAAAATATTCGCTTTTATGGCAAGGGTACAGTACAGGTATTAATTGACGGCAACTTGGTGGACAGTAAAAGTATTGAATAAGCTCTTAATCTGAGGTGAAGGAACAATTGTTTGAAGGGGTATTAATCAGGGCTTATGGCGGCTTCTACTATGTAAAAAAGGGAGAGGAAGTATGGGAGTGCTCCCTCAGGGGTAAATTTCGTCTAGAAAAAAACACTTCAACTGCCCTGGTGGGTGATCGGGTTAAAGTTACGCCCATAAGAGGAAAGACAGGCCGTATTGATGAGGTCCTCCCGAGAAGCACAGAGTTATTCCGTCCTCCGGTGGCCAATATAGACCAGGCAGTCATTGTTTTTGCAGTCCAGAGCCCTGACCCAAACCTTACATTATTGGATAGATTTTTAGTTCTGGCCGAGCATGCCAACATACTCCCAGTGATTTGTTTAAACAAGGCTGATTTGCTGTCTGGTCGCCGAGGGCCTGAATGGCTTAAACCATATCGCAAGATAGGCTATAAAACAATCATTGCCAGCACCAAGCTGCAGGAAGGTATAGAGGAGCTTAGGGAAGTACTTACAGGTAGAGCATCTGTATTTGCCGGACCCTCGGGTGTAGGAAAGTCAAGCCTACTTAATGCTATTCAGCCGGGACTGGAGTTAAAGACGGGTGAGATAAGTCATAAGCTAAAAAGGGGTAAGCATACCACCAGACATGTAGAGCTACTTCCCCTCCTGACAGGTGGCTATGTAATGGATAGTCCAGGATTTTCCAGCCTGGACTTGCCAAAAATGGAAAAGGCAAACCTTGGTTTCTTTTTCCCAGAGTTTGAAGGCTTTATTACAGATTGCAAATTTAATGGCTGCCTGCACAGTCATGAGCCCCATTGTGGAGTAAAAAAGGCCGTGCAGCAAGGTTTAATCAGTGGGGATAGATACCAAAATTATCTAGCTTTTCTAGAAGAGGTTACCCAGCAGGAGAGGAGATACTAAGTAATATGGTAAAGATCGCACCCTCAATTCTTTCAGCGGATTTTGCTAATCTGGCCAGTTCGGTTCAGGTAGTGGAGCGGGCAGGGGCAGAATATCTTCATATAGATGTTATGGATGGGCATTTTGTCCCTAACATTACCATTGGACCACTAATAGTGAAGGCATTAAGACCCCAGAGCAGCATGTTTTTTGATGTGCATTTGATGATCGAAAACCCTGATCGCTATATTGAAGAATTCATAAAGGCAGGAGCAGATTTGGTATGTGTACATGCCGAAGCCTGCACCCACCTGCACAGGTGTGTTAGTCAGATAAAGGAAGCAGGAGTTAAGGTGGGAGTTGCCCTGAACCCCCATACTCCTTTAAACATAATTGAATATGTATTACCCATGCTGGATCTGGTACTGCTCATGACAGTTAATCCAGGCTTTGGGGGACAGAAATTTATTCCAGAGGTAATTCCCAAAATCAAGATACTGGCTAATAGTATAAAGGAAAAGGGGCTATCTACTGAAATACAAGTAGACGGAGGAATCAACATAGAAACTGCCAGGCTAGTTACAGCCGCAGGTGCCAATGTCCTTGTGGCCGGCTCTGCCATTTTCGGCGCCCCGGATCCCGCCCAAGCTGTAATCTCCATCAGAGCTGCTGCAAACTGAGTCAAAGAACCCTCCCCGTGACTCAGTTTTATAAGAAGTATATTAAAGGGGGTGACTAGAATGGCCGTTTGGAAATGCCAAAAATGTGGTGCCACAAAGGAAGGTCGCTGCCGTCCACAGAAATGCGTATGTGGAGCCACTAAGGAAGATTTTGTAAAAGAGAGTTAACCTTATACCGTATTCCATGGGTCCTGTCGGCAAACCACAGGACCCATAATTATTGCCCGGATAATCTATAAACTACTGGCTTTCATTGACCATATCAGCTGCCAGCCGCAGGGTGGTGACGGTGTTTGTAAGTATTATTTCATAAAGCATAATAGGTAGAACATCCTGGAGGGTTGCTCCAACTTCACCAGCCTGCACCCGCTTGTTAACAATATCACCTGCCCGGTTTAAACTGTGGTTTACAAGGGTTATTATTTCTTCCTGATGTTCTTGCACAAATTTGTCCACATCAATTTTCTTCATTATAATCACGTCCTTTATTGACAAATATTAAATATACAATAAGTATTATAAACCTGAAAAGAAACTAATTCCAAGGTAAACATTTTTTGTTTCTTGCTAAACCCATCTTGACCAGTTTGTGATATAATATACAATATTACATAGACAAGCTAATATAAAACTCAGGAGGGATAGTTGTGAATTTGTTAATTATGGGACCCCCTGGTGCCGGTAAAGGTACCCAAGCTGAAGTACTGGTAAAAGAAATGAATATCACCCACATTTCCACCGGCGACATGTTTCGTGCCGCTATTAAAGAAGGTACCGAAATGGGCAAAAAGGCTAAAGAATACATGGACAAGGGTGCCCTGGTTCCTGATGAAGTTGTTATTGGTATGGTTAAAGAGCGTTTATCTCAACCTGATTGCCAGAAAGGGTTCCTGCTTGATGGTTTTCCACGTACAGTAGAACAGGCTGCTGCCCTGGATGCAACCCTTCAAGAAATGGGTATTAAGCTTGACGGAGTTATCAATATAGAAGTTCCCCTGGAGAAATTAATGGCCCGCTTAACCGGACGTCGTGTATGTAAAGGCTGCGGTGCTTCCTATCACGTTATCTTCAACCCACCTAAAGAAGAAGGTCAGTGCAACAGCTGTTCAGGTGAACTCTATCAGCGCAGTGACGACAATGAAGAATCCGTTGGAACTCGCCTAAACGCCTACATAGAAAAAACTCAGCCCCTTATCGACTACTATGCTGCTAAAGGCATCCTGAAGCCAATCAATGGTGATCAGGAAATCGGCAAAGTACTTGAAGATATCCTGGCTGCTGTAAAATAATTAAGAAAACCTCCCGCTAAGGGAGGTTTTCGGTTTTGGAATATTAATTACCCTTTGGAAAAAAATAAAGTCCTTGTCTGATGGACAAATGTAGTATAATACTCTTTAGTACAACTGTCGAAAAATTTAAGCGATTATATGCTAACTTCAACAGTCAAGATGCTTATGGGACCGGGATGCTTCTAAAAAAAATGAGGGTGTCAGTACATTGTACATATATTGATAATTTAATTAGTTACAAAAAACAAACATTTTGTCGTTAACCTGAAGGAATTTATCTTGTGTTGTGGAATATGTTTTCCGTAGAAATTTTTAATCAACTCTGCTTTTTCTAAATGGTAGGGGGTGATCAAAGGTCCGACAGTTCCTAAAGGTGGATGTGCAGATTTAAAAGATTAAGAAATTTGAGGAGGATTAGAATGAGAAAGAATTATCGTCTACTGGCCGTTTTTGTAGCCTTGGTCATGCTGGCCGGTTTAGTAACCGGTTGTGGCGGCGGCGGAGAGCAAAAAGCTGCTGATGCAAAAGAAATCGTAATTGGTGGAAACTTTGAAATGAGCGGTAACGTTGCTACCTTTGGTACCGCTGCTGTTAACGGTGCTAAGTTGTATTTTGAAGAAGTAAACGCTGCCGGTGGCGTACTTGACAAGCAAATCAAGTTTGTTACCCTTGACAACAAATCCGACGCAACCGAGTCTGCTAACGTAGCAACCCGTTTGATCACCCAGGACAAAGTAGTAGCAATCCTTGGCGCAACCACTTCCGGTAACACCCTGGGCTATATCCAGGTTGCTGCTGACAATAAAATCCCTGTACTTTCCAGCTCTGCTACTAACCCTGATGTAACTGTTGACCCCAATACCAAAGCAGTACGTGACTATATCTTCCGTGCCTGCTTCATCGATCCCTTCCAGGGTACTGTAATGGCTAACTTCTCCATGCAGGATCTGCAAGCGAAAACTGCTGTAATTTATGTAGACAACCAGTCCCCTTATTCCAAGGGTCTGGCCCAGTTCTTTGAAGAATCCTTTGTTAAGCAAGGCGGCACCATTGTAGGTAGAGAAGCTTATGTTCCTGAAGACCAGGATTTCAAAGCTACTCTGACCAAAATTAAAGGTATGAATCCAGATGTTATCTACCTGCCTGGTTACTATGAGCAAGTTGGTAAAATCGTTAAGCAGGGTCGTGAACTTGGTATTGATGTTCCCTTCCTGGGCGGCGACGGCTGGGATTCCCCCAAATTGGCTGAAATCGCTGGTCCTGCTGCTCTAGCCGGAACCTTCTTCAGCAACCACTACTCCTCCGAACAGGATGACCCCAACGTAGTAGCCTTTGTTGAGAAATATAAGGGCAAGTATGGCGAAACTCCTGATTCCATGGCTGCTCTTGGTTATGATGCTGCTGTTCTGATTGTAGAAGCTATCAAGAACTCCGGCGATGGCACTCCTGAAAAAATCAAGGAAGCCCTGGCTGCCACCAAGGACGTTCAAGCTGTAACCGGCAAACTGTCCCTGGATGCTAACCACAACCCAATCAAGGGTGCTGCTATCCTTGAAATGGTAGATGGCAAGCAGGTTTACAAGACCTACGTTAATCCCTAGTATTTAAAGTTACCAGTTAACACCGTTGAAAGGGGGCTTCCCCCTTTCACGGTATTTTAAATCATCTGATTGGGGTGGCCCTCTTTGGAAGTCATGGAAGTATTTCTACAACAATTAATTAACGGAGTTTCCCTAGGGAGTATTTATGCTCTAATTGCCCTAGGCTACACCATGGTTTATGGTATTGTGCAGCTTATTAACTTTGCCCACGGGGATGTCTATATGGTTGGTGCGTATCTTGGATTTTTTGCCACAGCCATCCTAGGTTGGTCTTTCCTACCGGCACTGCTCATGTCCATGTTTGTTTGTGCCTGCCTTGGTGTGACAATTGAAAAGCTGGCCTATAAGCCTTTGCGTATGGCTCCAAGAATTGCAGCACTTATTACTGCTATCGGTGTTTCACTGTTTCTTGAATATGGTATGATGCTTCTGGTAGGTCCGCAGGTTAGGACCTTTCCCCAGGTATTGACTGAGGTTCAGTGGAAGCTGTTTGGCAGTATTACCGTAACAAACAGGCAGGTAATCATTCTTGTGGTAACCATTGCACTTATGCTATTGCTTCAATATATTGTGCACAAAACAATGATTGGTAAAGCCATGAGAGCGGTGTCCCATGATAAGCAGGCGGCCCAATTAATGGGTATCAATGTAAACAACACAATTTCAGCTACCTTTGCCATCGGTTCTTCCCTAGCAGCCGCTGCAGGTGTTCTGGTAGGTATTTATTACAATGCCATCAACCCGCTTATGGGTATCATGCCAGGTTTGAAGGCTTTTGTTGCCGCAGTATTAGGCGGTATCGGCATCATTCCAGGAGCTATGACTGGTGGATTCTTACTGGGTATTGTTGAGGCAATGGTAAGTGGTTATGGAAAGTCACTGTATCGTGACCCGGTTGCCTTTATAATCCTGATCATTATCCTCATAGTCAAGCCCGCCGGACTGTTCGGTAAGAACATCCGGGAGAAAGTGTAGGTGATGTCCGATGTTTGAACGGAAGCTCGGTAAACAATTTGGCATTTTACTTTTGCTGGTAGCCTTCTGGGGCGTTGTAGAATTTATGCTTAAAACCGGCATTTTAAACCCCTTTTATGAGTTGAACCTAATTCTTATTGGAATTAATATTATCCTGGCAGTTAGTTTGAACTTGATTAACGGCTTCAATGGTCAATTTTCCATCGGTCACGCTGGTTTTATGGCGGTGGGTGCTTACGGTGCAGCTATCATTACCCTTAAGGCCCAACTACCCTTTGCCATGGCACTGTTATTCGGAGCAGTTTTAGCTGGTATCTTTGGCTTGTTGGTTGGATTGCCTACTCTTCGTCTGCGGGGAGATTATTTAGCCATTGCTACCCTTGGCTTCGGTGAAATTATTAGAGGTATGATCGTTAACATTGATTATATCGGAGGTGCCTATGGCCTTTCTGGCATCCCAAAATTAGCTAACTGGACTTGGATTTTCGCGTTAACTGTATTAACTGTTATTGTTATTGCTAACTTTGTTAACTCCACCCACGGTAGAGCAACTATTTCTATTAGGGAAAATGAAATTGCCGCAGAGGCCATGGGCATTAATACCACAAAGTATAAGGTTATGGCCTTTGTTATCGGGTCATTCTTTGCTGGTCTGGCAGGTGGTCTGCACGCCCACTATTTTTACACCATTCAGCCTAATACCTTCAACTTCCTTAAGTCCTTTGATATATTAGTTATGGTTGTATTGGGAGGTCAGGGAAGTATTACAGGTTCTATTATTGCAGCCGTTGGCTTGACCATCTTGTCTGCTTCCTTGCAGAGCCTTGCTGCGTTACGTTTGGTGATTTACGCACTACTGCTTATCGTCATCATGTTGTTTAGGCCACAGGGCTTAATGGGGACCAAGGAGTTTAGCTTAAAAATGTTTAGAAAGAAATCGAAAGATAAGGAGGGTAAACAACATGGCTCTGCTGTCGGTCAATAATTTATCCATATCTTTCGGTGGTTTAAAGGCTGTATCCGATTTAAACCTTTCCCTTGAACAGGGCGATTTGGCCGGTTTAATCGGACCTAACGGTGCTGGCAAGACAACAGCTTTTAATATGCTAACCGGGGTTTACTTACCAACGTCAGGAGATATTTTGCTTGACGGAAAGTCTTTGGTAGGATTAAAGCCTTATCAGATCAACCACCGGGGGGTGGCCCGGACCTTCCAAAACATTCGCTTATTTTCCGATCTAACAGTTATTGACAATTTAAAAATAGCGTACCATAGTCACGCCAAATATGGTTTGCTTGGGGCCATCGCAAGACTACCTGGATTTTATTCCGGTGAAAAAGAAATGCATGACAAATCTATGGAATTGCTAAAGATTTTCAAGCTGGATAATAAGGCTGAAGAATTAGCTAAAAACTTGCCCTACGGTGAACAGAGGCGTCTAGAAATTGCCAGGGCCATGGCCACTCAGCCCCGGGTTCTGCTGTTAGATGAACCTGCAGCCGGTATGAATCCCCAAGAAACCCATGATTTAATGGAGCTTATTCGATGGATTAGACATGAGTTTGGCCTGACCATCCTGTTAATTGAACATGATATGTCCCTGGTTATGGGTGTCTGTGAAAAAATCTATGTACTAGACTATGGTCAAATTATTGCTGTAGGAACCCCGGATGACATCAGAAATAACCCAAGGGTTATCGAAGCATATCTGGGAGAGGAGGCCTCCTAATGCTAAAAGTTGATGATATACATGTTTATTACGGAGCTATTCATGCAATCAAAGGTATTTCGCTGGAGGTACCTCAAGGGAAAATTGTAACACTAATTGGAGCTAACGGCGCAGGGAAAACAACCACCCTAAACACCATTTGTGGCTTAATCAAGCCGAAGACAGGCAAGGTCTACTTTGAAGACAAGGACATTACAGGTGTTGCCACCCAGGAAATTGTAAAAAGGGGATTAACCCAGGTTCCTGAAGGCAGAAGAATATTTGCCAACATGCCCATCTATGAAAATTTAGAATTGGGAGCCTATTTGAAGAAGGATAAAAAAGAAGTAGCAGAGAGTATGGAAAGGGTTTATAAAAGGTTTCCCAGGCTGCTGGAGAGGAAAAACCAATTGGCCGGAAGTCTTTCTGGTGGTGAGCAGCAAATGCTGGCCATGGGACGAGCCCTAATGTCTAAACCAAGGCTGCTGCTGTTGGACGAGCCTTCTATGGGTCTGTCACCTATTTTAGTTAAAGAGATATTTTCTATAATTAAGGAATTGAATGAACAGGGAACCACCATATTGCTGGTAGAGCAGAATGCAAAAATGGCTCTATCCATTGCCCACAAGGGCTATGTAGTAGAGACTGGCCGAATAGTTTTAGCCGGAGATGCCAAAGAGCTTTTGGAATCTCCCGAAGTTAAGAAGGCATATCTTGGCGGTTAAAGCGCAAAGGGTAAAAAAATGATATTCACTGACCTCCCATCGAAAATCTAATAGTTCCTTGGGAGGCCTTTTTATAATGCTAGCTATATGTACCATGTCGATTAATTGAACAAACCATGTTCAAATATTTATTTCAACATTCAAAACATATTGCAGGAATTTTAATGAATGTTGTTGAACTGTTTGTCAATAAATAAATTATTTGGATGTGATCCTTTATGGGTAGGTATCATAAGTTCTACCCCAGTGCCAATGAATTATACAGCCTACCTGTCCAGGAAGTTGACCACTCTATTTCCGTCCAAGATGGACAGCGCTTACTGCAATCTGGGTTGCTGGGAGGACTATTGATAAAAAAAGAAAATGAACATAGTGTCATCCTTCCTGAAGATCTTGCGGGAGCTTCTGATGACAATTTATCAATTGTCTCTGTAGCTAGGAGACCAGCTATTTATTTTGCGGCGGAAACACCTGTTTCTGAACTGTTTGAGAAATGGACTTTGACTCAGGATTCTGTTCCGGTGGTAACCGGACAAAATGATCAGCCTTTAGGTATCGTCGACCCTCTAGCGGCAGCAGCATTAATGCACCAGGAATTTGTTAAGGTAAGGTCATATTTAGACAGTGTTTTGAATCTGGTGAATGAAAGTGTTTGCGGTATTGATCTAGGACACAAGGTAGTGATCTGGAATTCTAAGGCAGAAGAACTATATGGGGTTAAGTCTGAAGAAATTCTTTCGGGACGGATTGAAGATTTCTTCTCGAATATACGAATTACCAATTGTATGCATGAAAATAAGGAACTCAGGGGTCACTATCATCAACCCTGTGATGGAACCCATGTATTGATTAACTCAGGGCCTGTTGCAGCTGCCGATGGCATTCTTGGCGGAGTGTCGGTAGAAAAGGATATTACAGAAGTAGTTCAACTTAATCAGGAGTTATCCAAGGCCAGTTCCCAGGTCAAGCTTTTGGAGCAAGAAATCAGAAAAATGTCAGGTCAGGATTGTGCTTTTAGAAAATTAACAGGTCGCAGTCTGGCCATACAAAATTTAATTAACTTTGGGAAAAAGGTTAGCTCAACGGATGCAACAGTCCTCCTGAGGGGGGAAAGTGGCACAGGGAAAGAATTATTTGCCAGGGCTATTCATCAAAATAGTACAAGGCATCTACGGCCATTTATTGTTGTAAACTGTGGGGCCATTCCCAACAATCTCTTTGAGAGTGAGTTGTTTGGTTATGAGAGTGGAGCCTTTACCGGGGCAGACCGTAAAGGGAAACCGGGCATGTTTGAGTTGGCTAATGGCGGCACTATATTCCTTGATGAAATTGGGGAAATGCCCCTGGAAATGCAGGTAAAACTACTCAGGGTACTGCAGGAAGGAAGCTACTACCGGGTTGGTGGCTCTGAGTCGGTTCAGGTTAACGTAAGGGTATTGGCAGCTACACACCGGGACTTAGAATCCATGATTAGTCGAAGACAATTTAGGGAGGATCTGTATTACAGATTAAATGTTGTAACCTTGGAAATACCTCCGCTGAGGGAAAGGCGGGAAGACATTCCGGAACTGGTGCATCTTTTTGTGCAGGAATTTTGCCAAAAATACGGAAAATCGGTGGTTAAGATAGAACCTTCGGTTATGACTTCCTTTTTAGACTATTCTTGGCCCGGAAATATCCGTGAATTAAAGAATGCCGTTGAACGACTGGTGGTGTTAACCGAGGGTGATATTATTGATGAACAGTCACTACCGGAGAATCTTAGAAGAAACACCTACATTTCCCTGGTTACTGCCCCTGCGGCTCAGGGTAAGCTGATTGATGTGGCAGTGGAAGCAGAAAAGCAACTAATTATCAAAACTTTACAGCAGGTACGGGGTAATCGTTCAGAAGCTGCTAGAGTGCTTGGTATACCTAGAAGCACACTATATTATAAACTTAGGCAGCTAGGAATTCCTGCAAAAGGATAATTAATTTTTATCAAGATCGGGAGGTGAGCAGGCACTCAAGGTCGAATATTAACTATTTAGTGAATAATACGGTGGGGAGGTAAAGAAAAAGAAATGAAAAAAGGTAAGCTTTGGTCATTAGTCACCATGCTGGTAATTGTAGCTATGTTAGCTGTGGGCTGTGGTGGCGGCGGAGAAGAAAAGAAAGAAAATGGTGAAGATAAAACTCCAGCTGCAACAGAAACCATTAAGATTGGTTTCCTGGGTGCTAAGACCGGTGGACACGCTGCTTACGGTGTGGAAACCCTTAAGGGCATGAAAATGGCCGCTGAAGATATTAATAATGCCGGTGGTCTGTTAGGCAAAAAGATTGAAATTATTGAAGAAGACCATGGTAGCAAGCTGTCTGAGGGCGCAACAGTAACACAGAAGCTTATTACCCGTGATAAAGTAGTTGCTATCGTGGGTGACCCCACAACAGGTATTACTAAATTGGCTGCACCCATTGCCCAGCAAAACAAGGTAGTATTAATGTCTGCTGGAGCCGTAGGTACCGGCGTTGTTGAAATTGGCGATTATATCTTCCGTGACACCCTGCTGGATGCAGTTGCTGCACCTGCAGTTACCAAGTACTTAAAGGAGCAGCTTGGTTGGAAAAATGTTGCAGTAATCACCTCCATGAACAACGACTATAGTGTTGGCTTATCCAAGCTCTTCAAAGATGCATTAACTGCCAATGGTGTTGAAATAGTTGCTGAGCAGAGCATCCAGGACGGCGACCAGAACTTTGCCGCCCAGATTACTGCTATTAAAGGTAAGAATCCCGATGGTATTGTCTTCACCGGCTACTACACCGAGGGTGGCCTGATTATGAAGGAAGCCCGTAAGCAGGGTATGGAAGCTCTGATGATCGGCGGCGACGGCCTGCTATCTGACGTATTTATGAAGATGGGCGGCGAGTCAGTTGAAGGCAGCATGCTTTATGCAGGATTTGCTGCTGACGAAGCCAGAGCAGGAGAAAAGACCAAGAAATTTATCGAAGCCTACAAAGCCGGTAACAACGGTGTTCTCCCCGATATGTTCTCTGCCCAGGGTTATGATGCAGTTATGCTGATTGCTGATGCAATCACCGCTGCTAACAGCGATGTTCCAGAAAGCTTCCGTGCAGAATTAGCCAAGACCAGTGATTGGGAAGGTGTTTCCGGAACCATTACCTTCCAGGAAAATCGCGAGCCCATTAAGAGCCCAGTTTATATTCTGGAAGTTAAAGATGGAAAATTTGAGCTTAAGGACACTGCAGACGTTAAGTAATTTGGTTAGCTAGATAGGAATCACATGGTCGCAGCCATTGCGATATGAACCGTAATGGCTGCTAACCATGTTTACTTGTTAATCCCCCGCAGGAAGGATGTTTTCTTATGCTGTCGCAACAGATACTAAATGGAATAACCCTTGGGGCTACCTATGCCCTTATTGCTTTAGGTTATACCATGGTGTACGGTATTATCCAGTTAATTAACTTTGCCCACGGAGAAATTTACATGATAGGGGCCTTCGTCGGGGTGCTGATGGTTACAGTATTTCAGCAAGACTTGATCGTTTCATTATTTGCTGCCATGATGACTTGTATGATTTTGGGTGTAACCATAGAGAAGGTAGCCTACCGTCCTTTGCGAAGGTCTACTCGCTTGGCACCTTTGATCTCAGCGATTGGAGTTTCGATATTTATTCAAACACTGATGACGAAAATCCAAGGGCCACAGCCAGTGGGTTTTCCTCCTGTTATTGCGGATGCAATTTATAAAGTTGGTCCTATAGAAATTACCAAGGTTCAAATTATTATTTTGATAGTTGCCAGCACGTTGATGCTTGCATTAAACTTCATCGTAAAATATGTAAAGATAGGCAAGGCCATGCGGGCTGCTTCTGAAGATTACGACACGGCAGCTCTTATGGGTATAAACGTTAACCGTGTTATATCCTTTACCTTTGCCATAGGGTCATCCCTTGCTGCAGCGGGTGGTGTGCTGGTAGGGATTTATTTTAACGCCGTATCACCCTTTATGGGGGTTTCAGCTGGTCTGAAGGCTTTTTGTGCTGCGGTGCTTGGTGGTATCGGCAGTATTCCTGGAGCTATGCTGGGAGGATTGTTCCTGGGTGTAGCGGAAACCTTGGGAATTGCCGCGGGCTTTGACCTATATAAAGATGCCATAGCCTTTACCCTATTAATTATTGTATTACTTTTCCGTCCAACAGGGTTGCTGGGACGACCAATCCAAAGGAAAGTGTAGGTTATAGCCATGGATATTATTTTCAGCTCATTTTTAAACGACTACTATATCCAGGTATTAACTATGCTGGGTATCTATATTATTGCTGCCCTGGGGCTAAATTTGATTACAGGTGTTACCGGCCAATTATCATTTGGGCATGCTGCCTTTATCAGTATTGGTGCTTATACTGCTGCCATATTTAGCTTAAGGTTGAACATGCCCTTTGGAGTGGCTTTAATAGCGGGTGGCCTAATGGCCGCGTTTTGGGGAATATTACTGGGGTATCCTACCCTAAGATTGACCGGGGATTATTTAGGTATTGCTACTTTAGGATTCGGTGAAATTGTCAGGGTTGTCTTTTTAAACATGAGTATTACTGGCGGTGCTCTGGGTATGGCTGGCATACCTAGAACAACAACATTAACTATTGTTGTAATATTGGTGGCATTAGTTGTTTGGGCCATGTATCGCATTGAAAATTCTCGCTTTGGGCGGTCATTAATTGCTATCCGTGAGGATGAAATTGCGGCCGAAGCCATGGGCGTTAATATTACCACTAGTAAAATTACTGCCTTTGCCATAGGTTCCTTTTTAGCTGGTTTAAGCGGGGGACTTTATGCCCACTTACTACAATATTTGAACCCATCTGATTTTGGCTTTAGTAAATCCTTCGAATTTTTAACCTTTATTGTATTAGGCGGGCTAGGAAGTATACCAGGCGTTATACTTGGTACCACAATCCTTGCCCTGGCTCCAGAGTTTTTACGTTTCATAGCCGATTATCGTATGATGGTTTATGGCCTGCTGATGGTTATTATGATGATAGTACGACCCAGGGGTTTACTGGGTGGAGTTAAGCTTAGCAGGCTTTTTGCTAAAAATAAGATAGAAAAAACTGATTCCACCGCTGCTGGCGGGTCCAACTGATGGAGGTGTAATATGTCAACAACAATATTGGAAATGGACAATGTCACCATCCGCTTCGGGGGACTTACTGCGGTTGATAGTGTTAACTTAAATATCCAGGAAGGAACCATACGTGCACTAATTGGTCCTAATGGTGCTGGGAAGAGTACCATTTTCAACCTAATTACCGGAATTTACCCTCCCACATCGGGGGAAATAAGATTCCTAGGACAGAAAATAAATGGACTAAAACCCCATTTGATAACAGAAATGGGAATTGCCAGGACCTTTCAAAATATTAGATTGTTTGGCGATATGACAGTGTTGGAAAATGTAATGATAGGTCAGCACTGCCGTACAAAGGCGAATTTTATAGGTGCAATATTAAGAAGTCCAGGTGTCAAGGCAGAAGAGAAGTCTATTGTCGAAGCTTCACTTAATGCCTTGGAAGTTATGGAGCTTGGCCATAAAAAGGATGAATTGGCAAAAAACTTACCCTACGGGGAACAACGGAGATTGGAAATTGCTAGAGCATTGGCAACAAATCCTAAATTAATTTTATTGGATGAGCCAGCTGCAGGTATGAACCCCCAAGAAAAGCAGACACTTATGAGTATGATCAATAAAATAAAGTCAATGGATCTTACCATATTCCTTGTTGAGCATGATATGAAATTCGTTATGAGTTTATCCGACCGCATTGCTGTATTGGATTACGGCAAAAAGATTGCCTCAGGCACCCCGGCGGAAATCAAAAAAAATCCCGCAGTAATTGCTGCATATTTGGGAAAGGAAGTGGTTTAAGCCGTGCTGCTTGAGGTAAAGGATCTGCATGTCTCCTACGGTGCCATCCGTGCCCTCAAAGGGGTTTCTTGCGGTGTTAAAGAAGGTGAAATTGTCGCTTTAATTGGTGCCAATGGTGCTGGCAAAACAACCACCTTGCGGACAATATCAGGACTAATAAGACCTATATCAGGTGACATAACCTATAAAGGGAAATCGTTAATAAAAATGCCCCCCCATCAAATAGTAAGTCAAGGGATCTCTCAAGTTCCAGAGGGAAGACGTGTATTTACCAGAATGACCGTATTAGAAAACCTTGAAATGGGTGCTTATATTCGTAATGATAAAGCAAATGTCAAGGCAGACATTAAAAAGGTATTTGCACGATTCCCGAGGTTAGAGGAAAGAAAGGCACAGTTAGCTGGGACACTATCTGGTGGAGAACAACAAATGCTGGCCATGGGTAGAGCCTTAATGTCACAACCTACGGTTCTGCTAATGGACGAGCCTTCCATGGGGCTGGCACCCATGCTGGTTCAAGAAATCTTCTCCATTATTAAGGAGATAAATCAGGCTGGCACTACTATCCTGCTGGTGGAACAAAACGCACACATGGCTCTGTCTATTGCCAGTAGGGCTTATGTTTTAGAAACAGGAGAAGTAGTACTAGCAGGTCAGGCTTCTGATTTAGCAAAGGATCCTGAGGTTCAAAAGGCCTATCTAGGTGAATAATGAAAAGTATCAACAAAAAGTAGGAGTATTCCTACTTTTTGATTATAATAAATACAAAGCAAAAATCTTTCTCTTAAACAAGCTGGAAGCTTTTAAACTAAAATATTTTTGTGGATACTGGGGTGGAGATATATGCATAAGGGATTTCTAACTGTTAAGGAAATGTTATACAGGGATCTCCTGCCCGTCGGTCCTAACAGTACCATTGGTGAAGTAAGGGAAAAGGGTATTCCTAATCGCCCCGTGGTGTTGATTACAGAAGAGGACAGACTTATCGGGGTTCTGCTTTGGAAAGAAGTTATCAATCGCAATTTAGAATCTGATGTTAAGGTTAGTAAAATTATGCGGCGAGATTTTTCATCATTGGATGAAGAAGATTTAGACCGTGAAATATTAACCTTCCTTCCTGAGCTGCGGTATCATGCATTGGTATGCCGCAATAAAGAAGGGAAGGTTCTTGGTGTTCTCTCCTATGATCAGGTATTCCATGATTTAACCTTAAAGGTTTGCGAGGCCGATGCCAGGTTAAATGCAGTGGTTGAAACGGTGGATGAGGCCATCTGTATTGTAGATGCTAATGATACAGTGCTGGCCTGGAATAGCAGGGCGGAATCGCTATATGGTATTAAAGCCACCGATATCTTGGGTAAGCCAATAAATCAATATTTCTCTAATCTGGTTATAACTAGAATCAATAGGGAGTGGCAGGAAATAAGATCCCTCCCCCACCAACCGGTGGAGGGAACTCATGTCTTGATTAACGCAACACCAGTAAGGCTGGGGCCCAAAATTATTGGTGGGGTTTCGGCCGAAAGGGATGTTACAGAAATTGTTCAATTAAATCAGAAGCTTAGCCAGGCCAGTTATCAGGTTCAGAGGCTAGAGCAGGAGATTATTCAATTTACTGCCGACAGAAATCCCTTCGCATCAATTAAAGGGCATCATAGGCGCCTAATGGAAGTGATTAATGTCGCCAGAAAGGTGGCAACCACCAACGCAGCAGTACTAATCAGGGGTGAAAGCGGTACTGGTAAAGAGCTGGTGGCTAAGGCCATCCACCAAACTAGCACCAGAAATGAAAAGCCTTTTAATGTAATAAACTGTGCAGCTATACCAAGAAGTCTTTTTGAAAGCGAAATGTTTGGCTATGAAGGTGGTGCCTTCACAGGTGCCGATAAAAGGGGTAAGCAGGGAATATTTGAACTATCCGATGGCGGAACATTATTTTTAGATGAGATAGGTGAGCTTCCCCCTGAAATGCAGGTTAAACTTCTTCGGGTAATTCAGGACGGGATATTTTTCAGGGTAGGGGGTTCTGTGCCTGTCAAGGTAGATGTACGCTTAATCGCTGCAACAAACCGTTATTTAGAAGAAATGATCAATAAAGGAGAGTTTAGAGAGGATTTATATTATCGCCTCAATGTAGTATCCTTGGAGCTGCCTCCCTTGAGGGAAAGAAGAGAAGACATTCCTGAGTTGGTGTATCTATTCCTGCAGGAATTCAGCCAACTGTATAATAAACAAATCACCAAGTTGGAACCAGGGGTTATGGCGACCTTTTTATCCTATTCTTGGCCAGGAAATATCAGGCAGCTTAAGAATGTCATAGAGCGGATGGTGATATTGTCAGAGGGTGATACAGTTCCAGAAAGTGCCATACCTGATTCCCTTAGGGTAACAAGTCAACAGGATCAGATAGGAACTACCATTGGACTTGCCTCGGTGACAGAGCAAACAGAGCGGGATTTGATTGTAAGAACATTAAAACAAGTAAATGGTAATCGCTCTGAGGCTGCAAGAATGCTGGGTATACCAAGGAGTACACTATATTATAAAATGCATCAGCTAGGGATAATGTAAGGGGTAATGTCAAGGACATTATTAATTTTTGATACATTTTGTGGAGTGTCAATAATATGACACGTTGTACAATATGTTGAACGTCAAGTATAAACAAAAACACGTCTAAAGACGTGTTTTTGTTGTTTCTACAAGGTATAAAATATTATATTATGTGACAGTATTAAGGGCTTATAAGGAATATTCCCTCAGTCATAGCAATCAACTGACAAAATGGCATTAATATTGCAAGTAACTATTAAACGAGGAGGTATTTCCTATGCGCATAATAAAACACCCTATTTTAGACTTTAAGCCTGGCAATAAAATTAGGTTTACCTATGATGGCAAAGAAATAGAGGGTTTCGAAGGTGAGACCATTGCGGCTGCACTTCATGCTGCCGGGATTAGAATAATGAGGGAGAGCGGTCACCTGCATCGCCCCAGGGGATTGTTCTGCAATATTGGAAACTGTTCTTCCTGTTTGATGGTGGTAAACGGTGAGCCAAATGTCAGGGTTTGTGTAGAACGCCTGGCTGAAGGTATGGTTGTTGAGACCCAGAAGGGGAAGGGTGAACTCAAGTGATACATACTGAAATAGCAATTGTGGGGGGCGGCCCAGCAGGATTAGCGGCAGCAATCAAGGCGGCAAGGCTAGGTGCAGGAGTAGTTTTAATTGACCGTAATGATTATCTAGGCGGTCAGTTAATTAAACAAACCCATAGGTTTTTCGGTTCAAAGCAGCAGCGTGCCTCGGAAAGGGGTATTGACATAGCCCGGGAGCTATCTGATGAAGTAATGGCCAATGAAAAAATAGTGATAATGGCTGAGGCTACTGCCCTGGGTTATTATGAAGACGGTGTTCTGGCGGTAGAGCAGCAAGGTAAAATCACCACCATTAAGCCGCAACGCCTTATTGTTGCAACAGGTGGTGCAGAAAAATCCTTACTTTTCCCCAATAATGATTTGCCTGGCGTTTATGGTGCTGGAGCTGTTCAAACCTTGGTAAATGTTTTCGGTGTCAAGCCTGGTAATCGAGTATTGATGGTTGGGGCCGGTAACATAGGTGTTATTGTCAGCTATCAGCTTCTCCAGGCGGGGGTCGAAGTGGCAGGAATTATTGAGGCAGGGCCTAAAATTGGAGCCTATTGGGTGCATGCGGCTAAGGTTGTTCGGGCGGGAGTTCCTATATTTACCAGGCATACTATTAAGTGTGCCCATGGTGAAAGGGAAGTTACGGGAGCAACCATTGTTCAACTGGATGATAATTGGCAGCAGATACCAGGAACGGAACGGTTAATAGATGCAGATGTGATTTGCCTGTCAGTGGGTCTAACACCATTGACTGAGATCCTTTGGCAAGCAGGGTGTAAGATGACCTTTGTGCCGGAACTGGGAGGGAATGTTCCCCTTCGTAGTGAAGGTCTGGAAACCTCTGTGCCGGGAATTTATGTGGCTGGTGATGTGGCGGGAATTGAAGAGGCATCAGCAGCTATGATGGAGGGTGCCCTGGCAGGACTTAACTCAGCCTCCAGTCTTGGTTATACGGGTCCTGATCTTAATGAGGACAGGGCAAATGTATTAGAGCAACTGGAGGCACTGCGCTCTGGTCATGTGGGCGAAAAAATCCGTAAAGGCCTAGCCCAGGCCGCTCTATAGTCGGAGGAGTGAAAATATATGCTGCCATTAAACGGCATTCCTACACCGGAAGATATTGCAGCGGTCATGCCAACTGAGGAACGACTGTCCAAGGGTCCGGTGGCTATAACAGAATGCTTTCAAAATATACCCTGCGATCCCTGCTACCACAGTTGTAAAAGGGGAGCAATTAAAGCCTTTACAGATATAAATGAACGTCCACAAATAGATTTTGATAAATGTAATGGCTGTGGTTCCTGTATGAGCCGCTGTCCAGGACTTGCCATATTTGTGGTGGATGCTACCTATTCCGATAGTGAAGCTTTAGTGAAAATACCCTACGAGTTTTTACCCCTGCCACGGGTTAATCAAATTGTAACCGCCGTTAATCGAGCTGGGGAAGAGTTGGGAAACGCTAAGGTCGTTAAAGTACAAAATACTAAAGCCCAGGACAAAACGGCCCTGGTCTGGTTGGCAGTGCCAAAGAATTTAATGATGGAAAGCCGTCACTTCTTAGTTAAGGAGGTGCGGTAAATATGTGCCAGGGTTCGGAGAGTCTTACAGTTATCTGCAGGTGTGAAGATATCACCCTAGATGAAGTCAGAGCTTATATTGATAAGGGCATCACCGACCTGGAGCAGCTTAAAAGATTGCTCCGGGTCGGCATGGGTCCTTGCCAGGGCAGAACCTGTACACCCTTGATAGTTAACGAATTGGCCAGGGCTACAGGTAAAGCTGTTAAGGACATTCCCCTTACCGCCTTTCGCCAGCCTACTTCACCAGTAAAACTGGGTATTTTGGCAGGAGGTGAAGGAGATGATTAAAAGGGCAGATTATGTGATAATTGGTGGCGGTGTTATTGGCTGTGCCATAGCCTATAACCTGGCTAAAAAGGGTGCTAAAAACATAGTTTTGCTGGAGAAGAAGTATCTGACCAGCGGAGCAACCGGAAGATGTGGCGCCGGGGTCAGAATGCAGTTTGGAACAGAGACCAACTGCCTACTTGCTAAGAATAGCATAGAAATGTTTGAAAGTTTGGAAGAGGATCTGGAATATGAAGGCTCCATTGAGTTTAAGCAGGGGGGTTATCTGCTCCTTGCCTACACAGAAAAAATGGTGGAGCAGTTTCATAAAAATCTGGGGGTTCAGCACCAACTGGGCATACCTTCCCGCTGGGTGACACCTGAAGAGGCCAAAGAAATTGTACCCCACTTAAATACCCAAGGGTTACTTGGAGCCACCTTCTGTGCTAAGGATGGGCATTGCAACCCTTTTAAGACTACCGATGCCTATGCTCAGGCGGCCCAAAGGCTTGGGGTTGAAATAATAACCTACACCGAGGCCACTAAGCTCCTTACAAAAGGGGATAAAATTTGCGGTGTGGAAACAAACAAGGGAGTAATTGAATCACCTGCGGTTATTTGCTGTGCCGGTTCCTATTCCCGTGAATTGGCAGCGACCATAGGCATAGATTTACCCCTTACCCCGGAAAGGCACCAAATACTTGTGACCGAGCCGGTAGAAATGATGCAGGGTCCCATGGTGATGAGTTTTTATCATGGACTTTATTGCCAGCAGGTACCCCATGGCAGCTTTATCATGGGCCTAGGAGATCCCAATGAATTAAAGGAATATAATCATAATGGCACCTGGCAGTTTTTGCACGAAATGGCTGCCAAGGTAACATTTCTGCTGCCACCCCTAGCTAACCTGCGGGTTGTGCGCCAGTGGGCCGGTTTATACGATTTGACACCTGATAAGCAGCAAATTCTGGGCAGTGTACCAGGAGTTGAAGGTTTCCACTTGGCAGCAGGTTTTTCCGGACATGGATTTATGATTGCCCCCATGACCGGCAAATTGATGGCCGAGCATATTTTAGGTGAAAAAACCAGCTTGCCTATCAGTATGTTTGACTTTACCCGTTTTGCCAGGGGTGAACTCTATGTAGAGCCCTCTGTGGTATAAAAAACTAAGCCTTAACAATAAATATTTAATGGGAGGATTCACATGAAGGCATTTGCAAACGAACCCTTTACTAACTTTTCTCTACCTGAGAATGCCACTGCAATTAAAGAAGCGTTAGCTCAGGTAAGACAGGAACTGGGAAAGAAGTATCCATTATATATCGGTGGGGAAGCCATATATACCGATGAAGTTATAACCTCCACCAATCCGGCCAATGAAAATGAAGTGATAGGTTTTGCTTCAAAGGCAGATCTTGTTTTGGCTGAAAAAGCCATGGAGTCTGCCAATAGCACCTTTGCCTATTGGTCAAAGGTTTCTCCTGAAGAAAGGGCCATCTTTTTATTTAAGGCTGCGGAATTAATGAGGCAGCGTAAACATTATTTTTCAGCCTGGTTAATTTTAGAGTCAGGGAAAAATTGGGCTGAGGCCGATGCAGACACAGCTGAAGCCATAGACTTTATGAATTTTTACGCCCACGAAATGTTAAGATATGCAAATCCACCGGCCTTGGTTCCCATTAGTGGTGAGTACAATCAAATGAAATATATCCCCCTGGGGGTTGGCCTGGTAATTCCGCCCTGGAATTTCCCCTTGGCCATTATGGCCGGCATGACCGTCGCTTCAGTGGTTACAGGTAATACCGTGGTTCTCAAACCTGCCAGCACCACACCAATTATTGCAGCAAAGTTTATGGAATTACTGCAGGAGGTTGGTCTGCCTGGTGGAGTTGTGAATTACTTGCCTGGTTCTGGCGGTGCCATAGGCGACTTTTTGGTAAGCCATAAACTGACTCGTTTTATTAATTTTACTGGTTCCAAAGAAATTGGTCTACGCATCAGTGGCCTCGCATCAAAGGTTGCCCCCGGACAGAAATGGATTAAAAGGGTGGCTGCTGAAATGGGTGGTAAGGACTCAATTATTGTAGACGAGACTGCTGACCTGGATAAGGCGGCCCAGGGTATTGTAGCCTCCGCCTTTGGCTTCCAGGGACAAAAATGCTCAGCTTGCTCCCGGGCAATTATTGTGGAAGGTGTATATGAACAGGTAATTGAGAAAGCAGTGGCATTGGCACAAAAGCTAAATCAGGGATCTCCTGAAGAAAACTACAATATGGGCCCCGTGATTGAAAAGAGAGCCATGGAAAAAATCCTGGAGTATATAGAAATTGGCAAGCAAGAAGGTAAGCTGCTTATGGGCGGAGAGAGATTGGGAGAGGTTGGTTGGTTTATTAAACCTACCATTTTCAGAGACATTGCGCCTGATGCCAGATTGTCTAAAGAAGAGATCTTTGGACCTGTATTAGCTATGATTAAAGTTAGCGATTTTAATGAAGCCCTGGAAGTGGCAAATAACACTGAATATGGCTTAACAGGCTCCCTTTACAGCAATAGCAGAGAGAATATTGTCAAGGCAAAAGAGGATTTCCATGTAGGCAATCTGTACTTTAACCGTAAATGTACAGGAGCCCTGGTTGGTGTTCATCCCTTTGGTGGTTTTAATATGTCGGGAACATGTTCCAAGGCTGGTGGCTTTGACTATCTGGGGCTATTCCTGCAGATGAAAATAACCTCGGAAATTATCGGTTAAATTTACCTAAGCTAAAAATGAGATGTATCCCCTGGGTACATCTCATTTACAAAGTCTAAATATCAGAATATACATAATAATTTGTAATTAGTTCCCTAAATACCATTAGTTTAACAAATCCCGGTCAGGAGTGAAGTTGACGGAAATACACATTAGGGTTAACCTGGAGGTAATTATCAAAATAGTTAGAAAATAAGGCGTGTAGAAATGGGAGTTGATACCGTGAAAGGAAATACTCCGGTTCCCAGGCTCAAAAACCATCGTATTGTAGTTAATCAGGCCTGGTGTAAAAAATGTGGAATCTGTATAGCTTTTTGCGCCAAGGGTGTGCTAGCCCTGGGGGATGGAGGGATGGTGGAATCTGTCAGGTCAGATAATTGTGTGGGCTGTGGTATTTGCGAGAGCCTATGTCCAGACTATGCCATAACCCTGGAGGAGGAGGAGGAATGAGCCAGGAACCACGATTAGTGCAGGGCAATGAAGCCTGTGCCGAAGGAGCTATATACGCGGGTATGAGCTTTTATGCAGGCTACCCCATAACACCATCAACGGAAATTGCTGAAATACTGGCTAGAAGATTACCCCAGGTGGGTGGGAAGTTTATTCAGATGGAGGATGAAATTGCCAGTATGGCAGCGGTGGTAGGTGCCTCCCTTACCGGGGCAAAAAGCATGACCGCCACCAGTGGACCAGGCTTTTCCCTGAAGCAGGAGAATATTGGCTTCGCCTGCATGGCCGAAATACCCTGCGTGGTGGTGAATGTCCAGAGACTAGGACCCAGCACAGGAGTTGCCACGGCACCTGCCCAGGGTGATGTGATGCAAGCCCGCTGGGGTACCCATGGGGATCATCCCATTATTGCCTTAACCCCATCCTCGGTGAGGGAGGCCTTTGATTTGACGGTTAAGGCCTTTAACTTAGCTGAGAAATTCCGTATACCTGTAATAATATTGATGGATGAAGTGGTAGGTCACATGAGGGAGAAGGTTATCTTACCTGAGCCAGGTGAACTGCCAATTTATGATAGAAACAAACTAAGTTGCCAAAGGGAGGACTATTATCCCTACAGGGCTGAATTAAACCAGGCACCTCCAATGGCTGCCTTTGGTGCAGGCTATCGTTACCACGTCACCGGTCTATATCATGATGAAGATGGCTTTGCCACAGAAAAGCCTGAAATTATTGATAGGCTATTAAAGAGACTTCATCAGAAAGTGTTGAGTAACCTGGATGAAATAATAGCTTACCAAAGGGATAACATTGAAGCTGCAAGGTTAGTGGTGATCTCCTACGGGGGTACCTCCAGGGCTGTAAACCGGGCCGTCAAGCTGGCCAGAGAGGAAGGTTATCAGGTAGGAACCTTTAGGCCCCAGACAATTTGGCCCTTCCCTGGGGAACAGGTCGCGAGGCTGGCTGAGGAAGGAAAAAAACTGCTGGTGGCAGAGATGAATTGCGGACAAATGCTTTTAGAAGTGGAGCGGGTTATTCGGGGCAGGACTGAAGTATACAGCTGTTTGCAAGCTGATGGAGAGTTAATCAGACCGGAAACTATTTTGAAGAAAATCAGGGAGGTGTATTAACATGCTCCCAGAGATTGAACAGTATTTTAGATTGGAAAAATTGCCCCATATGTGGTGCCCCGGCTGTGGCAATGGTATTATACTTCACTGCCTTGCTAAAGCAGTGGGAAAGCTATCCATAAACCAGGAGCGGACGGTAATGGTTTCCGGTATTGGCTGTGCTGCAAGGGCTTCGAGTTACCTGGATTTTGATACACTGCACACCACCCATGGCAGGGCTTTAGCCTTTGCCACAGGAGTGAAGTTTGCAAAACCGGAGCTAAACGTTTTTGTGTTAACAGGAGACGGTGATTGTACTGCCATAGGAGGTAATCATTTTATTCATGCAGCCCGTCGCAATATTAACCTTACCACCATAGTATTTAATAATAACATTTACGGTATGACTGGAGGTCAGTACTCTCCCATGACCCCCAATGCCTGCCGTGCCACCACCTCACCCTATGGCAATCTGGAGCGTCCCTTTAATATGGCGGAGTTGGCCATCGGGGCAGGGGCCACCTTTGTGGGTAGAGCAACCAGTTTTCATACAAAAATTCTAACGGACCTGATCATCGAAGGCTATAAAAATAGTGGATTTTCCCTCATAGAGGTAGTGACCCATTGCCCCACCTCCTTTGGTAGGCAAAATAAAATGGGTTCTCCGGCTGACATGCTGAAGTGGCAGCGGGATCATGGGATAACAGTCATGAAATATAACAAATTAACTGATGAGGAACGGGCAGATAAGTTTATTGTGGGTATTTTACACAGTTCCAAAGCACCTGAATATACGGCAGAATACCAGAAACTGGTGGAAAAATTCCAGGGGAGGTAGATAATATGCCAGGAACATGGGAAGTAAGATTAAGTGGCTCTGGAGGTCAAGGACTTATTTTGGCCGGAATTATCTTAGCCGAGGCCGCCATTATAGAAGGTCAAAATGTAGTGCAAACCCAATCCTACGGTCCCGCTGCCAGGGGTGGTGCCAGTAAGGCCGAAGTAATTATCAGCGGCCAGGGGATTGACTATCCCAAGGTTGAAAAACCGGATCTATTCCTGGGCCTAAATCAAGAGTCGGTCCTTAAGTATATAGGGGATTGCAAGGATACCTGCCTGGCTGTGGTGGATTCAGGATTGGTGAAGCATATACCCAATACCAGAACCAGAGTTTTCCCTCTGCCCATCACGGAATCAGCACGTAAGCAGATTGGCAGGGAACTGGTGGCTAATGTAGTAGCCCTAGGGGCCCTTACAGCCATCTCCAGCATGGTAAGCCGGCAGTCGGTAACTGCCGCCCTGCTGGGCAGGGTCCCCAGGGGGACCGAAGACATGAATAAAAGGGCCCTGGAGCTTGGCTTTAAAATAGGCCAACAGGCCCTAGAGACGGCAACAATACAACAAAGTTAATATATTCCACTAAAAATGGGAACCATCCCCTCACGGTCATGTGGGTCAG
Organism: Desulforamulus aquiferis; assembly: GCF_030577015.1. Taxonomy (NCBI): domain Bacteria; kingdom Bacillati; phylum Bacillota; class Clostridia; order Eubacteriales; family Peptococcaceae; genus Desulforamulus; species Desulforamulus aquiferis. The sequence continues at coordinate 82,191 of NZ_JARPTC010000003.1, read as the reverse complement.
GGGATGGTTCTTTGCTTCATTTAAGAGTATTACTGGATAAACTTCTTTTTGCCGGCTAAGACTAATATCGGTGATGATATGAATATTTGGAAAGAATTAAAAAAAGTGTTCTCCTTTGAGTCAAATATTGATCAGGAAGGTTTTATTTTAGAAGAAACCCCGGCAGAGAAAAAATTTGAGGAAAAACAGAAGAAATCCGGGGAATCAAATGAAAAGATAGAGGGTTATGAAGAGACTAAGCAGGAGTTAAACCAGGACAAAAAGGATAGTAAGAAACCCCAGAGTAAGTTAAAAAATAGAAAACACATTAGAAAAGGTCTAGATAAAAGGGGTTTAGAAGCTAAGCAAGGGGAGCAGACAGAAGAGAGGCTTAGCGGTGAAGGACAGGAGCAGGAGGCTAAGCACCAGAGAATAAAGAAGCCCTTAAAGGTATCTGAGTCCCAGGGGCACCATGATCCACGAAAAGTAAGCATGATTTTAGAGTATAACAAAGAACGCATTAGGGATATTTACGATTTGCCAACTAATAAAGATCTGATTATTAGGGAATTGACCATTGCTACGGAACCACCGGTACAGGCCTTTGTGGTCTTTATGGAGGGACTAAGCGATAAAACCATAATTAATAGGGATATTTTAAAACCATTGATGCTTTTGTCAAATATACAGGAGACTGTAAAGGCACACCTGCTAATTGATTATGTGCAAAAAAGTCTACTACCTGGCAACCAGGTGACCTCCCACAGTACCTTTAAGGAAATTACTGAAGGTGTTAATTATGGTTCAACGGCCTTGTTCATTGAAGGCTGTAATCAAGCCCTGGTGGTGGAGACCAAAGGCTGGGAGCATAGGGGTGTAGATAAGCCACAGAACGAGATGGTGGTCAGGGGACCCCAGGAAGCCTTTACCGAAATGCTCAGGGTAAATACCGGACTTATTCGTAGATATGTCCGTTCCTCTGATCTAACAACTGAAATGATTAAGGTTGGCAATACCTCTAATACCGATATAGCTGTTATGTATATGAAAAATATAGCTAATGATAAACTGGTAAAAGAGGTAAAAAGACGCATTAATTCAATAAAAACAGACGGTATAGTTGATATTGGAATATTAGAACAGTTTATTGAGGATAGCCCCTGGAATGTGGCCCCTCAGGTAATGGCTACAGAAAGGCCGGACCGGACAGCATATATGCTTTTAAGGGGTAAAATTGCTATTTTAATGGACGGTAATCCCTATGTGCTGCTGGTTCCAACAACCCTATTCGATCAGCTTCACTCCCAGGAAGACTATTATTTAAGGCCGATTTACGGGTCCCTATTGAGGTTGGTTAGAGGTTTTGCCTTTTACGTGGCCTTCCTTACTCCTGGGGTTTATCTAGCCATTGTTCTTTTCCATAGGGAAATGATTCCCACAGAACTGTTGCTTTCCATCATGGGGGCCAGGGAAAGGGTGCCATTTCCAAGCATTATTGAAGTGATCGTGATGGAAGTGTCCTTTGAATTGATCCGGGAGGCAGGTGTCCGGGTGCCAGGGGTCATGGGAACCACCATTGGTATTGTAGGTGCATTAATCCTTGGTCAGGCAGCGGTACAGGCTAATATTGTCAGTCCTATTTTGGTAATCATTGTGGCCGTCACAGGATTGGCTAATTTTGCCATACCCTCTTATTCCATGCAGTTTTCTTTACGTATAATGAGATTTGCCTATATTATTCTAGGCTACATGTTGGGCTTTGTAGGCATAGCCTTTGGCCTTTTCGCACAAATGCATATGATGGCTCACCTCAAATCCTTTGGGGTGCCCTATCTTGCACCAATGGCCCCCACCACCAGCACAACAGGTGATGTGGTGCTGCGCAAACCCGTTTTTTCCTGGGAGAAGAGACCGGATTTTCTCAATACCAAAAGTCCTCAGTTCCAGCCTAAGATTTCCCGGCGTTGGGTTCTAGAATCGTCAAAAAGGGAGAAGAAACGTTGATTAGGGAAGGTAAAATAGGTTTTGCGGAGTTGTTTGCACTATTATTTATATCTAACATTGGAAGAATATTTTTAACCCTGCCGGCAACCGCCATCAATGAGGGCAGGACCTTGGTCTGGGCCATGATTATTGTTGGAACCATCGGTTCTGCCCTTGGCTTCTGGATTGTTGCCTCCCTAATGAGGAGGCATAGCAACCAGACCATTGTGGAGGTAAGTGAGTCCCTACTAGGTCCATATTTAGGCACCCTGGTAAATCTACTGATATTTTTTTATTTTGTTGCCGTTATGTCTTTGTTATCCAGGGGCTTTGCCGAGGCCATTTTAGTAACAACCCTGCCCAGGACTCCAATCAGTGCGGTACTTTTATTTTTATTTGGCGGGGCTATGCTTAGCTGTCATTATGGTCTAGAGACTATGGCCAGGGTTGCACGGACTTCCTTGACTTTTATTCTTGCAGGCTTAGTAATTCTTTTTTTAGCAGTGGTTGAAACCATGGAAATTAGCTTTCTTTTTCCCCTTTATAGCAGGGAGCCCAGCTATATTTTCTTTCAGGGACTGACGGAATATTCCCTGGTAAGTGAAGGCTTACTGGCAGCTGTGATTATACTAAGTGTCAGCGGCGGCTGGCAGAAATTTCGCAATGCCACCATGCTGGCCATAATATTTGGCGGAATGTTGCTGCTGATAACATGTATGGCCATTCTGCTGGTATTTGGGGTGCCATCCTCCAATGAGCTGCTTATTCCCTTTTTTAATCTCAGTCGCCTGATAGAGCTGGGACGTTATTTCCAGCGGATAGAGGCCATCTTTTTACTAAGCTGGGTTATGGTGGGCTTTGTCAAGCTGGCTGTAACCCTATATGCAGCCACAATTGTGGCTGCCAGAATATTTAAGGCACCAGACTACCGTCCATTATTATGGATAGTAACAATGCTATGTGCAGTGGTAAGTATTTTGCCGCCGGACTTACCCACCAATTTATACTTGGAAACTCAGTTTCTCAGGCGCTATCCAGGACTTGCTGTTACTGTGGGTCTGCCGTTATTATTGCTGGCTGTGTCTAGAATAAGAAAAACAGGGGAGCTAGAGGGCGATGATGCAAGGGCCAAGGAGTAAATATGCCATTAAAATATTAGCTGCACTGCTGATGGTTTTTTTGTGTGGTGGGTGCTTTGGCGGCAGGGAAACCGACGAGGTGGCCCTGGTTATAGCAGTGGGACTTGATAAGGGCAAAAAAGAGGCACTGGAAATGACGGTAGTAATAGCAAACCCCCAAGTATTTGCTGCCGGTGAGGGTGGCGGCGGCGGTAATATGGAGCCCTTTTTTATCACCAGCGTAGAGGGTCCAACCATATGGGAGTGTTACACACTTATGAATACCTATGTTACCCGGGAGATATCCTTTCATCATACTAATGCCTACTTTATCGGTGAAGAACTGGCCAGGGATGGGATCAAGCCTTATCTCCTGGGCCTGATACGCCACCGGGAAGTGAGGAGAGACAGCTATATGTATATTGCCAACGGTAGAGTAAAGGACTTCCTTACCGAAAACAAGCCAATTCTGGAAATTTTTCCCGGAAAGGTATTTCATCTAATAAGAATATTATCCCAAAGAACCGGATTTTACAGCACCGTTGATATGCATCAGTTTTATCTAACCTTGAATAATCTGCACAGCAGCCCTACCCTGCCGCTGGTAGGAATTAACACACCGGAGGGACAAGGAACCGATAAAGATGCCAGCGAATCACTGAGGGCACCCTACCTGGCAGGTGAAGTGCCAAGGGAGGGTGGTAATAAAGTGGAGTTTGCCGGGGCGGCCATTTTTAACAATGATAAAATGGTAGGGAGGTTAACCGCTGATGAAAACCGTACCATGATGATTTTACAGGGCTGTTTAACCGCCTCCAACTTTAGTTTTTCGGATCCGGAGCATCCGGATAAAATGATTGCGGTAGCCCTTAATCAGGCTAAACAGCCTGAAGTTAAATTCAGGGTGGAGAACAATCGTCTAATTATTGATCAGACCATATTTCTGGAGGGTGAGTTTTTTTCCATTCAAAGTGGTGAAAATTATGAGGATCCAGATAAAAAGTTGGTTGCCCAGAGGGCCCTGGAAAGGGCCCAGGAAAGTCTGGCCCGTAAGCTGATACAAAAGACTAAGGACAATAACTGGGGTGATATATTTAACTACGATACCCATTACCGTAATAAAGTTAGCACCTGGGAGGAATGGGAAAAGCTTCCCTGGAAGGAAATCTACATGCAGGCAGATATTAGGGTGAAGGTTAAGGCCAATTTCCGCCGAACCGGATTGCTGCGTTATACCGAACCCATGATAAGGGAGTAGTGGTATGATAGATTATCTTATTTCTCTGATACCTTTAGCTGTTGGCCTATACACCTTATCCTTTGCCCGCTGGCTGTGGAAGGAAAAGAATAATAAAAGGGGGGCTATAGGTACCACCTTATTAACTGTGATAACTCTAGCCCTGACCTTTTATGCCATTTTCATTAGGGAACCCTTTTGATTGACAAAAATATAAAGGATATATTTGACATGATGTGGAATATCTTTCCTTAACAGCAATTTCGCAGGAAGTGGTTTTATTTGGATATTAAGCTAAAGCTGGGTCGAGCAGCAGAAGAAGAGCAGTTGGCAAAAAACTTGGAGAAGCTTTTTCTTGAAGAATGGGGTGGGCCAAAAAGCACCCTTGCTTTGGCATTTCTAAATGAAACAGTGATCCCTGCCTTAACATATGTACTGTCCAAAAATTGGCAGTTTCTTGATAATCCAACCTTTAGTGATATTTTAACTACTAAACTAAATTCACAATTTGCCTACCCGCCGGTATTTGCCCAGGGCTTGACTGTGGATATTCTAAATTGTGCCAAAGGAGTCTTGGGGAGGAGTGCCAGACCTCAAAATCACCCCTGGCAACCCTGGGAGATCATCCTTCGTTTATTGACCATTGGCTACAGGTTGCCTGATATAGCTCAAAAAACTGGCTATCCTGAGGTTTATCTAGAGCTTTTTAGAAAACAATACTATAGGCTGCAGGAAATTGTGGACAGTGGTATTAGCTCAGAGGAACAGCTATTGGCCCGCAGGGAATTGGCAGGGATAGATGTAAAGCTAATCCCATTTATGGTGGATTTTCGTAATCGCTTTAATATATTTAAAAACTACTACGAACGACTTCAAGCAGAACAAATTATTATGGATGCCAATCTTGAGATGGAGCCTGATGTCCTAATCAGAATCTTTGAGGGTATAAACCAAGTAGATAAGCAGGTTAACGCAGCTCAATTTGCTGATATTCTAAAGGGCAGCAGAACTGCCTGGCTTACCAGCGATAGTTATTATGCCAGAACCGTTGGCTATGGCTTGCTGTCCAATTGGCCTAAAAAACACATTTCAGATCTAATAGGGTACCTTTTGGAAAACAACTTGCTGATCAATGATTTTCCAGCAGACACCTTAAGTCTCTCGGAGCAGGCCTCAGGCTTAATTATTCCGCTAGTTGTGCCTGAGCTTGCCGATGAGGTGCAGGCGGTCTTGCGCAGCAAGTCCAAGGACAGAATATCCCGCTGCCTAGCTCTATTCCAGGGTAAAAACCCCGAAATAGTAGTACATCTGGTAAGGGAACTTGTGCAGCGACGGGATACCAGTATACTGCTCTGCTTTAAGGCTTTGCAGCGCAGGGTGCCAAAGAAGGTGTATTTGCAGCTGATTTGGGCCTGTGGGCAGTTGGGTGGTAAGGATGCTGTTAGTCTTTTAAGTAAGGCTGTTCAGGATCGGGATAGTGCCATTAGGGTTAAAGCATGCCAAGCCATGGGTAAAATGGCGGATCAGGCGTTCTATTTTGCACTGATTTCTGCCCTCGAAGACCCGGTGGCTTTAGTTAGGGAGAATGCAGTCCTAGCATTGGGCAAACTAAAGATGGTTAGCGCATTAAAAAGATTGGAGCTAATGATTGGCAACCCGGTGGAGGAACCACAGGTTCTCCGTGCTGCCAGGGAAACCAGGTCTATTTTGGTAAGGGAGAAGGAACAAAAGGAAATATATGAATAATTCATTACAATTATTCTGGCTTGACTTGACGGACAATTTTCATTAATGAGATAATATGCAAGTGATGTAAAAATTTGACGATAAATCACTAAATATCTGGAGGTGTAGGTGTGTTAGAAAAAGAACTTGTAATTATCGGTGGCGGGCCAGCTGGCTATGCTGCCGGGCTATATGCTGCCAGGGCCGATATTGATTGCATTTTGGTGGAAAGGGGTATGCCGGGGGGCCAGGCAGCATCAACTGAATGGATTGAAAACTACCCTGGTTTTCCCGGAGGGGTTGGTGGGATAGACCTGGCTATGAAAATGGATGAGCAGGCCCGTTCCTTTGGACTTGAGGTTTGGTTTTCTGATACGGAAAAAATTGAGCAACAGGATGATAAATTTATTGTTCATACTGCCCAAGAACCAGTACTGGCTAAAACCGTTATTTTAGCCACCGGGGCTAAGCCCCAGTTCCTTGGTGTGGAGGGAGAAAGTAAATTTCATGGACGGGGTGTTTCCTACTGCGCTACTTGTGACGGAGCCTTCTTCCGGGATAAAGTCGTGGCAGTTGTAGGCGGTGGAGATGCAGCGGTAGAGGAGGCCCTCTTCCTGACCAAATTTGCCTCTAAGGTATATATTATTCACCGCAGGGGTGAATTGAGGGCAACCAAGCTCATTCAAAAGAGAGCCATTGAAAATGATAAGGTTGAGTTTTTATGGTTTTCCGTGGTGGATAAGGTAATCGGAGAAGATAAGGTAGAGGCTGTGAGAATAAAAAATGTAGCCTCCGGAGAAATGACAGATATCCCGGTAGACGGTGTCTTTGTTTATGTGGGTACCAAATCTAATTCGGATTTGGTAAAAGATTTGGTTCAAATGGATGAGCGGGGCTATATCAAAACCGATGAAAATATGTCAACAGGCATAGCCGGTCTTTATGCGGCAGGTGATATACGTCAAAAGCATCTAAGACAAGTGGTTACCGCGGTGGCAGATGGTGCTATTGCTGCAGTAGAGGCGGAGAAGTACTTGACCTCTAAATAGCAAAGAAATAAAAAAAGGCTGTATCTTTGGTAGATACAGCGAGAAAGGGAGAGGAGATTAGGTTGAAATAAATTCAACCTCTGAGATAGTATAACCAAAAGGAATAAAAATACTATTGTCTCCCCGGCTAATTTTATATTAGTTTTTGTCATGACCCCAGTGCATCTAATCCACTGGGGTTTTGTGATCCTTAAAACCTTATTAGGGTATTGTTACCTTTGTTTTTATCACTACGCTACAAATATTGTTGACAATTATTTAAAAGTGTTATATTTTGCATTGCAGGAAAATACCACATAATGTCGAAAAACAAAGAAAAGTGTACAGTTGACGCCAAATCCTGGTATTAACTTTAAGTTATTTGTTTGTACAAGGAAATGGGATACAATAATACCTGGAGTACAACTTTTTTGCGAAATATGGAGTGATTATTTTAATGATGATACTAGCCGTAAATCCTGGCTCAACCTCGACAAAAATTGCGGCTTTCAATGATGAGCTTTGCCTGTGGAAAAAAACAATTGAGCATCCTACCTACGAAATCAGCTCTTTTAATAGGGTTAGCCAACAGTATAATTATCGTGTCAAGGCTATTCTAGAAATCCTTGGGGAAATGGCCTGCCAGCTAAATGAGTTTGATGCTATGGTTGGCCGGGGAGGCTTGCTTAAGCCCATTCCAGGTGGGACCTATTTAGTGGATGAGGAACTGGTTGAGGAACTTCATGACCCCCCAGGAGGAGAACATGCCTCAAATTTGGGTGGCGTTATTGCCTATTACCTGGCCAAACAGGTAAACATCCCAGCATATATTGTTGATCCCGTTTCGGTGGATGAGTTGGACCCTGTGGCAAGATTATCAGGACATCCTGAGCTTCCAAGGACGAGCCTATCCCATGCCTTAAATATGAAGGCTGTTGCTAGAAAAGTAGCCGAGGAAATAGGTTCAACCTATGAACAGGTAAACTTGATTTTGGCTCACCTGGGCAGTGGATTTTCTGTTGCCCCCCACAGAAAGGGAAAAATGATTGATGTTAACAATGCTGTAAATGAAGGCCCATTTTCTCCCGAACGTTGTGGGACCTTGCCTGCAAGGCTGCTGATAAAACAATGCTTTAGTGGAAAATACAATGAGGAACAGATGCTGACCTATCTTAACAAAGAAGGGGGCATGTATTCCTATCTAGGTACTAAGGATGTTCGCAAGGCTCTGGCAAAGTTGGCCGAGGGTGACCAGAAGACCAAGCTGGTGCTGGAAGCCATGTGTTATCAGATTGCCAAAGAAATCGGAGCCATGTCCACCGTCCTTTATGGACAGGTGGACCGTATAGTGCTTACAGGCGGACTGGCACATTCCCAATATATCACAGACAAAATAATTGAGAGGGTTTCCTTTATCGCTCCCGTTATGGTGGCTCCAGGAGAGGAAGAAATGGAATCCTTAGCCCTTGGTGCCCTAAGGGTACTAAGGGGAGAGGAACAGCCAAAATTCTATCATAGCATTGACCACCTTAAGGTGGCTGCCGGTGATAGATAGCTTTCCATAATGTGAGTAATGTTTTGGTTAGGGGCCCGGAAAGGAACATCGCTTTTGATGCCGAAAAGTAGGTTAACAATTTTGGTAGGCAATTACGGTAGTGGAAAAACCGAGCTGTCCCTTAATTTGTCCCTAATGCTGGCCCAGGAAGGAAAAAAGGTGGCCCTGGTTGACTTGGATATTGTTAATCCTTATTTCCGCAGCAGGGAGAGGGCTGATATTCTGGTAAGACACGGGGTGGAGCCAATCTTGCCCCAAGGCGAGTATATTATGTCCGAGGCACCTGCTTTACCCCCGGAAATAACCGGGTATCTAAGAAACCTTGATTATCAAGTGGTGGTTGATGTTGGTGGAGATAATACTGGTGCCACGGCTTTAGGCAGATTTTCAGAAATAATCGCCGCAGGGTCCCATGAACTGCTCATGGTGGTTAACGCTTACCGACCAGACACGGATACCCCTGAAAAGGTAGTTGCTATGCTTTCTTCCATAGAGGAAGCAAGTGGTCTAAAGGTTACCTCGCTGGTAAATAACACCAACCTGGCCTGGGAAACGGATCTTTCGGTGGTACTTCAAGGACAATGGCTGGTGGAACAGGTTCACCAATTGACTGGTTTACCAATTGCCTTTACGGCAGTGGAAAGTTCACTCCTGGAACAGGCCCGGGCTAATTTACCCGGCACAATTATCGTTCCAGTTGATATAAAAATGCGCCTTAACTGGGCGCAAACCTAAATAGGAGGTGGACAAGTATGGCAAAGGGTTCTGTAGAAGTGGATAGCATCCGCTGCAAAGGTTGCAGCATATGTATAGAAATTTGTCCCAAGAAGGTTCTGGGTCTGTCCAAGGAGTCAAATCCCAAGGGCTATTATTTTGTCCGGCCGGAGCAGGCAGAAGAATGCACCGGCTGTGCCATGTGTGCCCAAATGTGCCCTGATGTGGCCATAAAGGTATGGCGCCAGGCAGCAGCACAATAAACAGAAAGAGAGTGGTAGCTTTGAAAAAATATTTATTGAAGGGTAATGAGGCCATTGCCGAGGCCGCTATCAAGGCAGGCTGCAGGCTGTTCTTTGGTTATCCCATTACGCCTTCTACTGAAATAATTGAGTATATGGCCAAGCATCTGCCCGCAGTTGATGGTACCTTTGTTCAGGCAGAAAGCGAAGTTAGTGCCATAAATATGTGTTATGGCGCCGCCGGGGCAGGAGTACGGGTAATGACAGCTTCCTCCAGCCCCGGCATGAGCCTGATGCAGGAGGGGCTTTCCTATATTGCGGCCAACGAGCTTCCTGTGGTATTGGTAAATATTGTTCGTGCAGGCCCCGGCTTGGGGGGATTAGGTCCTTCCCAGGCTGACTATTTTCAGGCCACCAAAGGCGGTGGACACGGAGACTACCGGCTGATTGTCTTGGCACCCAATAGTGTACAGGAGCTTGTCGATCTAACCCGGGATGCCTTCGACCTGGCAGATATGCATCGTAACCCTGTGCTGCTTATTGCTGACGGCATACTGGGTCAAATGATGGAGCCGGTGGTATTTAAGGAGCTGGAGGCCCCTAGTCTGCCAGATAAAACCTGGGCCACCACCGGGGCCGAGGGTCGTCCGAGGAATATTATCACCAGCTATGCCCTGCAGAATGAAATCGGTGAGGCCAACTGCCTTCGCTGGGAAGCAAAATATAAGAATATTGCTGCCACTGAGCAGCGATGGGAACAATATATGATTGATGATGCAGACTATGTAGTGGTAGCCTACGGCACAACGGCCAGGATTGCCAAGGCGGCAGTACAGCAGGCCCGTCAGGAAGGTATTAAGGTGGGACTGCTGCGTCCCGTGACCCTGTGGCCCTTCCCCGTTAAGGCATTTGCAGCACTGGGGGGAAAGGTTAAGGGCTACCTGACGGTTGAACTCAGTGCCGGTCAAATGATTGAGGACGTGCGACTGGCTATAAACTGTGCTGTGCCGGTTCATTTGTGCAACCGTCAGGGTGGCATGGTTCCCTCGCCCGAGGAAGTACTAGCCCGGTTTAAGGAAGTTTTCCCGAATTCCGTAGAAGGGGGAGTGTGAGCAAATGAAGGAAGTATTTACCCGTAGCAAAGCGTTAACCGAGGCTCCCTTCCATTACTGCCCGGGCTGTACCCATGGCATTATTCATAGGTTAGTTGCCGAGAAAATTGAAGAAATGGATCTGCTGGGCAAAGCCATCGGAGTTACGCCCGTTGGTTGTGCAGGTTTTTGCCAGCAGTATTTTAACATTGATATGCAGGGTGCGGCCCATGGCCGTGCTCCGGCAGTGGCTACAGGTATTAAGAGGGCCCTGCCTGACAAATTTGTCTTTACCTATCAGGGAGATGGTGATCTTGCCTCCATTGGCATTGCTGAGATTATGCATGCGGCGGCAAGGGGGGAAAACATTACCGCCATCTTCGTAAACAATGCCATCTATGGCATGACCGGTGGGCAGATGGCCCCCACTACACTGCCGGGTCAAAAAACTTCCACCTCACCCTTTGGCCGTGAAGCTAGCTTGGCCGGGTTCCCCCTGGACATGCCCAGGATCATGGCACAAATAGAGGGGGCAGCCTATGTGGCTTCTGTTTCTGTGGATAGCCCTAAAAATGTAATCCAGGCTAAAAGGGCTATCGGCCAGGCCTTTGAGTGTCAACTGGCAGGCCGAGGCTTCAGCTTTGTGAGTATCCTTTCCACCTGTCCCACCAACTGGGGCCTGTCTCCGGTTAAGTCCCTGGAGTGGCTCCGGGAAAAGATGATGCAGCAATTTGCCCTGGGCATCCTTAAAGATGTCTCTGCAAAATAAAGGAGAGTTGGCTATGACTGAGAAAATTGTTATTTCTGGTTTTGGCGGCCAGGGCGTAATGTTCATGGGAAAAATCTTGGCCTATGCCGGAATGCTTGCTGATAAGGAAGTAAGCTGGATTCCCTCCTACGGTCCTGAAATGCGCGGTGGTACTGCCAACTGCTCGGTAACAGTATCAAACCAGGAGATTAACTGCCCGGTAGTAACTAAGCCATCCATTGTGGTGGCCATGAATACCCCTTCCCAGGAAAAATTCCTATCCACCCTAATCCCTGGTGGCCTGCTGGTGGTAAACAGTTCCATTGTAAAGGAGGAGGCTAACCGGACAGATGTAAAGGTGCTAAGGATACCTGCCCAGGAATTGGCAGCCGACAAGGTTGGCAAGGCCAGCCTGGCCAATGTAGTTATCCTGGGAGCCATGCTGGCAAAAATGGACCTTCTTTCAATCCAGGACGTAGTCTTGGCCATCAAGGAAGTAGTGGCCGCCAAACGCCCAGAAATGCTGGCTATCAACCAGCAAGCCCTGGAAGTAGGCATGAGCTACGTAAAGGAGAATAACCTCTAACCCACCAACTGTCCCCTGACTCATTTTTGAGTCGGGGGACAGTTCTTTGACTGATTTTTAGTAGATGTAAAGTAATTAGGATTACATAAAAGGAATCTCTAAGTTATATAACGAATATTTTAAATAATATGTCAATTTAATGGGAGTTGATCTTTACGAATGAAACTATATGAATATATGGGTAAAGAAATATTCCTTAGAGAGGGTATTGCGGTGCCAAGGGGAAGGGTGTTTCATAGTTCTGAAGGTGTTGCAGAATATGTGGCGAAGCTTGGAGCCGTTGTGGTCAAGTCACAAATTCTGTCGGGTGGGAGAGGTAAAAACGGAGGAATACGTTTTGCCGCAACCCCTGGGGAGGCTGAAAAGACTGCTGGGGAATTGCTAAACTCCTTTGTTAAGGATTTTTCCGTGCAGTCAGTCCTGGTAGAAGAACAACTTACAATTGAACGAGAATATTACCTGGCTATAACCGTGGATGGTGCTGTGGGTAAACCACTGATCATTGCATCTACCTATGGAGGAGTAAATATTGAGGATGTAGCCGAAGAATTCATAGTAAAAATGCATGTTGATGTTCACGCGGGGGTTCAACCCTATTTAGGCAGGGAAGTGGCCCGGCGAATGGGTTTAGCGCCGGGCGATATGAAGCAATTTGCAGCCTTCCTGTGTAAAATTTATGAGCTTTTCCGTAAATATGATGCGGAATTGGTGGAAATTAACCCCCTTGTGGTCTGTGGGGGGAGTATGCTTGCCGCTGATGCAAAAATTACCCTTGATCATGATGCCCTCTATCGGGTTCCCCACTGGATACCGAGGGTGGAGACCAGAAATCAAAGGGAATTAAGTGCAGCGGAAATAGGCATTTCCTTTGTTGAGCTAGGGGGAGAAATTGGGGTGATGGCCAATGGGGCAGGTATTACCATGGCCACCCTTGATATCATAAATCATTTTGGCGGAACCCCAAAGAATTTCATGGATGCAGGTGGTGGGGCCAGTATCGAGGCCACGGCAAAGGCATTAGAATTACTTCTCTCCAGCAATCCCAAGGCGGTACTTATAAATATTTTCGGAGGAATTACCAGGTGTGATGATGTAGCCAGGGCCTTTGTTCAGGTTAAAGAAAAAATGGAGCTCGATGTACCCATTGTGTTCCGCTTATGTGGTACTAATGAGCAGTTTGGCGTGGATATTTTAGAGCAACATGGTATCTTAGCCTTTAAAACCATTCAAGAGGCAGTTGCCAACGTCTTGGAATTGGCTCAGGGTAGGAGGTAGTTAAAATGGCCATAATTGTTGATAAAGACAGTGTAGTCCTTGTCCAGGGAATAACCGGAAAACAAGGTAGTTTTCACACTTCCCAAATGTTGGCCTACGGAACAAGGGTAGCTGCCGGCGTATCACCTGGCAAGGGTGGTCAAAGGATACAGGGGGTTCCTGTTTTCAATACAGTGGCTGAAGCTAAGGAGCATTATCCAATTTCGGCCTCTATTATTTTCATCCCCTCATCAGGTGTAAAGGATGCAGCCTTTGAAGCAATGGCAGCAGGTATTAAAACAATAGTTATTATTACCGAGCATGTACCACTGCACGATGCTTTAGATATCATGGCTTTCGCAGAAAAATATAGTGTAACTGTGATCGGTCCCAATACCTTCGGGGTAATATCACCCGGACAGAGTAAAATGGGCATTATGCCAAACATCATTTATACTCCTGGTATTGTTGGGGTTGTATCCCGCAGTGGCACATTAAGTTATGAGATAACCTATCATCTAACCATAAATGGAATTGGGCAGTCCACTGTTGTGGGTCTTGGTGGTGACCGGGTGGTGGGTCAGTCCTTTACTGATGTGCTGCGGTTATTTGAAAATGATTTGGAGACCCAGGCAGTGGTGCTGGTTGGTGAAATTGGCGGTAGTGCCGAAGAGGAAGCCTCTCTATATATCAATGAAATGACCAAGCCGGTGGTAGCCTTTTTAGCAGGTAGCTCTGCACCACCCGACAAACGCATGGGACACGCCGGGGCAATTATTGAGCGAGGTAAAGGAACCTTCGACAGTAAAGTTTCTGCCCTAGAAGCCGCCGGCGCTAAGGTGGCAGGCTTGCCTTGGGAGGTAGCCGCCCTACTAAAACAATGTCTATAGCAAAGTTTTGCGTTTGAAGAGGCTTTTTAGTGGACAATTGAGGAAATCAATGGTAATAATATTAGTATATACTGGCATAGCCCGGGGGAAGCTAGTAATATGTAATTCAGGGAGTTGGTTTCTGTGCGGTTAACGTTTTTAGGACATGCAGCCTTCCTTCTTGAATCAAAGGATATTGCTATAGTTATCGATCCTTTCTTGACTGGTAATCCTGTAGCCCCTGAGGGATTGGATATCAAGGCCGATTTTATCCTTGTTTCCCATGGGCATGGGGATCATTTTGGAGATGTCCTAAGATTGGCTAAGGAATCTGATGCCACCGTGATTTCCGTTTATGAAGTGGCCAACTATTGTGCAAGGCAAGGTGTAAAAACCCATGCCATGCATATTGGGGGGAGCCATGACTTTGGAAAATTTAAGGTCAAGTTAACCCAGGCGCTTCATGGAAGTTCTACCGGGGGAGTAGACGGGCCCGCTGAGTATCTTGGCAATCCCTGTGGGTTCCTTATTTTCATTGAAGGAAAGACATTGTACTATTCGGGCGATACCGGTTTGTTTGGAGATATGAACCTTATTGGCAAGCTAAATCCCATAGATGTGGCACTGCTGCCCATTGGTGATAATTTTACCATGGGTCCTGATGATGCCCTGGAGGCTGTCAAGCTGCTAAACCCCCGTCAAGTGGTGCCGATGCACTATAATACCTGGCCCCTTATTGTCCAGGACCCAGAGGCCTTTAAAGGGGCAGTAGAGAACCAGACAGGGGCTAAGGTCTTAGTATTAAAGCCCGGAGAGTACAAGGATATTTAAAAAGAGCTGGAGGAGAAAAATGAAAAAGGCAATTATCGAAACAGACAAGGGAAAAGTTGTAATCGAATTGAAGGAAAAGGATGCACCAAATACTGTAAAAAACTTTGAAGATTTAGCCGCAAAGGGATTCTATGACGGATTAAACTTTCACAGGGTTATTCCAGGGTTTGTTATCCAGGGTGGTTGCCCCCACGGTACTGGCACAGGTGGCCCCGGTTACACCATCAAGTGTGAAACCCAGGGTAATCCCAATAAGCATGTTAAAGGTGCCCTATCCATGGCCCACGCCGGCAAGGACACCGGCGGCAGCCAATTCTTCATTTGTCACGATGCCTTCCCTCACCTGGATGGAGTACATACTGTTTTTGGTCAAGTCCTTGAGGGTCAAGAGGTAGTAGACAACATTAAGCAAGGCGACAAAATGAATAAGGTTACCGTTGTAGAAGAATAAAGGAACAAAGTGAGTCAGGGGACGGCCTCTGGCTCACTTTTGTTTTAAGCTTTGGATGGTTTGTTCCCAGGTGGAAATGTTCCTTAGATCTTGAAGGATTTGTGTGTAGTTGGGGTTGGAGGACAGGTTTTCTAACAGGTTGCCCAGCTCTAGGGTTTCTTGAACCCAGCCGGAAATTGGCAGGCTACCTGTAAGTTCCCCAAGGGCTAAGTCTTCACGACATTTGTACCATAGGAGGACTAGTGGATGTAGATTTGGTGCTCCTTCGGGATTCCAGCCGTCAATTTTGTGTACCTCCTTCTTGATTAATTCTTGGCCCAAGGTATTTTCCAGTAGATTAAGGGCAGAAGATAAGTGATTGATTTTATTAGTCATAGTAATTTAACTCCCTACATATTTTTTCTAGACACCTTATTATATCAAGATTATATCAAACCTTAGACAAATACCAAGGGCAAGGGGGCGGGGAATGAACTAATTTTGGCAATATAGGCAGGATATCAACATAAATAAATCGAAATTTACATTAAATAATTAGCACCACGAATGTCTAAGGATAATTTATAATTGTTTTGAAAGCGGGTTGTTGGATTGATGCTTACTTTTGTTGCCCTGGACCTTGAGACCACCGGACTTGATTACAGAATAGACGATATTATTGAAATAGGTATGGTTAAGGTTATTGATGGTACGGAAGTGGCCAAGTATCAATCCTTAGTACGCCCAAGGGGTAAGCTATCTGTTAAAATTAAGCGCTTAACCGGCCTAAATGATAATGATTTTCTCGAAGCCCCAGAGCTAAGGGATATTTTGGCTGAGGTGCTGGACTTTGTCGGGGATATGCCCGTAGTGGGACATAATATTGCCTTTGATCGGGATTTTTTAAGGGAAAATACCGATAGGTTTACAAATGAGATTTTTGATACCCTTGAATTATCCAGACTATTGTTGCCAGCTGCCGCCAACCATCGTTTAGCGGATCTATGTATATTACTAAACATTGCAATAGATACTCAACACAGGGCATTGGATGATGCCCGGTCGTCAGCAAGGTTACTCCTATCTTTGCTGGCTCGTCTTGAGAAAATAGAACCGGAGCTAATCTGGCAGATAACCAATTTGCTTAAGCAATCCAAGTCAGCTTGGTTTACAGTGTTCCAGGAGCTAACCTTCAAACTAATAAAGCAATTTCCCAACAGGAAAATCACCGGTGCCCTTCCCGGTGCCCCTCAGATGGAGAATGTCCTCAGGGAGAAAGCCCCAGTAACGGCCACACCCTTAACCGATGAAGAATGCTTAGCCATACTTGGGATTGATGGAAACCTGTCTAAAACGCTGGAGAGGTTTATTTTCCGACCACAACAATGTATTATGATGTCTTTAGTAATAGAGGCTTTCAACAACCGGAAAATACTATTGGCAGAGGCCGGTACAGGAACAGGAAAATCCTTGGCTTATTTGGTGCCTAGTATTATCTGGGCCAGAAAAAATAATGAAAAGGTTTTAATAGCTACCCATACAATAAATTTGCAAGAGCAGCTATGGAAAAAGGATATACCACTGTTAGATCAGCTTGAAGGATTGGGCTTTAATTCAGCACTGATGAAGGGAAGGAATAACTATCTTTGCCTTAGACGTTGGCTTTCTCTGATGGAAGAAGCTAATCATCCCCCTGAAGAAGCCCAATTCCTAGCAAGATTACTTATTTGGCTACATGAGACAAAAACCGGTGACCGGACTGAACTATATATTCCTTACCAGGAGCTGGAATACTGGTATCGCATTTGCTCCGAAAGCGAAAGCTGCTTAGGAAGTCATTGCCGCTACCATAATGCAAGATGTTTTTTTTCTGCTGCCAGACGGCAGGCAGAACGGGCAGATATCCTAATCGTTAACCACTCTTTACTTTTGAGTGATGCCAATAGCGAGAACAAGGTGCTACCTTCCTATGGACCTTTGGTTGTTGATGAGGCACATCACCTGGAAAAATGTGCAACCGAACATTTGGGAAAGGCTATCGGTCGAAACGAAGTAATGCGTTGGTTAGCAGCCACTGGAAAACTATTGCATAAGTTGGAAAACATTAAAATGTTTTCATTTCCAGACAATTGGCAAGAACTTCTAAGGGAGACCTCTGAAGTTAGATATAAGTCTAAGGAAACTACAACTACTTTTTTTGAAATGGTGCTTAGATGGATGGAAAGTACAGCTGGTAATGAATTCGGACGTGCTACCATGAGATTTGGTGTTGATGGCAATCCGGACGGCTTACCTAGTTTTCCCTCTGCCCTGGACAGTGAATTAGATAACCTACTATTTCATTTGAAAACCCTTTCCCAGTTGCTAGTTAGGCTTATTTCCAGTATTGAGGAAATAGCCCCCATATCTGATGAGCTGGCTGGTTTAGTAAGGGATTTAATGTTTAGGGCTACAATTGGTGAAGAAATTCGTGGCAATTTAGAATTTATCTGCAGGTGCCGTCAGGAAGAACAGGTCTACTGGGTCGAAGGAGCGCATGATAGTGAAGTTGTATTGAGGTTTGCCCCCATTGATGTGGGGCCCATATTACAAGAAAAGTTTTTTGCTGAAGAGCGAACTGTAATCCTTACTTCTGCAACCCTTTCAGTAGATGGAAAGTTTGGACATTATAAAAAAAGTATCGGTCTTGACTTAATATCCAATGATAATATTATTGAGATTAGGGTTGATTCACCCTTTAATTATGGCGAGCAAGTACTTATGTGTGCTGCCAGGGATATTCCCCAACCTGCACAAATTGGGGATAAGCAGTATCATGACCTACTGTCGGAAACAATCTTAAACCTTACTCTGGCCACAAAGGGACGGACATTAGTTCTTTTTACTTCCCATCGTTCACTGAGGGAAGTATATCAGAGATTAAAGGAAGAGTATGAAAATAATGATATTTGTCTGTTGGGACATGAATTGGATGGCAGCAGGAATAGATTGGTAGAACAATTTATGGAAGGTAAAAGAACGGTTCTTTTTGGCTCCTCCAGTTTTTGGGAGGGTGTAGATATCCCTGGAGACTCATTATCCAGTGTTATCATTGTTAAGTTACCTTTTATGCCACCTAACCAGCCTGTGCTGGAATCCCGGATTCAGCGTATTGCCAGACAGGGAGGGAACGGATTTCAAGATTACCAAATACCCCAGGCTGTAATCAAGTTTAAACAGGGCTTCGGCCGATTAATTAGGGATCAGCAGGACAGGGGAGTGGTAGTTGTACTCGATTCCAGACTAATAGAGAAAAGATACGGTTTAAAATTTTTTAATTCGCTCCCATTGGCAGAACACTTTCGAGGCAATAGAGAGCAGATAATAGCTAAAGTTAAATCTTGGCTGGTATAAGAATAATTTGGTATTGCTCTTTTACTTATGTCCAGGGGATGATAAAATGGAGTATGGTGGTACTTTAAAAAATACAGGCTGGGAGGTTCCCGATGAAGGGTAAACATATACCAAATTTATTTACACTGGGCAATCTATTACTTGGTGTTTTTGCTTTGGTCCTTGCTCTAAATGAGGAGTATGGACGTGGTGCAATTATGATTTTGTTGGCCGGAGTAATGGACTACCTAGATGGTAAAGTGGCTAGAAAATTACAAGTTTCTTCTGATTTTGGAAAGGAACTGGATTCCCTGGCGGATCTTGTTTCCTTTGGAGTTGCCCCAGCCATCCTTGCCTATGCCTTAAAATTATCCGATTGGGGATATCTTGGCTTGGCCATCGCCTTAGGTTTTGTAATGTGCGGGGCCCTAAGATTGGCCCGATTTAATGCCACCACCTTTTCTGGCAACTTTATGGGCGTGCCCATAACGGCAGCTGGAGGTATTGTGGCAATTGTAATAATATATCTGGGGAATATCCCGGATTTAGTTTTGCCAATGATCATGATGCTGCTATCCTGGTTGATGATTAGTAAAATTAAAGTACCTAAATTCTAATAAGTTGGTATTTTTTGCTCTAAGCTGTCATATTGTTACACAGATGCACAAATCCGACCCCAGCCGGAATAATATAAAAGGAAATCAAAAACCAACGAGGGGTGAGAGGAATTGCGCGTGTATTTTGTGCGGCTTCCAAACTTTTTAAGATCATTATTACTTAAGATTTGGAGTTAGTTTCAGGGCAGGCCGAGGGGCTTGCCTTAAACTATTTTAATAGGACTTTAGTACTAAAGAAGGATTTCCAAAAATTGTGTCGTATTGACAATAAATAGCATATAACAGTAAAATTTACCAGTTGATATTTTGTTAAAGGAAGAAGGTGGCTGTTGTTACGGGCAAAATTGTGTTTTCTGTCCTTGGGCTACTTTTGGGAGCTGTTTATTGGTATTTTTATAACCAGAGCATAGAATTATGGGCTTCTATTTTTATTAATCTAGTAATATTGGCAGCTGGTATACTGGTAGGTTATTCTTTAAGAGATAGGAAAAGGGACAGGATTTGTAACCCTAATATAAATAATCAAGCAAGTACCCAAACAATATCTGAGCCATTGTTAAAAAGTTTGCCAGTAGCTTTGCTAAGTGTAAACATGGAAGGGCAAATTACTAACATAAATAAATTAGCAGGTATTATATGTGACATTAACTCCTCAACTTATAATATTTTTGAGCTGAAATCGACAGCAGGCAGCCCGGTAGGCCAATTAATAAAAACCTTAAGCCTAAAGCAGGTACATAGGTGTGAAGTCAATTATTACCAACATAACGATAAAAGATATTTGTTTCGTACAGAAAATATAATTGAAGGAGGACAAGCTGTTGGTGCTGTTATGATAGCTTGGGAAAGTACAGAAGGGGTATTGGTGGAAAAATACCTGAGCCAAAAGGATAAAATGGCCATGATTGGAGAACTGGCTGCAGGAATTGCCCATGAAATTAGGAACCCACTTACCTCCGTTAGAGGATTAGTTCAAATAATGGTTCAGAAATGCAAAATAAATGATCCCGCAAGGGAACATGCTGAAATAATTCTCTCTGAGATTGATTCCATTAATAATATAATCAAGGAATTGCTGCTGCTGGCCAGACGTTCTAGTCCTAATTTAAGCTTTGCCTCACTACCTGCTGTTCTTGACCATGTTCTATTGCTGCTTGAAGGTGAGGCCAGCTGCCGAGGTATAGAAATAACAAGGGATTATCAAGACAATTTACCTCTGGTTGTGCTGGATGAAGATCAAATAAGACAAGTATTTTTACATTTAGCTACCAATGCCATTAATGCAATGCCAACGGGAGGAAAATTAACTATTTCTGTTAAGTATAATGAAACAATGGGAGTTGTTCAAACCGTATTCCAGGATGAAGGTATTGGTATTAGCGAGGAAAACATCTCTAGGATATTTCACCCATTTTTCACAACTAGGGCAGAAGGTACCGGCTTAGGTTTGCCGGTTAGCTGCCAAATAGTAGATAATCATGGGGGTACGCTGTCAGTACAATCTATATATGGCAAAGGCAGCGCTTTTACAGTTCAACTTCCTTTAGTAAACTATAATAATACAAAAGCTTCCTAGCATATGCTAGGAAGCAATGGCAACACCTATTACGCCGCCTAGGCCGCCTGCGGCCAGAGTTAAGGTCAGCTTTCCTAACGCCCCGGCCAGTAAGATGCTGCTGGGAAGAAAGAGGCCGGAGATAATCCATATTAATATAAAGCTTACTATACCTACCCCTAGACCATTAAAGAGACCCCTGCTGCGTGCCCTTTTTGCAGCGTAACCACTTCCCGTTGCAACACTAAGGAAGAGGATAGAAGCAGCTACCCAGGACATAGTATTTTCCGATAAACTGGTGAAATAATAGGTCAATCCGGCAATAATACTAAGACCCACGGTAACACCAAGGGATACTAGGGCACCACGATAGATGGATGAAAAATGAAATATCGGTGTACCAGGATTTTCTGGTTTAATAAGAGGTGACATTTTTTAAACCTCCTTACACTATTTAACATATTTCTATTGAGTTATACCTTCCTTTATGACACAAAAGATAGGAGAGACTGATGGATAGTCAATTTACCATAAGTTACCAAATAGGAGACGTCCTATATTTAAATCTTACTAATCGATGCTCTAACAAATGTGTATTTTGTATTAGGGAAAGTCAAGCTGGAGTTGGTTATAATCTTTGGCTAGAAAAGGAACCAACAGTTTTAGAAATCTTGGACGCAGTTATGGAGCCGGCTCAATATAAGGAAATTGTGTTTTGTGGTTATGGTGAGCCATTATCCAGGCTGGATGTAGTAAAAGAAGTGGCCTCTAACCTTAAAGGCAGGGGTGCCAAGTCCATTCGAATCAATACAAACGGCAAGGCTAATATATTTTATGGAAGAAATATTGTTCCAGATGTGGGCGGCATTATAGATACCATGTCCATATCCTTAAATGCTCACAATGCCGTGACCTATAATGAGCTATGTAACCCTGTAGAAGGGGAGGAGGCTTATTATGCCATCCTGGACTTTGCCAGAAAATGTATTGGAGTTATTCCCAAGGTTATCCTTTCGGTGGTGGAATGGCCAGGGGTTAATATTGAGGCCTGTGAAAAAATTGCCCTTGAAATTGGCGCTGATTTTAGACTAAGAAAACCAACCTTATAGATAATAAATAAAGTTAACCCTGAAGTGGGTTAACTTTTTTCTACGGTGCACAATTATTCTGCTAAGGGGTTGTCGCCGGTACC
Organism: Desulforamulus aquiferis; assembly: GCF_030577015.1. Taxonomy (NCBI): domain Bacteria; kingdom Bacillati; phylum Bacillota; class Clostridia; order Eubacteriales; family Peptococcaceae; genus Desulforamulus; species Desulforamulus aquiferis. The sequence continues at coordinate 60,065 of NZ_JARPTC010000003.1, read as the reverse complement.
GCCTGAACGATTCTTACTTTTGTTCTTGTCATAAAAATCATGTTCCCACTGACCGTCCAGGTTTATGCTGGTTGCGGAGCCGGTAGGTTCTTGGACAAAATTTTTACCGATCTGGTAGTGCTTTTCTTCTTCCTTTTGATAGTTATTTCTATTATCTTTAGCCATATTTGCCTCCCTAGAAGTTTTTCTTAGTTTTGCCTGGCAGCTTGTTGTTATACCCGATCAAATTATAAAAATAGAGTCTCGGGTTACAATAAGTTAAATAAAAAATCCAGGAGGTCTATAAAATGAATTTATGGAGGCTATCAGCTTTTGGAGGAACCTTGGTATTAGGATTATTATTAGGCGTTTGGCTGGCTCCAGCCCTGGGCTTCGGCATCGGTGGGCCCCAGGCAAAACCTCTCCCTCCACAGGAATATACCTTTGGACCCAATGAAGTGATGGCTTATCTGGTAGATAATCGTAATCACGATGAAATGGTGGAAATAATGAGTTCGGATCGGGCCTACCAAGCGATGACTAGAATTATGAGTTCTACGGATATGCAGGTGGCCTACATTAGAATGATGCAAAATCCCAGTATGCAGCAGGCCATGGCCCTTCAATTACAAAGACCCCAGATGCAGTCAGCCATGGCAAGTGTGTTTGCCCTTCCCAATGGTCAAAATTCAATAGAAAGAATTCTAAGTGATCCGGCAGTTAGGCCCAATTTAATTCAGGCCTTTAAAAATCCGCGATTGAGGGACGCACTTAATGATATGGCCGATGATAGTGCTCTGAGGACAGCCATGGAAAGGGCCCTTAGTCAGTAAAAATACATTGACCAAACTATATTTAAGAGGTAAAATCTCGGTAACATTTCCCAATAGAGGGGTGGAAGATATGATACAGACCCGACTCAAAGTAACGGGCATGAGCTGCGCTGCGTGTTCAGCAAGAATTGAACGAACCCTCGGAAAGCTACCGGGAGTGGAAAAGGTCCAAGTAAACCTGGCAGGGGAAATAGCTACTGTAGATTTTGATCAGACTGCTGTTTCCACCGATGATATTATTAATTCCATTGAAGAATTAGGATTTAATGTTATCCAGGAATCCGTTGACATAAAAGTCAGAGGGATGAGCTGTGCAGCTTGTTCAAATCGAGTGGAAAGGGTTTTGAACAAGCTGCCTGGTGTTTATCAAGCAAACGTCAACCTGGCCTTAGAAAATGCATCAATTAAATACAACCCCGCCGAAATATCTCAGCCTGAGATTCGCAGGGCCATCATTGACGCGGGGTTTGAACCTGAAATGGAAACCCGGCAGGATGATGGGGATAGGGAGCAAAGGCGGAGAAGGGAAGAGATCTCCCGTCAGCAAAAACTATTTTTATTTTCCGCGGTGTTTTCATTACCCCTGGTGCTATTTATGGTGATTATGCTTGTTGAGTGGCATGATGCCATGAGATGGGGAATATTTCATCCCTATGCCCAATTTGGTTTTGCAACCCTGATACAATTTGGGCCTGGCCTTCACTTCTACAAGGACGGCTGGCGTTCCTTAAAGGGTGGAGGAGCCAATATGTCTGTTTTAGTTGCTTTGGGAACAAGTGCTGCCTATTTTTATAGTGTAGCCGCTACCTTTTATGGTGAGGCTATTGGGCAGACCGAGGTCTATTATGAAACAGGCGCAGTGATTATTACTCTGGTCCTGCTGGGGAAAATGCTAGAGTCCTCCGCCAAGGGCAAAACTTCAGAGGCAATTCGTAAACTGATTGGCCTGCAGGCAAAAACTGCAACAATTTTAAGGGATGGGCAGGAGCAGGAAATTCCCATCGAGGATGTTATTGAAGGTGATTTACTGGTGGTTCGCCCGGGAGAGAAAATACCTGTAGATGGAATAATTGTAGAAGGCTACTCCACAGTGGATGAAAGTATGTTAACGGGTGAAAGTGTTCCGGTGGATAAACAGCAGGGTGACAAAGTCATTGGGGCAACTATAAATAAGCTGGGTAAATTTACTTTTAAAGCTACTAGGGTTGGGAGAGATACTGCCCTTGCACAAATTATACACATTGTGGAACAGGCCCAGGGCACTAAGGCACCAATACAAAGGTTGGCTGATGTTATAGCCTCCTACTTTGTGCCTGTTGTAGTGGCAATAGCGGTGATAACCTTTGGTGTTTGGTACCTATTAATTCAGCCAGGAGATCTGTCCCAGGCAGTATTAACTTCCACGGCAGTATTAGTGATTGCCTGCCCCTGTGCCTTGGGCCTGGCTACCCCCACATCCATCATGGTAGGTACAGGTAAGGGTGCTGAGATAGGAGTATTAATTAAGGGTGGTGAGTACCTGGAAAAAACCCACAAGCTAAATACTATTATCCTTGACAAAACCGGAACTATCACCCATGGTAAGCCTAAGCTTATTGATTTAATAGCTCTTAACCAGTTTGAGGGGCAGGAGCTGCAGGTCCTTAATTTGGCCGCTTTAGTGGAGAAAAACTCAGAACATCCTCTGGCTAAAGCCATAGTAGAAGCCGCCTCACCCGAGGATAAAGTAATTACCGAGTTCCAGGCAATTCCGGGTTTTGGTGTTAGGGCGGTGGTGGATAATACAGAGGTATTGCTCGGGACAATCAAGCTGATGAAGCAGCATAATATAAGCTTTAGTCAATGGGAAGTCAGAAAGAATGAATTGGAGCAACAGGGAAAGACCGTCATGCTTATGGCTGTTGGAGGTAATCCTGCCGGTATGCTGGCGGTGGCTGATACTGTAAAGGATGAGTCAGCATCGGCCATAAAAAAATTAATTGATATGGGTATAGAGGTTTGGATGCTTACTGGTGATAATGAAAGAACCGCTAAAACCATTGCTGCACAAGTGGGTATTACAAGTGTAATGGCAGAGGTTTTACCCGAGGACAAAGCCCGGAAGGTACAGGAATTAAAGGGGCGCGGTCTGGTGGTGGGGATGGTGGGTGACGGTATCAACGATGCCCCTGCACTGGCCACAGCTGATGTTGGCTTTGCCATCGGCACCGGTGCAGATGTAGCCATGGAAGCGGCAGATATTACCTTGATTAGAGGAGATCTCTGGGGCGTTGTGGACAGTATAGCCCTTTCCAGGGCAACCATAAGAAATATTAGGCAAAACCTTTTCTGGGCTATGATATACAATACGGTAGGCATTCCTATAGCATCCTTTGGTTTGTTAAACCCGGTTCTGGCGGGGGCTGCCATGGCCTTTAGCTCAGTTTCTGTGGTTACTAATTCCCTGCGCTTAAAGGGCTTTAAAGCCAGGCACTAAGTTTATAAAGGAGAGGTTTAAATGGCAGAAATCCAACTAAAAGTAACTGGTATGAGTTGTGGACATTGTAAAGCAGCTGTAGAAAAGGCTGTTAAAAGGCTGGACGGGATTCAGTCTGTTGAGGCTACACCAGGAGAGGATAAGGTTGTGGTGGTGCATGATGGAAGTGTTAGCATAGTTGAAATTAAAAATACCATTCAAGAGGAAGGCTACGTTGTGGTTGAATAAAAATACCTTTAGGTGAGAATATAGCCTTTAAGAGGTGATTTCTATGTCTGAAGAAATGAAAGTAGCAGACAGCTTTGAATTGGCTATCGTGGGCTGTGGTCCGGCGGGGTTATCGGCGGCTATTAATGGTGCCATAAGAAAAAAGAAAGTGGCTATTTTCGGAACAGAATTTTGCAGCCCTAAGTTACATCATGCCCCCCATATTGATAATTACCTGGGGTTGCCCCAGATTACCGGGGAAGAGCTCCGCAAGAAGTTTTTAGAACACCTTCAGGTGATGAAGTTAGAGATCAGGAATAGTAAAATTAGCGGTATTTACCCTCAAGAAGGCGGTTTTATTCTGCAATCCAGGGATATATTCTACCAGGCCACCTCGGTGATACTTGCTACAGGGGTAAGCACAGTTAAGCCTATCAACCAGGAATTGGATTACCTCGGTAGGGGAGTAGCCTATTGTTCAACTTGTGATGGCCCCCTTTATAAAGGGAAAAGGGTAATTGTATTGGCCTATAACCGTGAGGGATTGGAAGAAGCAAACTTTTTGGCAGAGATAGCCGCCGAAGTGCTATTGGTCCCTGTGTTAAAGGATGAGGATGCTAAAGGAATTGAGCTGAATCAAAAAATACAGATAATAAAGGGTAAGCCAATGGGTATTATTGGCGAGATGTGGGCAACTGGTGTTGCCCTGGATGGACAAGACCTAACTGCCGATGGCATTTTTATTGTCCGGGACTCAGTGCTCCCAGACCAACTCGTGCCAGGCCTTGAGGTGAGCAATAAGGGGATTATTGTAGATAGGGGTTGTGCCACAAACATACCAGGTGTATTTGCTGCAGGTGATTGTACGGGTGTACCCTATCAGCTATGTAAAGCAGCCGGAGAGGGTCAAGTTGCAGCCTTAAGTGCGGTAAAATATCTGGATGAGTTAAAACACAAAGAGTAATTGACTTAAGGCAAAATCAAGGGGGTCCTGCAAATAACAGGACCCCTTCAGATTGGTTTTAATAATCCCTCACGACTCCTACAGAGGACAGCGCTAATCGCTTGCTTCGGGCGAAGCGCTGCTCGGGATTACTAAGACCCAGGGATTATTGAAGCCTTTTGACCATGGGAAAGTTTTCATCGTCAAAGGCATAATGTACTCCTGGAACAAAACCCTGCTTTCCCCAAAAACCCACTGAATTATCTTTGGGGTTTAAGGAATTTACCCTAGCTTCCAAGGTGATTGAGTAACAGTTTTGCGCCCTGAGTAAATTTTCAAGAAAACGGTAAACCTTACTGCCGGCCCCTTTGCCCCTAAATCGGATAGGAATCTGGAGAAATTGTATGATAGCCTGGGGCATGCCGCCCCGGTCTTTTTTTATTTGATATATTAAATAAAAGTTTTCTTCTTCAATCTCGTCATTATGTTCGATAGAAGTAATGTATACCGAACTGGGGAAAAGGATGTGCTGCACGAAACAAAGTGGGTGTTCAAGAATCGTTTCTAAACGCACCCGTAATAACTCGAGGTCGGAGTTAGGCGCAGTTAAATACTGCATCATATCTACCCCTTTATATTTTGTCTTGCTAATAATATATCACTCAAAAAACTCGAAGGGAATAAAAATATGAAACTGTTTAAATTATTTAAATTAACAAAATATGTCTAATGTTAAGGGGATTTGGCATACGAAATAAGGTATAAATGGAAGGAAAAGGCAGCTGCTGCAGAGAACTTGATATTAAAAGTTTTAAGGAGCGATGCAGGATGTGGATGCCCGGAAAATTAAACGGTAAAAAGGTTAACCTTTGGCAAGTTGTAGCCTGCCTGTTGGAAGCTGCCGGGGCTAGCAAGCCAGCGTTGCGTTCAGTTGAAAAGGCACTTCAAGTACAGCCGGAGCAGGCAGATCTGCATCTACAGGCCAGCAGGTTATATTTAAAGCTAGGGCAGGTCGATCAAGCTGCCCTGCACTGTAAAAAAGCCGCCCTTGGTTTAGGGCCAGGAAGCTTTATCTATTGGCTTGACCGAGCGGCAAACGGTGGAATTAAATCTTCTAGGATGGATGACAGTGAGATGGTATTTTCCTTTGCACAGGAGAAGGAGATTATTCCCCATGCACCGACTAACGATAAAACAGCCCAGTTTAATAATAGTGGGTTGTGTTTATTGGAGAATGGTAGATATCAAGAGGCCTTAGTGTGTTTCCAGGAAGCCTTGGCTCTGGGGGGAAAGGACCCGGGGATTCTTCACAATTTAGGGTTGTCCTTGAGTAAATTAGGACGTCATACAGAGGCTTTGGATTATTATAAGGAGGTTCAATCCCTTGGCATCAGCAGTGCGGAATTACTGAACAATAAAGGATATAGTTTGTTTTATTTAGAACATTATGAAGAGGCCCTGGCCTGCTATGAGGTGGCACGCCAGTATTTACCACGGGATTTAGGACTATTAAGCAACTTAGCCTCCTGCTACAACTATTTAGGCCGCGTAGAAGAGGCCATTGGTTGCTATAGAAGTGCTATAAAGGCATTCCCAAAGGATGCCACTTTGCATAATAATCTAGGTATTTGTCTGGAAAATCTGGGGCATACAGAAGAAGCCCTGGAGAGCTTTGGCAAGGCTGTAGAATTATCACCTGGAAATAACACCATTCTGCTAAATTACGGGCATTGTATGCTTAATTGTGGCAGATTGGATGAAGTATATGATATTGTTGAAGCTATTTTAACAGTGGAACCAAACAATTATCCCGCCTGGGGATTGCGAGGCGAAGTTTTGGCCATACAGGGCAAAATGGGAGAGGCAGCCAGGTGCTACGGCAGGGCACTGGGTTTAGCTGGATAAGGTTGAAAAGTTTAGTATTAATAGATATTTCTGGAATTATCCAGCCTGGTTTTTAATTAAATCAGGTTTTTTTATTTCAGAATATATTATTTACTTAAAAATTTACCGTTTAAGGCAGGGACATAGCAGCCGGGAGAGAAATATAGTAAAGTTTAGTACCGGGAGAAATACTACAACATAAGGAGGAGGATGCATGTACGAGCTTACTGTATCTAAAAGTTTCTCCGCTGCGCATATTCTCTGCGGTTATCCCGGTGATTGTGCCAGATTGCACGGTCATACCTGGACTGTACAAGTAAAGGTAAAGGGCGAGGAACTGGATAATCTGGGTATGTTGGTGGATTTTAAGGCCATAAAAAAAGAGCTAATGAACTTAATAGATCAATTTGATCACAGGTTTATAAATGATTTAGATGGTTTTGGTGATGGAGGAGTTAATCCTACAGCTGAAAACTTAGCTTTTTATATTTATAGGTCCCTAGAAAAGCCGGTGGAAGCCCTTAGGGCTGGGATAAGAATGAAGGAAGTATCGGTTTGGGAATCTCCCGACGCCTATGCAACCTATTGGGAGGATAAGTAAAGTGAAGAGTGTTGTGCTTTTGTCAGGGGGATTGGATTCGGCAGTTTGCCTGGCATATGCCAAAACCGAGGGAGATGTCCGGCTAGCCCTAACCTTTAACTATGGGCAAAGGGCCGCAGAAAAGGAAATAATTGCAGCAGCTAATCTGGCAAAATATTATCAGGTCAAACACCGGGTCATTGATTTACCCTGGCTGGCGGACATTACATCAACTGCCCTCATCGGAGACAGTAAGATTGAACTGCCGGAACCCACCGAATCAGATTTAGATGATTATGAGGCTTCTGCAAACACTGCCGCTGCAGTTTGGGTACCTAATCGCAACGGGCTGTTTGTAAATATCGGTGCCTGCTTTGCTGAATCCCTGGGTTGTGAACTGGTGGTGGCTGGGTTTAACCGTGAGGAGGCAACTACCTTTCCTGATAATACGCCGGAATTTGCCCAAGCGGCCAGTGCGGCCATGGCCTTTTCAACAGCCAATCAGGTTAAAGTGCTTAGCTATACCGGAAGGCTGGATAAGGGTGAGATTGTGGCACTGGGACATCGATTAGGTGTTCCTTGGCAGCTACTATGGAGCTGCTATCAGGCTGGAGAGAATATGTGCGGCAGATGTGAAAGTTGTCGTAGATTTATTAGGGCTTTTCAAGCCCAGGGCTTAGCTATACCCGGCCTGATACAAAGGGGTGAATGATTATGTTAATCCACACCATAGGCCAAGAGCTTAAATATGATGGACGGCAGCTCTCATCCCTTTGGGCCTTTCGAAATTACAGACTCCAGGGTGATAGTATAATCTGTTTTCGTGGGCCTTGCCAGGTTGAATTAACTGAAATGGTGGATTTAGCAGATGTTATAGCTAACGCTCCCATTTACAGTGAGTCCATGCTGCACTTTATTATTGAGCACTTTGATTTGGATTTGGAGAAGACTGTTGTACGGCAAAGGTTATTTATCTCCCAGATCAAAGAAGTTATATATAAAAGGACCGGCAGGATATTATCACGTCAGGGTGATGACCTTTTTTATGGGAACAAAAAATTATCCGTATCTATTGCAACCCTAAGCCCTGTTTCTACTATGATTCATACCGGGCTAAATATATCCTCCCGCAATACCCCTGTCCCAACGGTAAGTCTTGTGGAGCTTGGTTTTTCAGAAAATGAAATATTAACTTTGGGACAGGAAATAGCAGAGACCTATGCCAATGAAATAAGCAGTATTAAACTGGCCAGATGTAAGGTCAGGGGGGTAGTCTAGTGCCAGAGGCTAATATTCAAGAGATATTTTCATCTATTCAGGGAGAAGGTCCCTATGTAGGGTGCCGCCAAATATTTATCCGTTTTACTGGCTGTAATTGGCAATGTGCCTACTGTGATACTCCAGTTAAGCCGGCGGAATCTTTTCCCATGGAAAAAACCCCAGGACTAAGGGATTTTATAACTATAAGCAATCCTGTGACTCCGGAAAGCCTGTCAAAGCTATGTAATGGCTATCAGCTTACACTGCATCACTCTGTGAGCTTGACTGGCGGGGAACCCCTTTTACATAAAGATTTCATTAAGGAATTGATACCACTTATATCGGGAACTGAGCGGGGAATATTTTTAGAGACAAATGGCACCATGCCAGAGTCATTAAGACACCTGATTGATGAGCTAAGTATTATAAGCATGGATATAAAGCTTAGGAGCTCTACAAAAATTGACACCCCCTGGGAATTGCATGGTGAGTTTTTGAAAATTGCTGCTAAGCAAGATGTATATGTAAAGCTCGTTATATCTGACAATACAGAGGAGGAAGAGGTTTCCAGGGCTGCGGTAATGGTAAAAAGAGCCGCTCCTAATTCGGCCTTAATATTGCAGCCGGTTACTTCCACTAACGGAGTATTAGCTCCCTCAGTGCAGCAAGTATTAAAACTTCAGGAAATAGCCCTGAGGGAATTAACAAATGTAAGGGTAATACCACAAACCCATCGGATGATGGGACAGCTATAGAGGAGTTGACCTAATGTTTGATTTACCCAAAATAGAAAAAGCGGTTAAAATGATCCTAGAAGCCATAGGAGAGGACCCCAACAGGGAAGGGCTAGTGGAAACACCAACAAGGGTTGCCAAAATGTACCAGGAAATATTTGCCGGCATTGGGGAAAATCCCGCAGCTCACCTGGATAAGACCTTTTCTGAAGAGCACGAAGAGATGGTCTTGGTTAAAGACATACCATTATTTAGTATGTGTGAACACCACCTCGTTCCATTTCTGGGTAAAGCCCATGTTTGCTACATACCAAGAAATGGAAAGGTAACGGGTTTGTCAAAGCTTGCCAGGCTTGTGGAAGGTTTTGCCCGACGGCCACAATTGCAGGAGCGTCTTACTAAGCAGATAGCGGATGCGGTCATGGACAGACTAAATCCCTACGGTGTAGTGGTAGTGGTAGAGGCAGAACATCTTTGCATGTCCATGAGGGGAGTAAGGGCACCTGGAGCCCATACTGTAACCTCGGCGGTAAGGGGAATTTTCCTTAAAAACGAGGCATCCAGGGCCGAGGCCATGAGTTTAATATTAAAATGTCAATAATGATTTGATTTCGGAGGGAAAAACCAGTGACTACTGAAGATAAGGGTACAGGTAAACTGGAGCTAGTAGCTACAAAAACATTTGCACCCTATAATGAAATGTATAAAGTGGTGGATTATTTAAATAAAACATTAAAGGAAAAACAAGTAATATTTGGTCTCACAAAGGACGCTGAAGGACGCATGACCATTTCCATTTACGAAACCTAGGGAGGAAGTAATGAGAATTCTCATTTCCAATGACGACGGAATTTATGCAGATGGGATAGGTGAGCTAAGGAAGGCCCTTGAAACTGTGGCTGAGGAAGTATATGTGGTTGCCCCGGACCGGGAAAGAAGTGCCTGTGGCCATGGTATCACCGTTACCCACCCCATAAGGGCAAAAATCCACAAGTTTAAATCAGGAAAGGCTAAGGGGTGGGTTGTGGATGGTACCCCGGCAGATTGTGTAAAGCTGGGTCTTGAGGCCATACTAGACAACCCCCCTGATTTAGTGGTTTCCGGCATTAATTTGGGGCCAAATTTAGGTACAGATGTTATGTACTCCGGGACAGTATCAGCTGCTGTGGAAGCAGTTATTAATCATGTTCCGGCTATAGCCGTCTCTCTGGCTGCCTGGGAAAACCTGGATTATAGGGCTGCGGCCTCCTTTATGAAGGATTTTGTACCCAAAATAATTGATAACCCACTGGATGAGGGGGTTTTATTAAATATTAACGTACCGCCAAACTATGATGGGCGTGGTGTAAGGTTGACCAGATTGGCACGCAGGCGATACATAAAATGTTTTGACAAGCGGGTAGATCCCCGGGGACGCATATATTTTTGGATGGCAGGGGAACCACACAATCTTGATGAACACGATCAAGAAACCGATGCTGCCGCCATTAATGGAGGATACATATCTATAACTCCCATGCATTTAGATCTCACTGACTATTCATATCGAAAAAAAATGGCCGGCTGGCTGCCGACCAAGTAAAAGCTCTCAATATGAGGGCTTTTTTATACCAATTGGTTTGCCCTATCTAAAGCAATTTTTACAAAATTTCCACACTGACGGGAGGTTAGATTACCATAATCACTGTGTTCCCCTTCAATTAAGCCTTCAACACCCTGCATTCTGGCAGCAAAATGCTTCATTTTCCAATTCATAACCTTGTCTTTTGCCATTGATAGTTTCCTCCTTTTAAAAATTATTTGCCGAATTTTCCCGTACCTTAAACAATCCGTATTGATTGTCAAGTGCAGGCTAATTTCGGCAGCACTGGTTAAAAATTAAATCAATTATTTTATCCTGAATCTAATGCTAGTATTCTTCAATAAATTTTATTTTATTTTATAAAGAATTTGGAGAAAGAACCAGGTTAAAAAACAAAAGCCCGTATTCCGGGCTTAAGTTAATTATATTTTCTAGGATTTAAAACGTTTGCCTATTATTTCTGTAATTCGATAAACATCTTTTCTATGGAGTCCACCTAGAGCTAATAATATTGCCAGATAGGCGATAAAACCTAAAATCAGAGCAACAATCAAAGTAAGTAAAGCTGAGAAGGGTAATAGGACAAGTTTTACTTGCCATATTATTGCACCCATACCGATTGAAGCCAAGGCGGGCTTAATTACGTCATGTGACCAATCAATCTGATAACCAATTAACTTTTTTAAATCCAAATAATTTAGAATTGCCATAACAATATAAGAGAAGCCCAAAGCAATGGCAGAACCCAAAATGCCAAAGGCTGGGATGGAAGTCAAATAGTATAGGCCAATTATCTTAAAAACAGAGGCGATCACTAAATTTTTAAAGGGCTTAAAGGCTTCACCTAGTCCCTGTAAAATACCGGTGGTTGTCTGCTGGAAATATAGGAAAGGTCCTCCAAAGGCGAGGGTGCCTAAAATAACTCCAGCATCGGGGTAGCCAAAGAGTACGCCGCACATTTCCTTTGGTAATAGGAAGAAGGTAGCGGTACAGGGTAAACCTATCACGGTGGTTATACGAAGGGCCTCGGAGGTTCGGCTAAGGACTAATCGGTGGTTATTAAGGGCTAGGGCGTCAGATATAGCAGGGATAAGGGCGGTTGCCAGGGCTATAGTAATCATGGTAGGTGTAAAGAAAAGGGTATCGGCTATGCCAATTAGTTGACCATATATTGAAGTCGCGTCACTTATGGACATTCCTGAGGCTTGAAGTCTTTGGGGGATTAGTATGGCATCTACTGACATTAATAAAGTGCTGATAAATCTTGTCAGGGTAATGGGAATGCCCAGACCAAAAATTCTTACTGTGGTTTGGCTTAGGGATTCTGATGGGCCTCCAACGGCAGGAAGCTTATCTCTAGACCTTAAGTAAAGAATGACCATAGTAATACAACCGGCTATCTCCCCGATTACTACTCCTAGTGAAACACCAATGGCGGCATATTCAACTCCCCTGGGAAGTAAAATATAAGCTATTAATAGCCCCGTTACAACCCTTACTAATTGCTCCAGGGTTTGGGTAACCGCCGTGGGGGTCATTTGCTGTAAACCTTGAAAATAACCTCTAAAGGCTGAGCAGATAGAAACAACAATGACACCTGGAATAAGGCATAGGAAAATATAATAGACCTTGGGGTTGGGAAACACGTATTCTAGCAAAAGAGGAGCACCCAGCACTAGGACAATAGTGAAAAAAGTACTAAGTCCAATTATAAAGGTCAGACTTATTTTGAAAATCCTTTTGGCTCCCTGAATATTATTTTTAGCCATTTCCTCTGCCACCAGTTTAGCTATGGCAACAGGTATACCCATAGTGGCTAAAACAAGGACCAAAATATAAATAGGGAAGACCATATTGAAAAGTCCAATTCCTTCGGGTTTTATTAAACGAATCATAAGTATTTGGTAGACAAAACCTATAATCCGGTTAATAAAACTTGCTGCCAGCAAAACCAAGGCACCATAAACAAATGATTGTCGAGACATGTCCATTTTCCTTTCAATGCATTTCCAAAAAAATGACCACTACACTCTATGTTATGAGTGTAGTGGACGAGGTATGCCCGGCAAAAATAAAATCAATTTTTGCTAAATTAAGAGGATTTCGATATTGTGTGTAGAAATGTTAACATAATTTTAATATGCATGACCTTGATTTTGGGCGTTAATTGTGGGTGAATCCAATACCCCTTTACGGGGTAATTTTATTTTATATTTGCCCATAATATGGTTAATGGTATATCTTTTGCCAATTAAGGAAACCATTATTTACAAAAGGAGGCCTGAATTTTGAAAAACTACCAATCCAATCAACTTCGTAATGTCGCAGTTGTGGCCCACGGCGGATCTGGCAAGACTTCTTTGGTAGAGGCAATGCTTTTTAACACTGGCACCCTCTCCCGTTTGGGTAGAGTGGAAGACGGCACTACCACATCGGACTACCATCCAGAAGAAACAGCCCGTAAAATGACTATTCATACTAGCTTGGTGCCCGTGGAATGGAACAAAACTAAGGTAAATCTTTTAGATACTCCTGGATTTTCTGATTTTATTGGTGAAATTAAAGGTTCTCTAAGGGTTGCAGATGGTGCCCTGTTTGTTATATCTGCAGTGGATGGTGTGCAGGTTCAGCATGAGGTTATCTGGGACATGGCTGGAGAAATGCCCAAATTCGTAATTATTAATAAAATGGATCGTGAAAATGCGAACTTTGACAAAGTCCTTGATAGCCTTAAGGAAAAGTTTGGGGCAAATTTTGTTCCCTTGCAAATTCCAATTGGTGCTTTTAATGATTTTAATAGTGTCGTAAATATTATGGATGAAAAGGCCTACACAGGTGATGGCAAGGGTAAAGAGGTAGCTGTACCTGGTGATTTAGCCGACTATCTTGCCACTTACCGTGAAGCTATGATTGAGGCGGCCGCCGAGGGCGATGATGAATTAACCATGAAGTATTTAGAGGGGGAGGAATTGACTCCCGATGAAATACGTGATGGTTTCCGGAAATCTGTTGCTTTAGGTAAAGTTGTTCCGGTTATGGCATGCTCGGCAATTAAGAACATTGGTGTTGCTCAAATACTTGATCTAATTGCTGAATACTTCCCAGCACCTAAGGTTGAGGAAGGTCCAATGGCTTCCCTGATATTTAAAACTATTGCTGACCCGTATGTCGGTAAAATGAACTTCTTAAGGGTATTCCGTGGTCAATTAAAGACTGATGCCCCGGTATTGAATGTAAAGAAGGAAAAACTTGAAAAAATTGGTCAGATGATGTACGTACGGGGTAAGGCTACTGTGCAAACCGAGGTTGTACCATGTGGTGATTTAGCGGTTCTTGTTAAACTGCAGGATACCGGTACAGGCGATACCTTGGCAGATAAGGATAAGCCTATAGAACTGGAAGGCATTGAATTCCCAGTACCAACCCTAACTACTGCGGTGGCTCCAAAGAGTAAAAACGACGAAGACAAACTAGGAGACGCGCTACTTAAATTAACAGACGAAGATCCCACTGTTAAGGTGCAAAAGAACACTGAAACAAAACAAACTCTACTAATTACCATGGGTGAAGCCCAGACTCAAATTATGGTGGACCGTCTCAAGAAAAAATACGGTGTTGATGTTACCCTGGAAGAAGCTAAGGTGCCTTATAGAGAAACCATTCGTAAGAAGGTAGAAGTGGAAGGTAAGCATAAGAAGCAATCAGGTGGACGTGGACAGTTTGGACATGTTTGGATTCGCTTTGAACCCTCTGAAGAACATTTTGTATTTGCTGAAGAAGTATTCGGCGGCGCTGTGCCAAGAAACTTCTTCCCTGCTGTTGAAAAGGGCCTAAGGGAAGTTTTAGATGAAGGTGTACTTGCTGGATTCCCTGTAACCGGTCTTAAAGCTACCCTTTATGATGGCTCCTATCACCCGGTTGACTCTTCTGAAATGGCGTTTAAGATTGCATCCCATCTAGCCTTTAAAAAGGGTTGCGATCAGGCCAGTCCGGTATTGCTGGAGCCCATTCAAAATGTTGAGGTGACTGTGCCGGAGAACTTCATGGGCGATATTATCAGTGACTTCAACACCAAGCGTGGACGTGTACTGGGAACTGAGCCCATGGGTAAGTTGGTTAAGATACGTGCCCAGGTACCTCTCTCCGAAATGTACCGCTATGCCATTGATTTGAAATCCATGACCCAGGGACGTGGCTCCTTTACCATGGAGTTTGCGAGCTATGAAGAATTCTCAGGTCGTGAGGCCGATATGGTTGTTAAAAAGGCCAAGGAAGAAAAGGAAGCTGCAAAATAAAATGGAATTACTAAAACCAGGGGCTTTAGCACCCCTGGTTTTCCCTTCCGGTAGGATATTCCCCCGACATATACTATTTTTTTTGTGTCTTGATAGCTTTATTCCGGATAGAGAAGTTGGCCAGTTCCTTTTCAGTTTCACAATCCGTCCATTCCTCGGGGCTCAGCAGATCAGGTCTGTTGTCCTTATTTGCCTCGGGACGTAATTCCCCAGCGGCCTCCTGATTAAACCTATTTGGATCAAAATTAATGAAGTGGCCCATAATATTTCACCTACCTTTTACAAGGATTAGCAGTTATATCAGTGACTAGAGTGCTGGTCGGCATATTCATCTTTAATTTCATTGCGCATGCCGCGAATGCTCTCTTCCCGTCTTTTGTTTTTCTCCTTGATATTTTGTTTTTGCTCACTGCTTAGGCTTTGATTTTGCATAGTTTCATGGGCCTCTTCAAGGTTTTCTATGGTATTTTGTACCATGCTTTGTAGTTTTTCAACATTATCACTGCGATCATCTGGTTTAGCCATTTAAAAAACCTCCTTAGTGTACATTCTGTATTGTGGGATTCGAAGTTATTTTAATCGAAAATTAGATTCATTATTCTGAGATAAATTGTACAAATACGAACTAAACTTAATATTGACTAATGCTGAAACCTCTGATATACTGATTCTTGCGTCAAACAAGTGCATATTTCGGGGGTATAGCTCAATTGGTAGAGTAGCGGTCTCCAAAACCGTTGGTTGAGGGTTCAAGTCCTTCTGCCCCCGCCAGTCATTCCAAGGCTTCGCAGTCTTGGAATTTTTATTTTTAAAGACAAATAGACAGATTTTAGACAGATTTGTGTTTTTGGACATAAAAAGTTACTTGAAGATTCAATGCCTGACCTCATTTTAAATTACCTCAGAGTATAAAAAGGATCTGTATTCAATACATACCCCAATAAAAAAGAAGCCTATTATTTGGCTTCTTTTTTTGATTTATTATTAATCTTTTGCTTTTTGCTAAAAGTATCTTCCATTAGTTCCGCTGCTTGACGATCCTTACTCTCCAGGAAGTGGCTGTAAACATTCTGAGTAGTGGCTGATGTACTATGCCCGAGCCTCCCGGCCACAGTTTGAATATCCATCCCTCGACTTATTAAAAAAGTAGCACTTGTATGTCGCAAGCCGTGAAAGTTTAAGGGTGGTAATTTATTGTCTTTTAAAAATTCCGGGAACCATTTGCTCAGTGTAAGCGGGTGCATAGGTTGTCCATCCCAAGCGAGGAATAATCGGTTACTATCCTGACAAAGAAAGCCTTTATCCCTCTGGGAATTTTTGTACTCTTCCAGAAGCTTTAATAAGGTGTCATTCACGGAGATTCTCCGCTTACTAGTTTCGGTTTTAGGGTCCTTTGTGAAAATACCTTCACCAGGAAGATACTGGCTACTTTGTCTAATCTCAATAGCTTTATTTGTGAAGTCTATATCCTGCCACTCCAGGCCCATAATTTCACCTAGCCGGGCTCCGGTCATTAAGGCTATCATGGTAGCTGCCTTATATTTTAATTCCTCAGGTCCCAGCTTGTCCAATGCATCCAAGAGGGCTTGTACATGCTTCTCATCATAGCACTTGGCTTTTTTCTTTTCGGTTTTAGGTGCATCAACATGCTTCGCTGGGTTAGAACCTCGTAATATTTCCCATTTAATGGCCTTTTCAAATATTGCACTAATAAGCCGGTGGTAATGCTTGATAGTTTGCTCGGAAAGCGGCTCTGCTTGCTTTTCCTCCCTGGTGCCGTCTTTTAAGAGGCCCATATACTTATGTTTTTTTCTTAGGCTATTATAGAATCCTACTAGGTCAAGAGGCCTTAGCTTGTCTAATTTCTTATCCCCAAAAGCCGGATAGATTCTGCCTTCAAGCAACTCCTTGTACCTGTAAACTGTCTTAGGAGCTAATTCTATTTCTGCATAATCCTTTAACCATTTTTGGGAAAATTCCCTGAAGGTAACTTTTGATGGCTGCTTAAAATCGCCAGCGTCAACCTCGGTCACAAATTTTGCCAGCAGTCTTTCGGCTTCTCGGTCACTTTTAGCCTTTACATATCTTGAAGAATCCTTGTATCTAAGTCTGTAGTGGCCATCTTTGACTTTGACGATGTTTCCAGCCATTTAATCAACTCCTGTAGTTTATTTGCTAAATACCCTAATAGGTTTATCCTTGGTAATTTTCTCAATAGCAATATTTAAACCGGAATCTATACCCATTTCATAGCACTTTATTCCGTATCGACGGTATAAATCATCAGCAGCGCGTAGCATATCAAAAAGTGCCTTTCTGTCAGCTTTAGGTGTTATTTCAAGTAGCCTTAAGAAAGATTTATTAAATCTGGTCGCCATTTCTCTTTCTTCTTCGTTATCAAATTCCATACCATCATTTGAGTATTTTTCCCAAACTTTAACACTCATTTCATGCACACCTCGCTAACGAATCGCTAAATCTATAATCTTTTTAAACTCCATACCATCTTTAAACCCTATTAAATAAGCCTGGTGAATACTTAATGCCAAACAATCATTCCTGGCTGTTTCATAGATCTCTAGTAAATTCTCATGCTCTGGCCCTAATAACTGAGTTATTTCCTTTAGTGCTGCTTCAGCTTTATCATTATTCTCTTTATATTCCGGTGAATTAGAGAGAGTTGGAAAATTCTCACCGTATCTTTCCCATATGAAATCATATAACTGTTGTCCAAAAGTGGTACTTCTATCCATTACAGCACCACCTTTGAATTGCTGCAGTGATCACAATCCCCTGTACAAGACTTGTCCTGTTTATTTGGACAAAAAATTGAGTTAACAAGAATTATTTCGTCAGTGGTATATACTTCTTCAACAATGTTTTTCAGTTTCTCAGGAAAATTAACATATATTTTTGTTACTACAGAACTTTCATTCATAGCAAAACCTCCTAAGTGATTTTAATTGCCACCGTGAGAGGTTATAATAGTAATAGGCCCCTTCGGGTGGTCTACATCGCAGGAAGGGACTATGCTTGCCGGCTAGCCTTCCTGCTTTTTATTTTTCCTTATTTTTTGCTTGCCCACTTTCAAGCCACTTAATTAAAGCTTCTCGACTAAAACGCCATTGGCGTCCCACTTTTTGCCCCGGAAGTTTTCCTTCCTGAGCTAATTTCAAAAGAGTCACCCTGCTAATCTTCAATAACTCAGCTGCTTGCATGGTGTCAAGAACATCATCCCCCAATAACAATCACCACCTCACACTGTTATAGGAATATTATACCATTTTATGCCCAGTCTTACAATATATTACCTTGATTTAGTTTAACTTTATTTTACTAATATTATCATAGATTGACTTAGGTATACATAGATTTAACTAAAAATATATAACATTAACATTGTAAGTTCGTTAAACAAAAAAATATTTGCGGAGGTGATAAACATCAGTAAAAAGACAAATGCCCTGGGTGAAGCTCTTTCCACTCTGAGGGTGGTGTGGAGGCGGAGGAAAGGCCAGGAGATACCAGGCGCCATCCTAGACACTATAGATGTCATATGGCCAGAAGGAAAGCCAAGGCCACTACTCACCCATAAGAAACAAACACCAGGCGGCTGGCACATGATATTTACTTTAATGCCCGGGGTGAGCTTTAACGAATTTAAAAATAAAACTGAATACTTCAGTGATGCGTGTAGGGGGTTGGTTGATATTAAGAAGGTAAACGGATTTGTTCATATGAACATTTCAACCGGTAGCATGGAGAATTTTTACCCTTATTCATTCAATCCGGAGGACTATCCAAAAATGGATTTACCTGTACCTGTCGGTTATGACAGCAGCGGTAAGCTTGTAGTGTTTGACCTAGCTGAAAGTCCTCACTTACTGGTGGCTGGTGTCCCTGGATTTGGCAAAAGCAACTTCCTTCATGTTCTAATTCATGCACTACTACCAAAGGCCCTGGTGGCAGTTATGGACTTCAAACGGTTGGAGTTTGCTTACCTCAAAAATCACTGTGCCCTAGCTAGAACCGAGGTCGAGGCACTAGCACTGATGAAGGCCCTTAACAGGGAAATGGAACGCAGGATAGACCTCCTAGACGCTGCAGGGTGTGCTAAGGTGCAGGAATTCAAGGATGATATGCCTTTCATCGTCCTGGTATGTGACGAGGTGGCGGAGATTGAGAACGAGGAAATTGTTTATTATATTGACCGGATCGTTAGATTAGCAAGGGCTGTGGGAATATCCGTTGTAATGGCTACGCAGCGCCCATCCAAAAAACTGAAGATATTTAAAGATGATACCAGGGATATGTTTTTAGCTAGAATCTGTTACCAGATGGCAGACGAAATAAGCAGTAGAATGGTCCTGGGTGAGCAATGTCCACAAGCTGCTTATCTTCCGGAAATAAAAGGCCGTGGGATATTCAAATACGGCATGACAATCAAAGAGGTGCAGTCAATGTGCTTATACCTGAAGGATGCAAAAAAGATGCTAGAAGGAACTGAAAAGGCGGTGAGTGATTTTGCCCAGTGCTGCTCAGTTAAAAGGCTTCCACCGAGATAGGGAGATATTATTAGCCATTGAAAAGCTTCAGGCTTTAACAACCGACCAGGTAACTGCCCTCTTTTTTGAGGGGAGCGAAAGTAGCCAAAGGAAAGCACGTGAAAGGCTCCTGAAATTGTATCAGATGAAAAAAATTAAGCGGTGCCGGTACTCTCTAAATGAACCCTACTGCTACTACCTAGGCCGTAAACATGGGAGGCTGGAACACTTAATAGAACTCAATTGGGTTTATGTATGGCTAACTAACAACCTTAGGTCTTGGGAGCAGTTTTACTGCTTTAAGCACGAATACAACTTAGGTGTTTTACAGGCTGATGCTTTAGCTGGGATCAGAAATACAGTAACAGGTAAAACAAAGTTTTCCTTTGTGGAGCTAGACCGGAGTGACAATGACTTTGATAAGGTTGAAAAGTACAACCGGTTATATGAGTCAGACGGCTATACGCGCCAGTGGTGGTCAGAATTAGCAGACCGGTTCCCTAATATCTTAGTGGTGACTACTACTGAAAGGCGTAGGGCTAAAATTCTAGAACGGGTTAAACAGGATAATGTAAATGGCTTAGAGTTTACCATCATTTTAAATGATGAAATTAAAAGGGAGTGTTAGATATGATGATAACAGGATTTTATGTGAAAGCCACTCAACGCAAATCTGCGTTTACTAAAATCACTCCCCCCAGATTTGGGGGCAGTAAAAATAAAAAGGTTAACCAACTAATTAGGTTTTGTGGAGCTTCATGGATGGCATTATACTTAATGCCTAGTGCCACTCCTGCCATGGCCAGCACCGGCCAGCAAATAATAAAAGATGTAGCCGTTAGTACATTTGGCGTAGGTGGTCCTGGGTTCCTTATTATCAGCCTTCTACTTATCGCCCTGGTGGGATGGTTGGCCGGTTACATCGCTCAAGCTTGTGGCAAAGGACAGATAGCGGGAATGATTCATATAGTATCGGTATTTAGTTGTATCTCAATAGTCGCAGGAGCTGCACTAAAGGCCCTGGGCTCGGTTGCTTCGTTCTTAGGTTAAAGGTAAGGTCGTTAGGACCTTACCTTTTCTTTTTCCGATTTGAAATCGGGAATACATAGACTTAACCTCCTCAAATTTGAGGGGGAAAGGGTGTAGGTATAAACCGAGGATAATACCTGGGTTCATTCCACAGTCCGTACCAGCGATGGTATGGACTTGTTTGTCCAATGCCTGAATTTACAGGCTTAAGTTCTAGGGATAAGGGGTTTCAGGGGGAAAGAGTTCCCCAAGAGGAAGGGGCGTAAAAAAATAATTTAGGAATAGGAAAGATATACCTTGACTGTAACCCAAAATAATAATAAAATGAGTACAAATAAGCAAATATGTAATCAGGAGGATTAAAAAATGACAAGCGAACAAATACAAGCTAGGTTATCGAAGGCAGATTTCACCTTAGCAGATATCGATTCTAAAGCTGCTGAGCTAGGCATGAATCGTACTGAGTTTGTACTAACTGCAGTTGAAATGCTCTTGGGGTTTGATGTAGTTTTCTACAATAGGATCAAAAAAACTGCGAAAAGTTTAAATATCCCCGTATGGTTGGTTATGCAGAATAAGCTTATTAAGCGTTTTGCTGAGGATGCTGCAAAATCAAAAGTATGGGGTGGTAGAAAAGAAATGCTGATTGAATTTATGCATACTGCCCAAGGGCCTATTACTGGGGAAGAGTTGTTTAATATCATTAGAGATATGAGGGTTAAAGAGGAAGAGCAAAAGCTAGTGGAGTTGCTACTTGAGCGTGAAATCTATAGGGACTTAAGCCCAGAGGATAAAAAGGTTTTAATCCGACATCGTAGAGGTAAAACATGGTTGGAATCAGAGGAATATAAAAGGGAACAGGAAATTAAGGCACAAATAGCCCGCTTTAATCAAGAGCATGGAATCGTTGATGAACCTGAATTTGACCCAGATGAGATTGTAACCGATGAAGAACTTGAAGAGTGGACCAAAGACCATCGGGAGGAATAACTTCATGATTCAAAAGGTGCGAGTTCAAAATAAGATTCTATTTGAAATCGAAACAATCGATGGCATCAAATATTTTAAGAAAGAAGATAAAGAGGCAAGCAAAAGAGCTGGAAAACCAGTTTATATTCGTAGGCCAATTGATGAAATCTTTAACTCTGATAAAGAAGTAATAAACATTAAATAAGAAAATAAGCGCTCCAAGCGAGTCATATAGCACTCCAAGCGGGCCTAATGAATGTCGGTTATACTGGCGTTTGTTAGGCCCCTTTTATTTTTAGAAAGGGGTAATAAGAATGACCATCAATAAAAACAGGATGCTACCAAAGGAAGCCGCTGAGTATATAGGATGCAGATATGATAAGTTAATGCAGATGGTGCGGCAGAAAAAGATCCCCCATTACAGAATCGGGAATCGTTGTCTATTCAGAAAAGAATCTTTAGATTTATGGATTGAAAACCTTGAGAGACAATCGCTAGAGGAAGCTACCTATGGGTAGAGGAAACGTAAAAACTGGGGGTGGTTAGTGGTGTTTATTCACTGCAACCACATTTGGGATGAAGATGGTTTGACTTTCTACGCAAAAGGTATTTACTGCCTTCTTGCAAAGTTTGCTGATAAAGAGGGACGTTGTTGGCCATCACTTAAAACACTTAAAGAACATTCGAGTATATCTAAACCAACAATAATCAAGGCAATAACTGAGTTAAAATCTCGTGGATATGTGCAAATTGACAAAAGAAAAACAGTTAACGGGGATTTTGACCATAACGTATATGTGTTACCTGGTATTAACAGGGTGGTAAACCACGTTGACAGGGTGGTAAAGGAGGTTGACAACGTGGTAAACGACATTAATCAAGGTAGTAAAGGAGATTTACTAGGGGTGGTAAACCACGTTGACTCTAACTATATCCATAAAAACTATTCCATAGAACTATTAGGAGAAAGTAAGGTTCTTGATAATCTGATTGAGTTGTACAGGCAACATAACCCAGAGGCAGTAAAGAGGTTTAAGGTTGGAGGAATAACCAAGGCTAGGGATACATTTTTAGAAGCAATCAGAAAAGGTGTAACACCTAATCTACTGGCAGAAGCAATAACAGAAAAGCCTGAGATACCACCTTGGGAGATAGTTAAGGCCACAAATAAGCCGACAAATTACGATGAGAACAAAGATTACATGGATGATTTTATAGCGAGGTGTCAGGCTAATGGATTTTACACAGACTAAAACACCACCAAGCAATATAGAGGCAGAACAATCCGTCCTTGGTGCAATCCTGCTTGACAATTCTTCATTACTAGATATTGCAGGTATTCTAAGACCAGACCATTTTTACAGAGAGCAACACAGAATTATCTACCAAGCAGCAATAGACCTTCACAATAATGGACAGCCTGTTGACCTGGTTACCTTAACCGACAAATTACAGGCAGATGGCAATATTGAAAAGGCAGGAGGATTTACCGGGGTAGCAACACTGGCAAACCTAGTACCAACCTCTGCCAATGCCGTAAGCTATGCCAGAATAGTTCGAGATAAGGCAATCACCAGGGCAATTATAAAAAAGGCCGCACAGATAATGCAGAAGGGATATAGCGAGGATTTTGATAGTATTGAGGACTTTATTACGGAAGCCCAGACCGGTATCTGTGACATTGAAAGTAAGGCAAGTGGCAAACTAATCCCGGTTAAGGATTTAGTTATAGACAGAGTAGCAGTGATAGAGAAACGCACTAATAAAAAAGGGATTACAGGAATACCTACGGGACATACCAGATTAGATGCATACACTGCCGGGTGGCAACCAGGGGATCTAATAATATTAGCAGCTAGACCATCAATGGGCAAAACAACTTATGCAATGCAGCTAAGTGCTGAAGCTGCAATAAAGCATGGCAAGAAAGTAGCTAATTTTAGCATCGAGATGACTAAAGAAAGCCTATTGGAGAAGTGGTTTTGTAATATAGGTATGATTGACACCCAAAACATGAGGATTGGCAAACTGACTGACGAGGAATGGAAAAACCTTCACCAGGCTTCAACCAAGATTTATAACAGTGGGTTATATATTGACGATGACCCTGAAATTACAGTAATGGACATAAAAAACCGAAGCAGGCGAATGAAGCAGCAAACCGGCCTTGACTTGATAGTTGTTGACTATCTTCAGTTAATTAAGCCACATAAAAAGACCAACAACAGGAACGAGGAAATAGGGCAAATATCCTGGGGGTTAAAGAGTATAGCTAAAGAACTACAGGTCCCAGTAATAGTACTCTCTCAGTTGAGTAGGGACGTAGAAAAGCGGTCAGATAAGACACCAATGCTGTCAGACCTACGGGATAGTGGAAGTATTGAGCAGGATGCAGACATTGTTTGCTTTATGTATCGGGATGATTATTACACCAAGGAAAAAAGCAACAAAAAAGGTATTACGGATCTAATTATAGCCAAACAAAGACTGGGGCCGACTGGGAAAGTAGAGTTATACTTCCAAAAGCAGTGGGCGAGGTTCGCAGAGAGTATTAAAGAGGGAGAGTTTTAAATGAAAGGTGCAGTGTTATTCTGCCTGAGGTGCGGCAGTGAAACTGTGGACATAAATCACTGGGAAGTAGGCACAAAGGTAGCTGAAGTTAGATGTTCAAAGTGTGGAATGACAGGATTTATTAGTGGCTTTACACTCGGACGAATCGAGATTAATGATCATCAAATGACTGAGGCAAAGATGGATAGAGCGATACCTTGGTGGTTTAGAGAAAGAGATTAATTCAGCTAAGTGATTATATTAAAGGTTCTAGTAAGTCAAGGTTAATAGCTACTTAGAAATATAAGCTATATATAGATACCATATATAAGAGCTATATCTAAGAGAGTATAGAGAGGGAGTAATAAGAATGAAGATAGAGGTTGCACCACACAGATGCTTTAGGTCGTCGAAGCGGCATGACGAATTAGGAATCAACATTACCTTCATTGCAACAGCTACAACAAAGCAGGACCGGCAGAAGCTAAGAAAGCTATGGGAAGAGTTAGAAGAGAATGATTCATTGATGGAATCATTGAGAACAATCGAGTCAATGACTGGTGAGGAAGAAAAAAATTCTTGAACCTTCCCCCCGGCTAGAGAAAAGGGACCAACAGCACCATTACCGCTCCCCCTACCCTGTTTTGGTACAAAATACGAAAATCGAGTTTCCCTTGAAAGTTTTTGAAATGGTTTGTAAATAGATGAAATGTCAAAAGAAGGTGGCAACAAATGGCAGTATGGAGGCCAAGTGAAAAGCAAGTGGCCATAGCTGAACTCCTTTTAAATCCAGAGGATAGAAGGCCCAAAAAAGCAAAACTTGATGCTGTCGGACTGCCAGAAAGAACCTTCTACCGATGGATGAAAGACCCTCGGTTCCTGAACTACCTTAACAGCAAGCTAGACCAATATACAGCCGGTGGCCTCGTTGATGTATGGCATTCACTAATTAACCAGGCAAAGCGAGGGAATATACAGGCAATCAAGCTTTATTTTGAAATGAAAGGCATGTATAGGGCAGAGGAAGAACGGCTTAAACTGGCACAGCAAAAATTGGAACTGGAAAAGGAAAAGTTTGAGTTTAACAAAGAGGTTGAGAAATCTAAAAACTGGTAATTTAATCAAACCTCGCTGGATAGCGTGTCGGCATTGGATAATGCTGCAGGGGAGATTGTTGATATAGCAAGCCCATTGGACAATGGATTGCGGGAGTTGGAAAACTCCTTACGGTTAAAAAAATATTAGGAGTGATCTAAATGAACCGGAAGGAAATAAAAGCCGCAATAAGAGAAAAGCGGTCAAAAATGAGCGAACTATTAAAACAGGTTGACAAAACCAACAACTTGGATGAGCTTAATAAAATCAACAGGCAAATGAATGAATTGCGTTCAGCTGTTGATGACCTGGAAGATAAACTACTGGATACCATCGACGATGGCCCTGGCCAAAATGAAGAGTTTCGCTCTGAAAAGCTTAACCAAAATAACGAGCAGAGAGGCGCAGCACCTGTAGGACAATTAAATGTGCTTGGTACCTATGGAATTGGTTATGGAAATGAAGTAAATAAAAGGAGTGATACTAAAATGCCTAAAATCAGCGAAGAAAAAATGCAGAAGTATGAACAGCGGGGCCAAGTTTTAAAAGATGGTAAAGTTGCAGTTTTCGGAATGGACGAAGCTGAAGAGCTTCGTGCTGTAACTATTGGTGGTGGCACTCTGGTAGTAGAAAAGAAATACAGTAACCAGCTAAGCCCCACTTTCAATGAAGTATCGTCTTTAATTGATACAGTGAACGCAGTACCCCTCGTCGGTGGTGAAAGTTATACTAAAGGTTTTGTTGTGGGTTACGGAGAGGGTGACTATACTGGCGAAACTGATGACTATCAAGACGCAGAGCCTGTTTTTGATTACGTTTCCACAGGGAAAGCAAAAATTACAGCCTATGCCGAACTTTCCGATGAGGCAATAAAATTACCAAACGTTGCTTATCAAGCTGAGGTGGCAAAAGCTGTCCGTATAGCATTACGGAAAAAGATTAGTAGACAGATTGTATTAGGCAACGGCGGTACCAACCAAATCACTGGTATTTTTAATGCACCAGCCAACGTGATACCTACCTCGGGAGATCTAACATTATCTTCAATTGACGAAAACACTTTGGACAAGATTGTATTTAGTCATGGTGGTGACGAAGATGTTGAAGCTGACGCATATTTAATTTTGAATAAAGATGATCTAGCCCAGTTCGCAGCAATGAGGGATTCCAGCGGCGGGAAACGTCTTTATCAGATTGAGAAAAACGGAAACACCGGAACTATTTCCTCTGATGGCGCCTTTAAAATTAAATATATTATCAATTCAGCGTGCCCGGCATTGACGGACCCTGATACCGAAGCTGGCACCTACTGTATGATTTATGGAATGCCTGGTGCAGCTTATGAGTTGCCGATTTTCAGCCCAATGGAAGTGGTAGAAAGCCGTGATTATAAGTTTAAGCAAGGAATTGTTTGCTTTAGGGGCTCGGTATGGGCAGGCGGAAACACTGCAATGTATAAAGGGTTTACACGAATCAAGAAGGGTGCTTAATTAATCACTTCCTCCTTTTCGGACTACCCATCGGCCTTCTCCAACCGGTGGGTAGTGGAAAGGGAGTGGTGCATATCCCCTTTCTGCATACCATTGGGAAAATGGGCGGTCGATTGTGCAGTAATAAAAATTTACGCACCTTTCTTGATGATACATGCACATTACGTTGGTGTCGTGGTCAAAACACCGGAACACAAGCTAATATTTGCTTTTTATAACCATTTACCTAACCTAGTATTTAGCCCGGACGGTTCCTAACTGTTCCGGGCACCTTTTTAAGGAGGCATCATAATGAGTAGTAACGACGAGGTGGCCAAACTTTTTGTAACACTTGGATTAAATGCCACTGGTTACACAGAAGGCATGGAGAAAGCCAATAAAAGCCCTGGGACGCTTGCAGATACATGGACTAAAGCTTCGGCAGTTATTACCACGTCAACCGTAGCACTGGAATTAGCAGCCAGGAAGCAGGCCGTATTAACAGAGCAGACACAAAAACTAGCTGCCAGTATAAGTATCACCGAAGGCGAAATGCGCAAGTTAGCCATCGAGACTGCCAATGTCACTTTCCCACTTGAAGAAGCACTTGCAACGATGGAGAAAGGACGGGAGCAAGGGATAAAGTCTGCAGAAGGACTCAAGTCCTTTGCTACAAACTGGGACTTGGTAGCTGATGCTACTGGCATAGGTGCCGCTGTCCTGGCTGAGTCAGGCATAGCCCTTCGTGCCGTAGGTATTGCTGCAGGTGATGAATCTCAAGCTATGGCTGCATTTGGATACATCACCAGGGAAACTACGGTTAACGTTCAGGAATTTCTAGAATTCGTAGGACGAACCGGTGAAAAGTTAAGGGAAATGAAGCTAGATGTTAACGATGCAGCTGCCATTATCGGAATCCTAGAAAAAGAATTCGGTATGACTGGCAGGGTGGCACGAACAGAGTTCCAGCAAGCAGTTAACGATTCAAACGGATCTCTTTCTGCAATGCTTGACCTGCTAGGGATATCTGAGGAAAAATTTAACTCTTACCGCCAAGCTGTACAAAGTTCAAATGGGGTCATAGAGGAAAATGCTAGAATACATGCCGATAGCTATACTACCCTGCAAAAGGTTAAACATGAACTAAGTGAAGTTACTTATGGGGTAGGTTCCTATATAGGGGCGATAGCAGACTTAGCACCGTACCCAGCAGCCATAGTAAACTCAATTACATTGTGGGGTAAACTGAAGGATGCAATAGGGTTTGCCACAATAGCCCAAAGAGCAAATATTATTGTAACGGGTATTCAGATAGGTTTTCTTGGAGCCCTGTCCTTTGCGGCACATGCAGCAACGATGGCCACAACGGCTCTTGGTTTTGTAATGGGCGTAGTAACAACTCCTATATTTTTAGTAGGATTAGCCATAGCTGCGGTTATTGCAGCCGGATATTTATTGATTAAAAACTGGGATGATGTAAAAGCCGCTGGAAGTGCTGCTCTGGATTGGTTAGGCAAAAAATGGACCGCATTTAAAGATACGGCGGCGTTCGCTATAAATGCAGTCATAGATTATATTAATGAGCTGATTGAGAAGATAAATAAAGTCGGCATAGTCAAAATCGGAATAATAAGTCATGTTGGTGGTGGCAAAACACCTGGTCTGGCTAAAGGTGGAACAATAACAGCGCCAGGAACTGTTCTTGTAGGGGAGGAAGGACCTGAACTTTTATCCCTACCTCGTGGAGCTCAGGTAACACCGCTGAATAAACCTGCTGAAGCTTCTGGAATAGATTATGGAAGAATGGCCAGCGCAATAGCTCAGGCCCTATCAGGAGCAATCTTTGTAACAGATTTAGACAGTGGTAAGGTGGAACTTATAGTTCAAGATGCTTTTAGGCGTGAGGTGAGAATATAATGTCTTACTTAAATCGGCTTAGTGGCCTTACCCATAAGCTAGCACCTTTGCTGGCACCGCTGGAACAGGAGCTAGCAAAGTGGCCAGGATCAGACAGGGAAAAGCTACGACAATTCGTTGTAACTGTCAATGCGGTTAAGATGGAGTATTCCACCATGCAGGCCCCTGGGTGGCTAAAGAGCTTAGATAACATTTTTGCTGAAATAGTTGATAGTCACGCTAAAATGGCTCGACATTTAAGCAGGATGCTTCAAAAAGAAAATGCAGCTTACATTATCGGTATGGATAATGAAGTAAGAAACATTTTAAGGTTATCTAAAAAGCTTAACAATAAAGTAAATGAGCTTAGTAGCACAGCCTAGAATAACACAGGCCCACGGATTCAGCCTGTGGTAGAGTAAACAGCCGGGGAGGTTAATACCCTAACGGCTGTTTTTTATTATAAAAAAAGAGCCCGAAGGCTCTTAGTCTAAAACTACTTCAAATGAGTATAAATCATTAAAACTTCGCTCTATTTGATCGTTAATATTAATTGGTGCATTACTTAGTTTCATTTGTCTTAATAATTCAAACAAGTTGCCAGTTCCTTCAATCCTAAACTCGCTTCCCAGATCCTGAGTAACCGCTAGTCCATCTTTGAATTTTAAAATAATCTTCACTCCGCTCCACCCCCTTCCACCGACCGTATTCGGCAAAGGTAGG
Source organism: Desulforamulus aquiferis (assembly GCF_030577015.1). Classification (NCBI taxonomy): domain Bacteria; kingdom Bacillati; phylum Bacillota; class Clostridia; order Eubacteriales; family Peptococcaceae; genus Desulforamulus; species Desulforamulus aquiferis. The sequence continues at coordinate 31,017 of NZ_JARPTC010000003.1, read as the reverse complement.
TAAATACCTCCAAACAAATCCCGACATATATCTTCATCAGGAATCCGTTTTGGAATTTCATTGTTGGTATTTGTCGTAAAATATCTAGAGGAAATCATATTTATAATAAGAATTAGTAAATAAATATAAATAAAGGAGTTGAGGAAATTTGAAGGCGAAATTATATCTTGTCATCACATTAGCTTTATTATTGGTGATTAGTATTAGCGGGTGCTCGGGAGTTCCTAACGAAAAGGTATCGGTAATAGCAAGCGATCCAGAATACTATACCAGCTTAGCACCTTATAGCGAACCTAAAGCAGACCATAAATATGTTGTGTTTAGTGTCGAAGTAAAAAATGAGGGCAAAGAAAATCACCACGCTAACCCAAATAACATAACACTCGTGGATATTAATGATTATAGCTATGCATATGATGTTGCGACACACGCACTAGAGTCCAAAGAATTTCCAGCAGTAGATGTAAGACCAGGGAGTAAAGCCGCTGGGTTGATAGTTTTTCAGATACCAGGAGATGCCGAAGCAAAGAAACTAATATATAAGCCTATGTTCGGTAATGAAGTATCTATTAGTCTAAAGTAAAGAAAATTGGAGCATTTAAGAGTTAGCCCTAAATTTCCAGTTAGGGGCGAACAGTGGGAGCCCTGAAATTTAAGGAGTCCTTCAGTAATAAATTTACTAAACACGGAAATGCTGAAAAACAAAAGAATCGGACTATAGTCCGATTCTTTGCTTATATAACAAACAAGTTAAAATTATTCTATCGAACCTAGTGTTTTACCTAAATATTCTTGCCAATAACTTTCATCCTTATCTACAAAACTGTGCAACCACTCATGCATCATTAATATCTCAAACCATTGTTTTTTTCCTTTTGTATAAGGTTTTTTAGGCATATCTCTATATAGTGAATCAAGGTTAAAAAGGTTACTTTTTTGCTTATAATCGTACTCGTATTCTAACCAGGCTTCCGTACTCTTCTTTCTATGAGTAATTGGCCATATTTTTTCATGGTTACTAAAATACATAAGCCAATCATCTACAAATAACGTTAAATCGATTTGATACTTTGTCCAAGTTGTTTCAATCCACTCAGATATACTATCAGAAATAAAAGGTATAGTGGGCGAACCTGACTTTAAGTCTCGCTGGATTTGAATTCTTTGATAATCTTTTATGAGTAAAAAAAGCATCTCAGTTTGATTTTTTAAGAAAGGAAGCTTTTTGATTAGTTTCGAATAGCAATCATATGATACTTCTCTAAACTCACTATCTTTATTATAAAGGAAAAAGTAACGATCTTTCTTCAAGATACTACCTACATTTCTTAATATCTGCTTTCCATAATCATCGTAAATCTCTGCAAGCCATTCTCTTACTTCTGGTTCATATTCCTCTAATTGCTGGTAGTATTTATCAATTTTTTCACGGTGTAAGGCATTCCCACCTTTAACATCTGGCGAATGAATATAATTATTAAAATATTCAAAGATGTAATTAACTAATAATTTGATGTTTTGGACATCATTTCCATCTAATTCATTTAGACCATCTTCTTTTTTGCGAATGTCAATGAATTTCTTTACCACGTGATACTGGATTTGTTTACCAGTTTGCTAACGAAAAAGTTTACCACTTTACCAGGTTTTGATACTGAAAAAGTTTACCACATTGGTTATTAATATAGGGAAACACCTGTAATAGTATTTCCCTGAATAACTTTGATTAGAATGGCTCATCTAGTTGTGGAATTTCAATGAGGTTTTCCCGACACAAGTTTTTTAGAGCTTCTAATTTTGCTTCTAGCTCTTTGACCATATTTTGTGAGCTTTCATAATCATATTTCAACTGTTCAAAGCAATCTTCTAAATTCTCTAGGTACTGTTTCTCCTTTTTTATCATGATTTTTCAACCTCCTTCGAATGATTTTTGGGGTTTTCACTTCTAAATGATTGGCCATTCATATTTAGTACATGAGACCTAAATGTTAGCCTATCAATTAGAGCAGAAACCATAGTCTCATTCTCAAATAAGGTTGTCCATTCGGAGAATCTTAAATTTGTAGATATGATAACACTCCTTTTTTCCGCCCTGTCAGCTACTACCTTAAAAAGCAGTTCCGACTGGTGCCGATTAAAGGTTATATAGGAAGCTTCGTCAATAATAAGTAAATCAACCTTTGCTAGTTGACGTTCAAGCTTTAATAATCGTTTGTATTCCATAGCTTCTATGAGTTCATTAGAAAGGTTAGCAGCTGTATAGAACCTCACATTCATGCCCTGCATACATGCTTTAATTCCGAGGGCTATGGAGCAGTGGGTCTTGCCTCGACCTGTATTTCCTATCATGACTACGTTTTGCCTTTTGCTTACGAAATCACAGCTGGCTAATTCATGAAAGGTTGCCTCTGATACATGCTCATATCGGCTAAGTTCCATTTCATCAAAGGTCTTTATATAGGGGAATTTAGCTGCATTAATTTTACGCTTTTGGCTACTTTCCATTCTTGATGCACTCTCAAGTTTTAGGAGTTGGATTAAGAATTGCTCATAGCTTTTGTCGATATCTAACTGGCGTATAACATCCTCATATCTATTAAAAGATGGCGTTTTTAACTGCTTTGAGTATAATGCAATTGTTTGGGCATTTAGGCTGTGGTTAGTCATTCTTGCACCGCCATCCCGTACTTTTTATCATACTCTGTGAGATCAACTGCTTCGACTGGTACTTCATTAGGGGAGATATAAATTACTGTTGGTTCTGTTGTCTCATTTAAGTGTGCTCTTACCATATCAACGGTAGGAACTACATGACTGTGAATTAGATTCTTGATACTAAGAATTTTCTCTTCTCCATAATCAACACATAATCGCAACAGTTTAACCATTTCTTTATTACCACCTGGCAACTGTTTGCCCCAGTTTAGCAGAGCTGCGGTAACATTTTCTTTAACCGGTTTTGCATTAAATATAGAACGGGGTTTTCGTTGAAGCAAATCAATGTAATGTTCTAGTTTATACTGGGTCTGGCCAGAAGAGTAACAGCGTGTAAAGGTTGCTATCTCAACATTGTGGTATAAAATGCGGATATGGTTACCATAGCCTTTTACAGTAACATCCTTTCTTAAATACTTGGTTGGTACTGAATAATTATTCTTTTCAAACCTAACAGTGGAATAGTCATCAACATTAACAACTACTGTTTTACTTGTATCAAATCTAAATAGTGGGACTGCACCTAAAAAGCGTAATTCTTCTTGGTACATGGTTTTTACTGAATGATTTCGGTTTTGCACTTTATGCGTAGTACGATATTTTAGGCAAGCATTCCAAAGCTTTTGATTTAATTCATCTATACTAGATACTCTTGGAACTGGAACAAGAAAATTCCTTCGTGCGTATCCTACAAGATTCTCAACCAAGGATTTTTCATTACCTTTTCCTGGATTACAGAAATCTAGGTCAAAGGCATAGTGTGAACTAAATGAGAGATATTTATCTTGGGGCTTGGCATATTGACCAAAACCTTCTTTTACAGCTACTTTGGCATTATCAAAAATGAGCCGTTTTGAGATGCCGCTAAAGAAATCAAACATAAGCTGTTGGGCTTCGAGAAAAGCTTCCTGGTTGGGGGATTTAAAAGCTTGAACAAATATATCGCAGCTATAACTGAGTCTGCCACAGAAAATATGAACTTTAGTTTTTCCGTTATCAATATAGACAGTGGCTTCGCCCCAGTCTATCTGAACTGCTTCACCTGGTTCATATGATAGGGGCATAATAGCTTGCGGTGGAACGCTTTGTTCTCCCTTTAAATTCTTCACAGCTTTGCGAATTGTGGATTCCGCACCAGCGAAGTTTCTCTCTTCTACTAATCGATCATAAATTCGTTTTGCAGTATGCTTTTGTTTTCTTAGGTGTTCTTGTTCATCTGCTTTAAAACAATCCAAGATAAACTGTTTTACATCCTCTGTGATTATGTCTGGAGTCCTTTCATAAGGCTTACGTGCATCAGGGTGGTCAGCACCTTCACAGTACTTTTTAACTGTTTGCCTTGCGATACCTAATCTTTTAGCTATCTGACGCTGAGATTCGCCTGCAAGAAAACTTTGTCTTATGTCTTTATACATGTCCACTTCAATCTTCACACCTTTCATCCCTCCCGTAGAATATTAAGGACAATTCTACAGGAATTTAATGCTAGGTGGTAAACTAATTCAGTAGCGAAATGGGGTCAAGTGGTACACTTTTATAATATCATTTACACTTTTTTTCTACGTGCAATATAATCTTCAATCCTAAGCATTGGAGACCTCCTGAAGATAGTATTGCTTATTTTAACATATTTTAGCATAAATTGTATTAGGCATTGGAAAATAGAGTGACATAAACTCAGGACAGATTTATAGACAGAAATTCGTAAAAAAGCATTAAAAAATAGTCATTTGCATAAAAATAGTAATTCAACAAACATAGTAAAATCAAGGTATGAACAACAATAACCAAATTCATACAAAATACTTTTACGCACTCCAAAACCGTTGGTTGAGGGTTCAAGTCCTTCTGCCCCCGCCAGTTAAAAAGCAGGAATCACAAGGGATTGTGGTTCCTGCTTTATTATTTTCAATTGAAAAACATTATCAATAACCGGCGGATAAGCTATAATGAAAAATAAAAGGAAGTTTTATAATGTTTGCAAAGTCTATAATTCTATTTCTATTGGCAGGCCTGGCTGAAATTGCTGGGGGCTATTTTGTCTGGATATGGCTGCGGAATGACGCTGGATTAATGTGGGGTGTGCTGGGTGGGGTTGTCTTAGTTCTTTATGGGATTATTCCTTGCTTCCAACGTTTCCCCAGTTTTGGGCGCATATATGCTGCCTATGGAGGGGTATTTTTATTATCTTGTCTCTGTTCTGGGGCTGGGGAATAGATAAAAAAAGACCAGATTTATATGATTGGATTGGTTCTCTAATTGCGTTAGCAGGGGCAGCTATCATTATCTGGATACCTAGATAAACAGGTCTTAAATATCTTAAAACAAATCTAATATAGAAAAATTGCAATAATTCAAAACTTTTTGTTGTCACGGCTATTGCCAAAGGTATAATATTGTGGTAGTTCACATCAGTGCCGGAGGTAATGTGATGGATCCAATTGCAGTGAAGCTAGAGGCTTTAATTGAAAAGGTTCAATTATTAGATAATAAAATAACTAAGCATCTGTCCAATGAAAGAAATAATATTAATGAATTGAAAAAAACTAATGAGTTATTAAAAAAGGAAATTGAAGCGTTTCGGAAATCTGAGAAAAACTTTGCCAAGGCCTTTAATGCTTGTCCAAACCCAATGTCAATATATTCCTTTGATAGTAACAAATTTGTAGATATAAACATTAGTTATCTTGTTTTCTCGGGCTATACCAGGGCTGAAATAGTTGGTAAAAATATTTTTGACCTAGGGTTATTTCTTAGTGCAGAGGTCCCACAATACATAAAGAGTACTATTTTTGATCAGGGGAAAATAACAAATATGGATGTGGTGATGGTTTCAAAGCAAGGGGAGCAGCGCTTTGGACTGTTATCTGCGGAATTATTAACCTTTAATGACGAGAAATGCATGTTGACAGTAATTAATGATATAACAGAACGTAAACAGATGGAAACTGAGATGAGCCGCTTGGACAGGCTTAATTTAATAGGACAAATGGCTGCGGGTATCGGTCATGAAATCAGGAATCCTATGACTACGGTCCGAGGGTTTCTTCAAATGTTAAGCAGTAAGAATGATTACGCTGATTTAAAAAATTATTTTACATTAATGATTGAGGAATTAGACCGAGCCAACGATATCATAACAGAATATCTTTCCCTGGCCAAAAAATGCCCGCCTGATTTAATAAAACAGAACTTAAATATGATTATCAAGGCAGTCTGGCCCCTTATTGAATCAAACGCTAGAGAGATGAATATGTATTTAAGCTTAGAATTAGGCAATATTGATAATTTGTTGTTGGAAGATAAAGAAATAAGGCAGCTTCTACTTAATTTAGTAAGAAACGGGCTGGAGTCAATGGGCCCGGGTGGTTTGCTTACTATCAAGACCTACCAGGAGCAAAAAGATATAATACTTATGGTACAGGATCATGGAACGGGTATACCGGAGGATATACTTGAAAAATTAGGAACTCCCTTTATTACAAATAAGGAACAGGGGACAGGGTTGGGCCTGGCTGTGTGTTTTAACATTATTACCCGGCATAATGCCAAGCTGCACGTGGAGTCATCGCCTGCGGGCACAACCTTTTACATTAGATTTTGTAAAGAATAATGAAGGGCAAAAAGCCCTTCATTATTCTTTAGCTATGCTTTTCTAGGGCCCTGACTGCTGCGGCAGGGGAAACTAAGGTCCCGGGTCCGCCAACACATCCGCCTTCACAGGCCATGCATTCGAGGAATAGGTACCGACCTTCCTTCAGGTCCTTGACTGAGGATTTTAAGGAGGTGATACAAGGGCCTAAGCCTTGTACACTTGCTACCTTTAAAGCTATATTGGTAACTTGGCTGCTGACGGCTGTTGCTACTCCTCCGGCTTTTGCAAAGAGACGCCCCTTGGTGGATGCATCCTTTAATGCCAATTCCTCCTGGGTTGATGGGTCGATATCTGCAGCTATAAAGAGAGCAGCCAATTCCTCAAAGGTAATTACTAGGTCAATTTCATTGCCTAAGGTTGCCTCAGCCTTTTTGCCTATACAGGGTCCTATAAAAATAGTTGTGATTTGGCCTTCATATTTGTCTTTGACCAGTTTTCCAGTTGCCCTCATGGGAGACAAAGAGGAAGAAAGGTGCTTGGACAATTCAGGAGAGATATTGGTTGCCGTCCTGCTAAAGGGATAACAACAGGAATTAACCAATAAACCTCCTGTGGTTTTTTCTTGCAATTCTTTGGCCTCATGATTTGCCACTATATCGGCACCGAGGGCAGCTTCGATAACTAGATTAAAGCCAAGCTTTATCAAGGCTGACTTAATTTGGCCTGGAGACACCTTTGGTCCGAACTGACCGGCAATAGAAGGGGCAATGATTGCCGCTAGGGGTTGGGTTGGTTGGTACAAACTGTTTATTACTTTACAAATTTGTGAGAGATCGGTTATGGCACCAAAGGGGCAAACAGAAACACAATGTCCGCATGATACACATTTACCAAGATCTAAAATTGCCTTTCTTGAATCGTCAACTTTGATAGCTTTAACAGCACAAGCCCGCTCGCAGGGGCGGGTAATTTCAACAATAGCATTATATGGACAACTGCGTGCACATTTGCCGCATTCTATACAGGAGTTTTGATCTATATAAGCCCTGTTTTGGATTACTGAAATAGATTTTTTGGGGCAACTATTTCTACAGGGGTGAGCGACACAGTTTTGACAAGCATCTGTTATAACATATTTAATTAAGGAGCAGCCGTTACAGGCTTCGGATATAACAGTTATAGGTTGATTATCTGACTGACTATTATGTAAACCAAGTGCAATGATAATCCTTTCCCTTGCAACAGCTCTTTCTTTGTGAATGCAACAGCGGTAGCGGGGAGGTCCATCTGGTACGAGTTCTTTTACCATATTAGCTATATCATGTTCGGAAGGTTTACTCCCTATATTTTTTAAAGCCCACCGGGCAACTGATGTAAATAGATCCCTGCGCAGTTTAGTTATTTCTGATACTGGGTTCAAAGAATCTCCTCCCAATCCATATTCTCCTTATTCAAATTATCTCATGCAAATAATTATAAAGTCAATTTCTAGGGAAATATGTTGTAAAATATTAAAATATCTGTTGATTTAGACAAATATTATACACAATTTTGCCCATGTTTAGGCAATTTAATAATTAATGATAATTATATTTCTGCAAGGATTTTGCATCTCTTCTAAGAATATAATAAAATGTATTAGTCTAGGAATTTCAGGAGGTGTTAATAAAATTTTGCGAATTGGTGTTTTGTGCGGGGGACGCTCTGCTGAGCGGGAGGTATCCCTCAGAAGCGGGGCAGCCGTTTATGAGGCATTGCTGGCAGCCGGCTATACAGACGTCGTAAAAATAGATGTGGGAATGGATCTGGTTGAACAATTAAAGGGAAATAAGATTGAACTGGCTTTTCTGGCTCTGCATGGAAAATACGGTGAGGACGGGACTATTCAAGGCTTGTTGGAAATGCTAGACCTACCCTATACAGGTAGTGGTGTACTGGCCAGTGCCCTGGCCATTAATAAGATTGCCACCAAAAAAATATTTAACATGGAGGGAATTCCAACCCCCAAATTCACAGTGGTAACCAAAGGGGATATCGCTCACAAGGGATTTGAGGAAATTGCCCTTCAGGTGGTGGAGTATGTAGGTATTCCTGCCGTAGTAAAAGCCAATACCCAGGGATCTACCATAGGCATTGCCTTTGTGCACAGGATAGAAGAAATGGGTCCAGCTATTCAGTCAGCCATGGAATATGATAATGACGTATTAATAGAAACCTTTGTCTCTGGAGTGGAAGTAACAGCCTCGGTGCTCGGTAATAAAGAGCCCATGCCTCTCTCACTAATTGAGATTACCTCGGTAACAGGTATCTATGATTATCAGGCAAAATATACCCCTGGTATGAGTGATCATATTATCCCACCAAGACTGCCGGAGGAAATACAGGAGCAGATTAAAGAACTGGCGGTAAAGGCTTATTTGGCAGTGGGCTGCCAAGGTTTAGGCAGGGTTGATTTCATTATTGCCGGAGAGACTATCTACGCCCTGGAGATTAATACCTTACCAGGGATGACTAATACAAGCCTGTTTCCCGATGCCGCAAGGTATATGGGAATAGAATTTCCAGACTTAGTGGATAGATTGGTTAAATTAGCCCTAGAAAAGTAGGAAAGGCGGGAGTCCCCCGCCTTTTATATTTTACAAAAGGCAACTTTATAGTATAATATAAGTTGTTGAGTGGATTGTTTCACAAACGAGCAGGAATTCCGTCATCCTAGAAGAAATAATACCTAATTAGCCTTGAACGGGCGTAACTTTTGGGGGTGGCAGAATGGAAACTCAAGAGAAGAAAGGTCCACGCTGCATCATGTGCGGTCGGGTTATTGAGGAGGAGTCATCCAAGGGTTTATGGGACGATGAGGATGATTTTATCCCAAAGCCAAAAAAATCTGTGTCTTTTTGTCAGCTATGTGAGGCCAAGCTTAGAAAAGAGTCAGACGACCAGATGAAAGGTAGTAAGCCGATGTAAAAAGAATTTATAGCAGGAGGTGTTGTGTTTGAACAAAAGTCCGCAGTTTTCCCTTGCATTGTTTATAGTTGCAGTAACAGTAATGCTTTCTCTAATAGGCTGGGGTGCTGGACTATATCTGGACTGGTTATGGTTTAATACTGTTAATTATAGTAATATTTTTGTAACCATGCTGCTTTCAGAGTACGGGCTAAGGATTTTAATTGGGCTGGTATTTTTTGGATTAGTTTTATTGAATTTGATGCTGACCAGGAAATCTGTTATGCAGGCAGTTAAAGCTGCCAAGCCATTCCGTCCCTTTGCTCAGGATGAAGATGATAATGTCGTTACAATTAATCAGTTTAATTGGCGGGAGCATATTACACCTGGTCGTCTTACCGCGGTGTTTACGGCCATTGCACTGGTTATGGGCTTTTTGTACAGCAGTACCGTATCAGGTGAGTGGATTAATGTTCTAAAATATCTGAATAAAACAGCATTTGGTACTGCAGATCCCATCTTTAATAAGGATATAGGCTTTTTCGTTTTTGATTTACCCTTTTATCAGTTGATCTATAGGCTGCTTGCTTTGGCCATTATTATGAATGCTTTTTTTGTGGCCATTGTTTACTTGGTTACAGATTCTGCCAGGGGTGGTTTGACAAAGATATTTCGCTTTGAAGCTGCCCGTTACCATCTGTCTGCCCTGGCTGCGCTGTTCTTCCTTTTAAAGTCTTGGGGCTATCGCCTAGATCAATACAACCTGCTATTTTCCAGTGGTGGTGCAGTATACGGTGCAGGTTATGCCGATATTCATGCTACACTTTTAGCCTATAAAGTACTAACCATTTTATCTGCTCTAACTGCTATCGTTATTATTGTGAATCTTTTCCTAAAACGCTTCCGCTTAACTGCCTATGCCATTGGCGGTCTTTTAGTAGCATCTATACTTCTTGGAGGCGTTTATCCCAGTGTAATTCAGAAATTTGTTGTTGTACCTAATGAGTTTAACCGTGAGGCTCCCTATATAGCCAATAATATTAAGTACACACAAATGGCCTACAACCTGGAAAATGTAGAACGTAAGGATTTTCCCGCAGGGCGCACCCTAACAGCCCAGGATATTGCTGATAACAGGGCAACCATAGATAACATCAGATTGTGGGATTGGCGTCCCCTGCAGCAAACCTACAGTCAGCTTCAGGAAATGCGTCTTTACTATGAGTTTAAAAATATCGATATTGACCGTTACAACATAGACGGTCGTTATCGGCAGGTTATGCTGGCGATCAGAGAGATGAACCAGGATCAACTTAGTGTCCAGGCCCAAACCTGGATCAACCAGAAGCTTATCTATACCCATGGCTACGGTATTGCTATGAGTCCGGTGGCTGGGGTAACAAAGGAAGGTTTGCCACAGTTTCTGCTAAAGGACATCCCTCCAGTGACAGAAACAGATTTAACGGTAACCAGACCGGAAATCTACTATGGCGAATCCAATGACGGCTATGTTTTTGTAAACACTAAAACAAAGGAATTTGATTATCCCCAGGGTGATGGAAATGCCTATACAACCTATGAGGGTGATGGTGGGATAAAAATAGGTTCCTTTGTGCGTAAAGCAGTACTTTCTTTGGCCCTAACCGATTACAAGCTCTTCTTAACAGGTGATATTGACAAGGATAGCCAGTTGCTGCTGCATAGAAATATTAAAGAAAGGGTTCCCAAAATTGCTCCTTTCTTAAGCTACGACGGTGATCCTTACCCGGTAATTACCAGTCAGGGTGAAATAGTCTGGTTGTGGGATGCCTATACTGTAACAAATATGTATCCCTACGCAGAGCCCTTTGATAATCGGAGAAATAACTATATAAGAAATTCGGTTAAACTTACTATTAATGCTTACAATGGTGATGTAAACTTTTATGTAGCTGATGCCAAGGATCCTATTATTCAGACCTACAGTAAAATATTCCCTGGCACCTTTAAACCCCTGGAAGAAATGCCTGCTGATTTGCAGGAACACATTAGGTACCCTGAAGATCTGTTTAACATCCAAGCGCGGATGTATACCCTTTACCATATGACAGATCCCCAGGTCTTCTATAACAAGGAAGACAAATGGGTTATGCCTACTGAAAAGATTGGTAAAGAAGAAACCAATATGGACGCCTATTACACCATTACCGTATTACCCGGTGAGCAGGAGCCAGAATATATCTTAATCACACCCTTTACTCCGCAGAATAAGAAAAACATGATCGCCTGGATGGCTGCCCGCTCAGACGGTGAAAACTACGGCAAGTTATTGATTTATGAGTTCCCTAAGCAGGAATTAGTTTATGGTCCTATGCAAATTGAGACCAGAATTGATCAGGATCCGGTTATATCCCAGCAAATTGCGCTTTGGGATCAGCGAGGTTCCTCGGTATTAAGGGGTAACTTACTGATTATCCCCATCAATGACTCGCTGCTCTATGTAGAGCCTCTATATCTACAGTCTGAACAGAGCAAGATGCCTGAATTGCGCCGAGTAATTGTTGCCTCCGGTGACAAGATTGTCATGGAGCCTACCTTGGATCAGGCTCTACAAAGAATCTTTGGAGAAGGGGTGGGTCAGGTCCCGGGTACTACCCCAACGCCTGGCACCCAAGAACCAACAGCGGAACAACCTACCGATCCAGTTACACCAACGGCACAGAGTATAAAGGAGCTGGCGGAAGAAGCTAATCGTTTATACAATGAGGCCCAGAACAGGCTAAGGTCTGGAGATTGGGCTGGCTATGGACAGTCATTGGATCAACTTCAAAATGTCATAAACAGATTACAGGAACAAGCAGAATAATATAAAAGGCGCGCAAATAGCGTGCCTTTTATATTCCTTGGGACTTATTTTAATGGGTAGGCACCTATAATTATGTGTCTGAAAAACTGTACAAAATACAAAAATATGCACCTCGCCATTGATTGACATTTATATTGACAGTGGTTGGTTAACCCGGTTACAATTGTGTTAAGTTTGAGTTAAAATTATTGTACGGAGGTGGAAGTAGTCCTATCTAAATCTAAATATTAAAAATAATTAGTTGTCTAACTACTTAATCACAGGGGGTAACAGGATGAAAAAGTCTAGTAGATTAATTATGGTGTTGGTAGCCTTGTTAGTAGTAAGCTTAATTGCTGGTTGCGGTGGTCAAGGTGACGCACCTAAGGCTCAGGATTCCAATGGGGCAGAGGTTATTAAAATCGGCGGAAACTATGAATTAAGTGGACAGGTTGCCAGTTTTGGAAACTCTGCTAAGAATGGTATCAACCTATATTTTGAAGAAGTAAATGCAAGCGGTGGTGTACTTGGTAAGAAAATCGAATTTATTTGCCTTGACAATAAGAGTGAGGCTACTGAGGCTGCCAGTGTTGCATCTCGACTGATTAACCAGGACAAGGTTGTGGGGATTCTTGGTGCTATCACCTCTGGAAACACCCTAGGCTTTGCACAAATTTCCATGGATAACAAAATTCCAACCATGACCACCGGTGGAACTAACCCTGACGTGACAGTTGACCCCAATACCGGTAATGTTCGTGACTACCTGTTCCGCTCCGTATTCATTGATCCCTTCCAGGGTACCGTTATGGCTACCTTTGCAACCAATACCCTTGGTGCAAAAACTGCAGCGGTATTTGTAGAGAACAACTCTCCATATAGTAAAGGTCTGGCTGAATTCTTTGTTAAGGCATTTGAAGAGCAAGGTGGACAAATTGTAGCTAAAGAGGCCTTCTTGACTGAAGACCAGGATTTCAATGCCACCCTGACCAAAATAAAATCTGCTAAGCCCGACGTAATATTTGTTCCCGCTTACTATGAGCAAGTTGGTAAAATCGTAAAACAGGGTCGTGACCTTGGTATTACCGTACCCTTTATGGGCGGCGACGGCTGGGATTCCCCCAAGCTGGTTGAAATCGCTGGATCTAAAGCTCTGGATGGCTGCTACTTTAGCAACCACTATTCCCCCGATTCCGAAGACCCTGCAGTGCAGGAATTTGTGAAAAAGTACAAGGAAAAGTATAACAACGAAACTCCTGATGCTCTGGCTGCCTTAGCCTATGACGCTGCTGTTCTATTTGTAAAAGCCATCGAGCAGGCCGGAACTGCTGAACCCGAAAAAATTAAGGATGCCCTGGCAAACATTAAAGATGTACAGGCTGTAACAGGCAAATATACCTTTGATGAAAACCACAACCCGGTTAAGGGTGCTGCTATTCTCGAAATGAAGGATGGCAAGCAGGTATTTAAAGAGCAAATCAATCCCTAGTTCTTAAATAAAAGCTTCCGCTTAGCCTTAGGGCATGGGCGGAGGCTTTTTTGTATCAAATAAATTTCAATGTACATCAGACCTATTTCCTATCCAAATAGATTAGTAACTTGTGATAGAATAAAACAACATGACTTCACTGGAGGGATTAATGTTGGTAAAAAGAGTAGCTGTGCTAACCGGTGGAGGAGATGCTCCCGGTTTAAATGCAGTTATACGGGCTATTGTAAAAACTGCTACAAGGGAACATGATATTGAAGTAATAGGTTTTAGGGATGGATTTAAAGGGGTAATGGAGGAAAAATATTTCCAGCTTACAGAGGCCGAGGTTTCGGGGATTTTACATCGTGGAGGCACTATCTTGGGCACCACTAATAGGGATAATCCCTTTAAATACCAAGTATCTCCCGGAGTGTTCGAGGATCGGTCTAAAACTTGTATTGAGATAATCAACAGTAAAGCTGATGCCTTGATAGTCATTGGTGGAGACGGTTCTTTGTCCATTGCCTATGAGTTGTCAAAGAGGGGATTAAAGGTGGTAGGATGTCCCAAGACCATTGATAATGACCTAGCAGTGGGCAAGGCTCAGACCTTCGGCTTCGAAACTGCATATGCCTTTGCCACAGAGGCATTGGATAGACTTCATTCCACTGCAGAGGCCCATCACCGGGTAATTGTTTTAGAGGTTATGGGACGTTATGCCGGACATATTGCCTTATATTCAGGTGTGGCAGGCGGAGCAGACGTTATACTGATCCCTGAAATACCCTTTTCCTATGAAAAGATTGTCAACAAGCTTAGGGATAGACTTAGCAAAAATAGAAGATTTAGTCTTGTTGTTGTGGCTGAGGGTGCCAGGCCATCGGATGGGGATATGGTGGTTCAAAAGCTTGTTGAGGAAAGCACCGATCCCATTCGCCTGGGGGGAATCGGCAATGTTGTAGCCCAACAATTGGAAAAACTAACAGGAATTGAGTCCAGGGTAACTGTTTTAGGTCACCTTCAGAGGGGAGGAAGTCCAACACCCTTTGATCGTATTTTAGCCACTCGCTATGGTGTGGCGGCCATTGATTTAGCTGCTGCAGGTCAGTTTGATAATGTGGTTAGCCTTGAGGGTGAAAATATTGTTCCCGTACCCCTTTCAGAGGTGGCTAAGGGCATTCGCAATGTGAATGTGGAAGGTGATCTTGTTAAGGCTGCTAGAAAAATAGGTATTTCCTTTGGAGATTAATTAGTAACAATTAAGGCTGAAAGGAGGGAATTCCTTTGATTAAAAACTATATAGAGCTGGCTGTTGAGCAAATGTTAGATGATGTTATACAAAATTATGCTAACAGCAACCCGGATATTTGCACCTGTTCAAGATGTAGGCTGGATACCATGGCCATTGCCTTAAACAATTTACCCACGAGATATGTTGTTACAGATGAAGGCGGTATTTATACAAAGGTTGCCATGGAACAGATTGCTGGGCGGGCTCAGGTTGTTGCCGCCATTTTAAATGGTATACAAATAGTACAAAAAAAACCCAGGCATTAGAATAAATAATAGACACTGATTAGATTAGTACTACCTTGTTAATACTTAAGCTAACAGATTGATGAGGAGTGTATTTATGAAAATCGGTCTATTCGCAGATAGTTACCTACCATATGTTAGTGGTGTGGTAAGGTCAATTGAAACTTTTTCAAAGGAATTAAAGAAACTAGGTCACCAGGTGTATATATTTGCTCCTGATTACCCAGGAGTAGCATCAGAAGCAAATATATATCGGTTTCCTTCTATACGCTCCCTTGCCCATGATAATTTTTACTTAGCAATTCCTTTTTCGCCTGGATTAAATAAATATTTAGAACAGAACCCATTAGATATAGTGCATGTTCATTCTCCCTTTATCCTAGGTAGAGTTGGAGCAAAATTGGCCCGGAAGCTCAAGGTGCCTTTAGTATTTACCTATCACACCTTGTATGACCAATATACACACTATGTGCCCATCTGCAGGGGGATTAGCAAGGACATTACAAAAAAATGGTGCACAGAATTTAGTAATAGGTGTGACTTAGTAATTACCCCTACCCAAATCATTGGGAAACACATTGAGAGTATGGGGGTAAAAACAAAGATAAGCTGGTTACCTACAGGAATAAATATTGAAGAATTTCAAAACCAAGATAAAACATGGCTGAGGCGCGTATATAATATTGAGCCGGAAGACACTATCTTGCTATTTGTGGGCAGGATGGGTAAAGAAAAAAATATCTACTTCTTAATAAATTGTTTGCAAAGGTTAATTAATGAAAGCAACATAGGATTTAGGTTGGTTCTTGTTGGTACAGGGCCGGAGACAGAAAACCTTAAGGACTATTGTATCAAAAAGGCTCTAGCTAACCGGGTGATATTTACCGGACCCCTATCAAGGGAGGATTTAGTGAAAACCTTCTGCGGGGCTGATTTATTTGTATTTAGCTCTTTAACAGAAACCCAGGGTATTGTTATCGCCGAGGCTAAGGCAGCCGGTCTTCCCACTGTGGCAGTCAATGCCTTCGGGGTAGCGAACATGGTTTGCCACCAGGATGACGGTCTCTTGGTACCACATGAGGAAGAAGCCTTTGTTAAGGGTATTTTGGAGATAATTGAAAAGCCCCTTTTACAACGACAAATGGGGAAGCGTGCCAGAATCAATGCTAATGATATATCTGCAGGGTCCTGTGCTCGAAAATTAGAGGGACTATATCAAGAATTAATTTTGAATAATAATTTGCTCAATGGGGAGAAAAGAAATATAAATATTTTATAATAGGGTAACCCCTTCACAAATTGACCCCAATCGTTAGTTGTGTCTAACAATTGGGGTACAGTTCATTTGGGGTTAATTGTTTTGTTCAGGATGAAAGTCCTTTTTTATATCAGCTATGATTTTAATGATTTCATCCAACTGTTCCTCATATAATTCAAAGGTTACCGACTGTCTGAAAGAACTATCAAGATTATCCCTGGCTGTAAGCTTGACCTGAATGGTATTTTGGGCAGGAAAGTTGTCCGTAGGTGGTTTCACAATTCTTTGTGCCAGAAATTGCTCTAAAACATTACCTATGGTGGTACGGTAAAAATAGTAGGCATTCTGTAGTTTGTCCAGGGCAATGTTTTCTTTTACTGCGTCAATCTTTTTCTGTAACAGTAGGTTGGCAGTATTACCTTCATTCTGGGCAGCGGTTAGCAAAGCCTGTTCTTCATTTGCCAGTAAGCCTAAGGTAAGATCCACCACTTCTTCCGTTACCGATTGCACTGTCTGAGGGGAGTAATGGGTAAAGGCACCTGAAACTTCAGGAGATGAAACGAAGGAAATAGTTGACTCTGTTCCGCTAAAAGAAAAACTGGCTAAATTCTTCTTTAATAGCTTACCTATTATTTTGGCGATATCTACAAATATTTCAGTGTTTTTTAAAATTATTTCTTGGTCGATACTATATACCTTTTGTTGCTCAGCCATGCAACAGCCTCCTTGAAATCCTTATTAGCAGTAGTATTCCCGAAGTGTTAGTAAAATAAGATGTCTTTTAACCTTTGTATAATAAATATTGAAGGAATTAAAATTATTATGTGGAAAATAATAGACATAATTATTCTTATGTTAGGAAGGAGATTTACTCTATGGCTGTACCAATTATTAAAGCACTTATCGACTGGGACTACGATTTGAATAATGATTTTAAGAAAAAGGAAAAGGGCTATACCTTTGTGATAGACGTTTGGGAAGCAAAACCAAAGCTAGCACTTTATAAATTTACCCCCTTTATGACTAAATGCGATTATCTGGAAAAACAACCACCGTTGGAAATGATGATGAATGCTTTAGAGGAACAAGGAACCAATGGTAGTGACGGCGTATTTAAAATTAACCCCACCCTTAGGAACTGGATTGAGTCTAATATTTTAGAGGAATAATTTATATTCCCTAACCAAAAAGGAAAAATCATTTATTTGCTGAATATTATAAAAAATAACTCTAACTAATTATTTAGGAGGTGTGCGTCATGATCAGAGCAATATCCAGCTTATTATCAATATTTTCCATTAGCCCGATAATTGAATTGATTAGCTTCTCCGCCTTGGTGGGAATCGTGTTCCTTCTGCAACTGGTAATTTTACAATAGAGATAGTCATAGCACCGGCCATGGGCCGGTTTTTTCTTTGTCAGCTGTACGGGTTTTATAGAGATTACTCCAACTGGAATTGGTTTCCTTAAAATGATATAATTATGCTCGACTAGATTAAGAAGGGATGATTCAAAATGAAGGCACGGTTAATGGAAGATATGAAACAGGCTATGAAAGCTAAGGATAAACTAAAGGTGGATACCATCAGAATGGTCAATGCTGCTATCAAAAATGTTGAAATTAATGAGAAGAGGGAACTGAGCGAAGAAGATGTAATCTCGGTGGTTGCTAAAGAGATTAAGCTAAGGCGTGATGCCATGGTGGAGTATAAAAAGGCCGAACGCCCAGATGAGGTGGAAAAGCTAGAAAGGGAAATAGAGATCCTTTTGGTATATATGCCGGAACAACTATCAGAGGAACAAGTCAGGGAAATTGTTAAGGAAGTAGTTCAACAAACAGGAGCCCAGGGACCAAAGGATATGGGAAAAGTCATGGGTGCCCTTATGCCAAAGGTGAAAGGTAAGGCTGATGGAAAATTAGTAAGTAATATTGTTAAAGAACTACTGGGTTAAATTATATATGGGAGAAGGGGAATAATTAATGACAACCATACGTGAGTCTGATTTGCCGGGCATTGGAAGAAAATTTCAAATAGAAGCCAGAAGTGGAGATAAGCTAGTGGTCATTGTACATGATGATGGTCGCCGAGAAATATATCACTATGATAATGAGGATCCGGATGAGAGCATATCCATGGTCACCTTAGATGATACCGAGGCCCGTAGGGTAGCCGGTATTATTGGTGGCATGGCCTATATTCCTAAGGCCCTGGAAGCAGTGGATGTGGAATTTGATGAGATGGTCATTGAGTGGTATAAGGTAGAACCAGATTATAAAGCCATTGGTGTATCCATTGGGGATTTGCATGTCCGAAAAAGTACCGGTGCAACAATTATAGCTATGGTGAAAAAGAATCAGGAACGTCTTATAAATCCAGGTCCGGACCAAAAGGTTAAGGAAGGTTATATCCTTGTTCTGTTAGGGGAAAGGGAGCAGGTGAAAGCTTGTAAACGCCTCATTAAGCAGGGGAGTCTATAGGAATGAGTTATGTAATACTAGAGGTCGGGCTTGCCCTGGGAATTATTACGGTGGCAGGACATCTGGCTAACCGATTGAAATTTTCAATTGTTCCTATATTAATCGTCGCCGGTATAATAGTTGGACCACATGCTCCACAGATAGGGGTCTTTGATTTTAGATTTATCGCCAGCGCTCCTCTGATTGATTTTATGGGAAGACTAGGGGTAATCTTTCTTCTTTTTTACCTGGGTCTAGAATTTTCCGTGGGCCGCCTATTAAAGGCCGGTCGTTCTATTTTTATTGGTGGAACCATTTATATGTTGATTAACTTTTCCCTGGGCTTATTACTACCCTGGCTCTGGGGTTGGCCACCCCGTGAGATACTTGTGGTTGCAGGGATTATTTGTATATCTTCCAGTGCCATTGTGGCCAAGGTTTTGGTAGACCTAAAAAGGGCCGCCAGGCCTGAGACGGAAATGATACTTGGCCTGATGATGTATCAGGACGTGTTTGTGGCCATATATCTGTCAATTGTCTCCGGTCTGGTGTTGACCGGGGCAACATCTACACCGGGCGTTCTAAAATCTGCAGCAGTGGCCCTGGGCTTTATGGTGGGAGTGCTGTTGCTGGGCCGCAGGTTGGTAAAACACTTGAACCGTTGGCTTAATATTCCCTCTGATGAAGTCTTTATGCTGGCTGTATTTGGTGCCTTGATTTTCGTAGCAGGCTTTTCCGAGACTATTCATGTGGCTGAAGCCATTGGAGCCTTATTGGTGGGATTAGTTCTAGCAGAAACTGAGCACCTAGATAGAATAGAGCATTTAGTGGTCCCCTTTAGGGACTTCTTTGGAGCCATGTTTTTCTTTAGCTTTGGCTTGAGTATTGATCCCTTGGGTTTGGGAGGTGCAGTTTGGCCCGCCCTGATAGCAGTGGTGGTTACAATACTAGGCAATTTTGCGGCAGGACTGCTGGCAGGAAAGTCCGCAGGCCTTTCACCAATGGGTCGTACTAATGTAGGGCTGACAATTGTTTCGCGGGGTGAGTTTTCTATTATTCTGGCTAATCTTGCCAAGGCAGGAGGCTTGTTACCGGCAGTCCAATCCTTTGCGGCCTTATATGTATTAATACTTGCAATTACTGGGCCTCTGCTTACTAAAGAATCTAAATGGATATATAATCGGTTATGTCCTGTTTTTAAATGGCCTAAACTAACCTCTAAAACTAGAGGTAAAAAGGTACCACGGAGTGAAGTAGTCCCTTCTAAATAGAATAGTGTACTTTGATGGGAAAACATCCGGCACCTATTGAGGGTACCGGATGTTTCATTTAATTTATTGGTTTTTGAATTTTTATAAAAAAATCTTTAACTTGCTGCCATTAATTTACAGGGCAGGGTTTCAACGATATCCTCCCAAATGACAGTTGGAGCCTTGGCAAAGCCGTTAAAGGTGGTGGCCGAAGCAGAAGAGTAGGCGCCGCAATTAGGTACTAAAATTAAATCATCTATATCCAGTGCCACAGTATTATGGTTTTGGAAGACAACATCTAGGGAGTCACAACTTGGGCCGGCAATGGTAGCATTTATTTCAGGGCCATCCTTAAAGGTTTCCATTTCGTATTTCCAGTGATCAAATAAAGCTCCAGAGAAGGTGCCGTAAATGCCTTCATCCAGGAAATACCATTGCTGACCGCTTCTCACCTGGGCACCAATTACCTTGGTAATTAGATTTACGGCGGTACCACAGATAAACCTACCTGGTTCAGCCCAAATTTCTGTATCAGGGAAAAGTCTGTTTAGCTCAGTTTGAATTTGCCTGGTCATAGAAAATATATCAAAATTGTCATCCACCGAGGGGATGGGAAATCCTCCGCCAATATCAAGAATTCTAAGCATTATACCCCTTTGAGCAGCCTCATCAAAAATTGAACGGGAAATTGCTAGGGCCTTGAGGTAAGCGTCCGAACAGGTATTTTGGCTTCCTACATGAAAACATAGGCCTGCCACATCTAAGCCCTTGGCTTTAGCCGATAATAATAGATCCAGGGCTTCTTCCGGAGCAACGCCAAATTTCTTGTTAAGATCCACCAGGGAATCCTTGTTGTCTATGCGGATTCTTAATAATACTGATGCCTCGGGCATGATTTTGACGATCCTATTTAATTCACCCTCACTGTCAAAGGTAAGCTGCTTAACTCCGGCACCCTTGGCTGTTGTGAGTCCTATTGAAGTTTTCACAGGGTTAGCGTAGACTATTCGTTCTGGAGCAATGCCCATATCCTTTAAGTCTATAATTTCTCCATCTGAAGCTACGTCAAAGCATGAGCCCAACTCGACCAATCTTTTTACTAAATTTGGATCGGGGTTTGCCTTTACGGCGTAGAACAGTTTTACACCGGGAAGCTGCTTGCGCAAAAATTTATAATTCTCCTCCACCTGATCCAAGGATAGAACCAACAGTGGGGTTCCATAGGTTTCTGCAAGGGTTTCAGCAGCCTCGCCAGTTAATTTAAAGGAATTTTTCAATGACTCTTTCCTCCGGTCCTAACGTAATTAGTCAACACACGAAAACAATTTTATCAACAGATTTGGGAATATGCAATATCATTTGGAAGAAAAACTTAGAAAAAACAGCATTAAATTTAATTAATGGGGACAAACAGGGATAAAAGGCTATAAAACGGGATATTGCTGATATCAATAGTCTAAGTCAGTAGAATATAAATACAACTCAATGGTTAGCATTAAGATAGATAGAGGAAATAGGTGAAATATTTGCAATTATTAAAGCTCCTCAAGGGGTTATCTAGCTATCAATTAATGGGTAATTCCGCTAAAGATATTACAGCTATTGCCAATCACACTGGAAATATTGTCCCTGGCTCACTGTTTATCTGTGTTCCAGGATTAAAGGTTGATGGGCATGATTATGCCTCCCAGGCCATAGATAAAGGTGCAGCGGCTTTGGTGGTGGAAAGAGATATTGATGTTGATTGCACTAAAATCCTAGTGCGAGATGCCCGGCAGGCCCAGGCTCTACTTAGCCATGCCTTTCACGGTTATCCTTCAAGGGAAGTCGAAGTTATTGGTGTTACAGGAACCAATGGCAAGACCACCACTACTTTCTTCATTGAATCAATACTAAACCAATTTGGCCAAAATGCCGGGAGGATTGGTACAATTAATTGTCGGTATGGCAATTTAATTTTTCCCTCCAAACATACTACTCCCGATTCCATAAATTTAAATAAATTATTAAGTGAAATGGTTAAGTCTGGTACCAAGGCAGTGGTGATGGAGGTATCCTCCCATGGTTTGGCCCAGAATAGGGTGATTGCCTGTGATTTTGATGTTGGAATTATATCAAACGTTACCCATGATCATTTTGACTTTCACAGGAATTATCAGAGTTACTTGGAGTCAAAGGCTTTATTATTTGAATATCTGGGTCGAGATAGGGAGGCAAAATCACGTCTAAAGTTTGCAGTGGCCAACGCCGATGATGCCAGTTACGATTTTATAGTCAGCAAAGCTGCCGTACCGGTTCTTAGTTACAGTATTTATGGTCCCAGTGATATAAGGGCATCAAATATTGAATTAAAATCTAATGGATCGTCATTTGAAATTAAGGTGGGTGGCAAAAAATATAAGTTTTTTTTAAAACTACCCGGACTATTTAATATTTATAACGCATTATCGGCAATTGCCTATGCCTGGGGCAGGAATTACCAATTCGAAGGGGTACAGTCTGCCCTGGCAGAGGTACAGAGGGTGCCGGGCAGATGCCAGCGTGTTGATGAAGGACAAGATTTCGAGGTAATTGTAGACTTTGCCCATAATCCAGACGGACTTAAAAACATTCTTACCTTTGCTCCCAAAATACCTGAAACCAAACGTATCATAGTCTTCGGCTGTGAAGGCGGCAAGGATAAAACTAAGAGACAAATTATGGGCTATATAGCAGGCATGCTTGCGGACTTTACAATAGTTACCATGGACAACCTATATTCCGAGGAACCCTTAGAGGTTGTCCAACAAATAGAAAAGGGATTGTTAGAGGCTGGAAGAAGAGAAGGCTTAGACTATATAATCATTTTGGACAGGGCAGAAGCCATAAAAGAAGCAATTGCTATGGCTGATAGTGGTGACCAGGTAATCATAGCAGGTAAGGGGCATGAAACCACACAAACTATTTATAAACAGGTGAAGCCCTTATGTGATTGGGAGATAGCGGCTGGTGCCATTCAGATGAAATTAAGGAACAGTTTAAAAAACTCCAAAATCTATTATTTAGCCTCCTTGCAGTTGCAGCAAGATTGCTAGATGCCTATTTCAAAGATAGAGGGGATAGTCATGTACAAGGTAGTGGAAGTAACTCAAGAACAGCGAGAACATTTTGACGATATCATAAAAGAATATCCCCAGTGTGATTTTATGCAGACCTATACCTGGGGAAATTTAAAGGAAAAAACGGGCTGGGTGCCATTTAGGCTGTTGTTTTACAAGGGCGAGGCTGTCAAGGGAGCTGCATCAATTTTAAAAAAGAAGCTACCCTTTAGCAACTTTTCCTTTTTGTATATTCCCAGGGGGCCCCTGCTGGATAACTTTGAGGATGAACGGGTGTTTGAATCCTTTATGAATGAAATAAAGGTCCTGGCCAAGAGGGAAAGGGCTATTTTTGTCAAGTTTGATCCCGATATCTATGGTCCTGCTCCGGTATTGAAGGGGTATCTAAAAGCTAAAGGTTATAAAAGTAGCAGAATCAGAGGCAATTTTAGTGGCCTACAGCCAAAGCATGTATGTCGTTTGAACCTTGAGAAAAGTTTAGATGAAATCTTTGAGGGCTTTTCATCTAAAACCCGCTACAATATTAGGCTTGCCCAGAAAAAGGGCGTTACCATAAAAGAAGGGACCATTGAAGATATTCCGATTTTCTATGAGTTATTGGAAGAAACCTGCCGCAGGGATAATTTTGGTGTCAGGGCACTCTCCTATTTTGAGGAGCTTTATCGCCATTTGATAGAAGGAGGGAAGGGCAAGCTGTTATTAGCCTCCTATAATGGTAGATATATCTCGGGAGTACTGGTGATAGCCCATGGGCCAAAGGCTTGGTACTTATATGGTGCCTCCAGTGACAATTACAGAGAAGTAATGCCAAACTACTTACTCCAATGGACAGCCATAGCCTGGGCCCATCAGTGTGGCTGCAAGATTTATGACTTCCTTGGAGTAGCAAGCGATTTTAATCCAAACAGTACCTTATATGGTATGTATAAGTTTAAGCGGGGTTTTAACCCGGAGGTAGTGGAATTCATCGGGGAGTATGATATGGTTCTAAATAAGGGGATGTATCTTTTTTGGAATCTGGCTGAACCCTTATATCTTAAAGCCTTAGTTAATCTAGGCAAATTACAGCTATTGCTAAAGAAAAATCTAAGCAGGCGACAAAACTGTGATCCAGCGGTGGAATAGAGTGAATTTAATAAATCCCTTAATGTTAAGAAGAATATATCTATTTTTACCCACCCGGTTAAGGGTGCTAATTAAGAATGGATTGTTGCCCCTGATCCGTGGTAGGGTTGTCTTTGAATGCCGCACTTCATTTAATAATCTGCAGGTAATTGATAAAAGGGGTCGGAGGTATTTAGTGTTTTTGGATGACAGGCAGTGCCCCAACCTTCAATTTCCGGAGCATTTTTATCAAAGCTATATGTCCCTAGGGGAACATAGGGACAATTCCCCCCCCTATGCGGGCTATTGCCATTTGGGGCATTTGTTTAACCCGTCCATTAAGAGTGTTTTAATGGTTGGTTTAGGAGGAGGGGTAGTACCAAGGCAGTTCTTAGATATCTATCAAGACATTAAAACCCTTAAGGTCTTGGAGATCGACCCGGTGGTAGAGCAGGTAGCCAGGAACTATTTTAAATTGCCCGAGGACAAAAGACTAGCAGTCTCCATAGGTGATGGCAGAGAACTAATGGAACAGGAACAAAGCAATTATGACTTGATATTAATGGATGCCTTTCTTTCAAAAACCATTCCCTTTCATTTAGCAACGGTGGAATTTTTTCAATTGGTTTCTGCAAAGTTAAATGATAGGGGAGTGGTTTTGATGAATGTTTTTGGCTCCCTTTTAGGTCAACATTCAGGTGTTTTAAACAAGGTATTGGCCTCTTTGAAGATTGTATTTGAAAATCTATATATGATTCCTGACATGCCAGACCAGCCGGAAAGGCTTCAGAGTGTCATTGTAGTTGGATGTAAATCTTCTGAAGTGAACGAGGAGACAGTTATAACCAGGACTAAAAAACATGGCAATTTAGTGTGTGGTTATTTAACGGATATTAATTTGGTGATTGGAAAACTTCAAATTGTGGATTATATGACTAAAACCGATATTCTAAGAGATAAGGATAAGCCAGAATCCGGAATGCTTAATTTATATTAAGTATTGACACTGTTATTTAGGGAAAATATAATAATAGCCATAGAATTGAATAGCAATTACTCTTATCCAGAGTGGTGGAGGGAAAGGCCCTATGAAACCCGGCAACCGGTCAGCTTAAGCTGACAAGGTGCTAATTCCTTCAGGACATAGTCCTGGCAGATGAGAGAGGACGGTTTAAAGCACCCCTTCATCTGTGAAGGGGTTTTTATTTTTTATCTTAAGAAGGAGGAATATCTTATGAGTAATGAAAAATTAGGATTTGAGACCTTGGCGCTACATGCCGGGCATAACCCAGATAGTGAAACCCTATCCAGGGCTGTTCCCATTTATCAGACTACTTCGTATGTTTTCAAGGATTCCGAACATGCGGCTAACTTATTTGGGTTGAGAGAAGAAGGACATATTTATACACGCATTGATAACCCAACCACTGATATTCTAGAGAAGAGATTGGCTGCCCTTGAAGGAGGGGTTGGAGCATTAGCCTTTGCCTCTGGCCATGCTGCCATCACAGCTGCAGTTTTAAACATTGCAGCTGCTGGAGATGAAATAGTATCCTCAACTAATCTTTATGGCGGCACGGTGAACCTCTTTACCCATACTTTCTCCAGATTAGGCATCAAGGTTAAGTTTGTTAATCCTGAAAATCCAGACGAATTTAAAAAGGCAATCAATGACAAAACCAAGGCCGTTTTTGCAGAGATTATAGGCAACCCCAAGTGCGATGTATTGGATATTGAGGCGGTAAGCGCCATTGCCCATGAAGCAGGAATTCCCTTGATAATTGATGGTACCTTTGCCACACCATATCTTTGCCGACCCTTAGAATACGGGGCAGATATAGTTATTCACTCTACTACTAAATTTATAGGTGGTCACGGTAATAGTATCGGAGGAGTCATTATCGACTCAGGTAAATTTGACTGGACACAAAATAATAAATTTCCGGGACTGACCAGCCCAGATCCCAGTTATCACGGAATAACTTACACTAAAGATGTGGGTGCAGCTGCCTATATTGTTAGGGCCAGGGTTCAGCTACTCAGGGATTTTGGTGCATGTATCAGCCCCTTTAATTCCTTCTTATTACTGCAGGGCATAGAAACTCTGGCTCTAAGAATGGATAGACATGTAACTAACGCTCAGAAGGTGGCTGAATTTCTGGCAAATCACCCTAAGGTAAGTTGGGTTTCCTACCCTGGACTGTCTAACCATCCATCCCACAGCCTGGCCAGTAAGTATCTAGCAAAGGGTGCGGGGGCAATTCTAACCTTTGGCATAAAAGGCGGGGTGGCCGAAGGGAGAAGGTTTATTGATAGCTTAAAAATATTCTCTCATTTAGCCAATGTGGGGGATGCCAAATCTTTAGTAATTCACCCGGCCTCCACTACACACAGTCAGCTTTCTGAAGAAGCACAGCGTAAGGCAGGAGTTTCTCCTGAACTGGTACGATTGTCCATCGGGTTAGAGAGTGTTAAGGATTTATTGGAGGACTTGGACCAGGCATTAAGGGCTTAAGGCTACAGTAGAAAAGGAGATAAATTATGCCCATAAAAATTCCAGATAACCTTCCCGCTAATGATATATTAACCGGGGAAAATATTTTTGTTATGACCGAGACTAGGGCTGTTCATCAGGATATTCGGGCTTTAAGGATTGCCATATTGAACCTTATGCCCACAAAAATAACAACGGAAACTCAATTGCTAAGACTTTTGGGAAATACGCCACTCCAAGTGGAGGTAGAACTTCTCCATACCCGGACCCATATTTCTAGAAATACACCCCTGGAGCATATGGCTCATTTTTATAAGACCTTTGACCAAGTCAAAGAGCAAAAATTCGATGGTTTAGTAATAACAGGTGCACCGGTAGAACACATAGATTTTGAGCAGGTTGACTATTGGCAAGAACTTCAAGAGATTATGGAATGGTCAAAGCATCATGTAACCTCTACCTTTTATATTTGCTGGGCAGCCCAGGCTGGATTGTATTATCACTTTGGAGTACCAAAGTATAAGCTGCCGGAAAAAATGTTTGGAGTCTTTAGTCACCGGGTAAATCAAAAGAATGTTAAACTACTCAGGGGCTTTGATGATGAATTCTTTGTACCCCATTCTCGCTACACCGAGATAAAGGGGGAGGACATAGTTGAAAATCCCGGACTGGAGATATTAGCAGAGTCTGAGGAATCAGGAATTTACCTGGTGGCGACAAAGAACAGGCGAATGTTTTTTGTTACAGGTCATTCAGAATATGACCCACAAACATTAAAGTTGGAATATGAGAGGGATATCAGCAAAGGTATAAACATTGCTATACCAAAGAACTACTATTACCAGGATAACCCGCAAAACCCTCCCGTTGTTAAATGGCGGGGACATGCTAACCTGCTATTTTCAAACTGGCTTAATTATTACGTGTATCAGGAGACACCTTATAATATAAATGATATTAACTAATCCTGATATTCCAATAGGTTATGTAACTAATGTTCCTGATAACAGGATGATATGGATAAGGGTTAAACTATTTTTAGAATCAAATATTGAGAGTTAAGTGATGGTTCTTTAAGAAACAGAACCATCACTTTTTTGTTCGAATATCTTTTAGTATAAGCACGTATTATTTTAAGGACAAAAGAGTAAATGGCAAATATATTCTGTAAATTTTGAAAAATCAGAAGGGAAATTAGTAATAAGAGACGAATTAGTCAACGAAATAATAGCAAACATAAGGAGGTGAATGGATTGGATTTAGCAGCAATTCTAATGTTCATATACATTTTTACCCTTCCTTTTGTAGTTTTAGCAATAGATAAATAAAAGAATATACTAATGTAACCGCCTGAGGGCGGTTTTATTTTTAGATTTTTTAAAAAAGTTAATTAATCCTCAAAATCTATAGAGGAAAAAGTGAGAAAAAGAGCGAAATAAAAAAATAAAAGTACGGCAACGAAGTATCATAAGGAGGTGGAACTATGGAGTACTCACAATTATTATGGATGGGTTATATTCTATCCCTTCCTTTTATTATTCTGGCCGTTGACAAGAAATAGTTTAAAACCGCCGATACAGGCGGTTTTTATTATTTTTCTAGTGCCTATATTTTGTATAATATACGATAATTCTTGCTGTAAGCTAGTTTTCCTTATAATATATAATATGTTCGGATTATCTTTTGCGTCAAGAATGGTATAATATCATGTTAGCAAAAATAGCAATTACAGTTTAAATATTAATAAAGAAGAACGGGGGATATTTTTTTCGGCATGAGCCAGACAATTAATGAAATTACAAGAAGAAGAACCTTCGCAATCATATCTCACCCTGATGCAGGTAAGACAACCTTGACCGAGAAACTCCTGCTTTATGGAGGTGCAGTACGTCTGGCTGGAACGGTAAAATCCCGTAAAGCCAAGCAACATGCGGTATCAGATTGGATGGAGTTAGAGAAACAACGTGGCATTTCGGTAACTTCAAGTGTATTGCAATTTGAATATATGGGACACAAAATTAACATATTAGATACACCGGGTCACCAGGATTTTAGTGAAGATACCTATCGTACCCTAATGGCAGCAGACAGTGCCGTCATGTTAATTGATGCCGCTAAAGGTGTAGAGGAACAAACAAAAAAATTATTTCATGTCTGCCGTAAAAGGGGTATCCCTATCTTCACCTTTATAAATAAAATGGATAGACATGGCAGAGAGCCATTAGATTTACTAGATGAAATAGAAAAGGTACTGGATATCAAATCCTATCCTATGAATTGGCCAATTGGTAGGGGACGGGAATTTACAGGAATCTACGAGCGTGCTACTTCTAAAATAGAACTTTTTTCTGGTACAGGACATGGTTCGACAATTGTACCTACCAGTGTAGGGGATTTAGCTGATCCTGCCATTGTGGATGCTATGAGTGAACCGATTTATAATCTATTGAAAGAAGATTTAGAGCTGTTAGATATGGCTGGAGACGCCTTTGACCAAGAAATGGTACACAGGGGGGAATTGACACCCGTCTTCTTTGGTAGTGCGTTAACTAATTTCGGGGTAGGTGCTTTTTTAGAAACATTTATTGAACTGGCCCCGCAACCCCATGAAAAAACATCCAATATTGGTGTTATACAACCGGAGCATCCTGAGTTCTCAGGCTTTGTTTTTAAAATTCAAGCTAATATGGATCCGTCTCACAGGGATAGGATTGCCTTTGTTCGAATATGTTCAGGTATTTTCCAAAGGGGTATGGTGGTTAAACATGTTCCTACAGGCAAAAGTATTAGGTTATCTCAATCTAAACAATTTATGGCCCAAGATGCCACCACCATAGATGAAGCTTATCCTGGGGACATCATTGGTATCTTTGATCCAGGTATTTTTCGAATTGGAGATACAATAACGGAGAAAAGCAGTTTTGCCTATGAAGCAATTCCCAAGTTTCAGCCCGAAATGTTTGCCAGAGTGCACCTTAGGGATGCTATGAAACGTAAACAATTTGTCAAGGGTATAGAACAGCTAACGGAGGAAGGAGCCGTACAGAAGTTTCGCTCCCCCGATATTGGCTTAGAATCACCCATCATAGGAGCAGTGGGTATACTTCAATTTGAGGTGCTGCAGTATAGACTTACCCATGAATATGGTGTTGATATTAGTTTAGACTACCTACCCTTCAACATTGCCCGCTGGGCAACCGGAGAAAATTTGACTCCCAAATCTTTAAAGACGGTAGATAATTTAGTTTTAAAAGACGATGATGATAATTTTGTAGTACTTTTCCGAAACGAATGGGCCTTCAATTGGGAAGCTCAACGAAATACAAAGGTCACATATCTTGAGCATCCGCCCATCAGACAACTGGCCGACGCAACTTAATCTAAATGAGTCAGGGAAAGTTCTCTGACTCATTTTTTATGCCCTATTCTAAAAAAGTGCTTTAGTAAACATATTTTTCTTGCAAAACAATATTAGCCATGCTAAACTAACAAATGTCGCTGCAAGGTGACAGAGAAAAATTACCACTTGCTTGTAGCTAACCTAAAGTGATAAAATAGCTTTTGTCGCCCCCTGAAGGCGATGAAGAAAAAATTTAAATTACCAAAAACTTGCACTTGAAACAGAGCGAGGGACATGGTAAGATGTAATTTCTGGCCGAGAGGCTAGAGCAGAACCTTGAATAACACAAGCGTTCTGAGACATTTTAGATGCGAGCATAGCAAGGAAGCGACCGACTGAGCGCACGGAGCATATAGGTAATACGTGAGTACGCGAAGGAGAGAGCTGACGAAGCTAGGCGAAGTATATAAAAGGTCGAAGCGTGGTCTTTGAAAACTAAACAGTAGATGATGAATGCAAACTTGGTTTAATGACAAGTCAGTGCAAACTGAGACTGTCATAACCACAATGAATTCTCGTCAAGCGTTAATAAAAACGCTAGCAAGTAATTCCTAAACAAGTAAAAGAAGAGCTAATCAACTCTTTAAATATTGCAAGATATTTAATGGAGAGTTTGATCCTGGCTCAGGACGAACGCTGGCGGCGTGCTTAACACATGCAAGTCGAACGGAGATTAAGTTGAAACCTAGTGATACTTAAACTTAGTGGCGGACGGGTGAGTAACGCGTGGATAACCTGCCTGATAGCCCGGGATAACAGCTGGAAACGGCTGCTAATACCGGATACGCTGAGCAGAACGCATGTTCTACTTAGGAAAGATTTATCACTATCAGATGGATCCGCGTCCCATTAGCTAGTTGGTGGTGTA
>NZ_JARPTC010000002.1:0-252182 GCF_030577015.1 Desulforamulus aquiferis | reverse complement strand
CAATTGAATTTCCTAGCACATCTCCCACAGCACCAAGAATAACAATGTCATAATCTCTTTCAACCCTTACAGATTGATTAATGTCTTCAACAATAAACTCGCATATCTTCTCTACAGAGTATTCTTCAGCCTTACTCTTTGCGTAAGCTATAAACTCTTTAAAAATATCTATTCCCTTAACTTTACAGCCAAATGTTCTGGTTAATTGAATGCTTACTGCCCCTTTTCCGCAAGCGAGGTCTAGAACCTTTGTTTCCTCACATACTGGAATATGTTTTGCTATAAGCTCCTTAATATCTCTTGGACTTGAACCAAGCTCCCATAAATCTTGCAATAAATATGGCAAGAACGGAATCAATTCTGTTGTTTTGGCAGTTAGTGACTTTGCAAGGTTTTCTTCTATATTTGACATAGCCCTCGCCCCTTTCTCCTCAAACCAGTTCACCAGGAGGATTTAACAGACTCAAGCAATCTCTCTTCAAGCCATGAATCCATGGGCTTTGATAGGCTTTTTATATGTAATTTTACCAGTCTATCTATATTTTTAATACTAGATAGTATAAGCTCAGAATTACCCAATCTCATCTACCTCCAAGACAATTCCTGCCTGTTTCAAAATTTATTCCTTACAAAAGGTACGGTGTTTGCTGAGAGGTACCATATGGGTAACGGGAAGTAAATATACCCCCGAAAAGGTATGTCATCTTTTTCTATAGATTGCGGACAAAACCAGTTTTCAATCCCCTAACAAACCCACAGCTTTCATAAAAACTCAACGTTCCATCTTTTTTAGAACCTGTCAGTAGCATAACTTTATAACAATTGTTTTCTCTACAAATATCAGTAGCCCTAATTATTACTCTTTTTCCGTAACCCCTTCTTCTATAGTTAGGGTGAGTTATAACATTTTCTATTAAACCATATGGCCTTGCATTCCTGGTTAG
The DNA here is from genome assembly GCF_030577015.1 of Desulforamulus aquiferis. Taxonomy (NCBI): domain Bacteria; kingdom Bacillati; phylum Bacillota; class Clostridia; order Eubacteriales; family Peptococcaceae; genus Desulforamulus; species Desulforamulus aquiferis. Next base: position 251,238 of record NZ_JARPTC010000002.1, on the reverse strand, counting down.
ATTTTTAATTATTGCTAAAGTGCAAGAAGAAATTAATTCTTTGTTTTCTTCAATAACTAAATAATATAAGTTAGCATCCTTATATATTTCATCCCAAATGCTTAATAAATTAGAAGTGTTAAGAATATCTGGGTCTTCTGGATGGAGCAATTTATATAGTTGCAATAACTTTGGTAATTCATCATAATTTATTAATCTTACTTCCCCATTCATGAGATTCACTACTTTCAGTTTTAATTAAGAAAAATTAAGCATTCTCATTTTCGACTCAATGTATATTAATTGTATTCTTAACCCTTTCTGAGATAGTTTGCCTTTCTTCAGATAATCAAATATGGATAATGGGAAGATGTTTATCAATCATAAATGTCTTTTTAGCAACAACATTTATTTAACTATTTTACTCCATATAATAAAAGTATTTCTACTAATAATGTTTCGAGTATTGCCGAATTCTGGTTATTACCTTCATATTATCAGATTTTAGGATCACTGCTATACATCGTCGAAAGCCACGTTAAAACATTATGTTCAAGTTACACAATATAAAAAATCCCTTACCCAAGAATATTATTTAATCTTGTACTTAAATAGCCTGCCAAGAAATTCATTTTGTAATTCTATTTCAAGATGTTTTAATCTATTTGAAATTATATTTTCTATTTTATAATATTGCGAATATTCAGTTTTAAAATCATCTAAGTCTTGCTCATTCTTAATTAAGAAAAATCGCTTGTTCATACGTAAGCCATCCAGATGAGTTTTCAACATTTCCCCATAATCAGATAATTCACAATAAACATTATTTAATGAATTCTTTTCATGCATAAATTTATTAAGTATTATTATACGAGTATCGAATAGTCTTAGAAAATCTTCAAATTCCTGTTTGATAGTATCCACTGTATTGTAATAACTGCTAAGATTTTCCCTTAGTCTCATAATAACATTTTCAAGATGACCTTTTGCTTTATTTATTGACTCTGTATCTGAGTTACTCTTTTCTTGAATTATCCATGATACTGCATGCAGATAAATTTCTAAAGTAACTAACCAATTTCTCAAACTATTTTTTGCATTTTTTAAATTATAGTTTAAATTAGTAATTCGTTCTAATAGTAACTCTGTAGTCTTTATTCGCAGGTCATTCCTTAATTTTTCTTTTTCTCTTCTAGAAGTAAAGAATATAGTTAATAATGATCCTCCGAGTACTGAGAATACTATTTTTGCTATATCAAGAACAAAAAATTGATTATCCATACTATACCCCCATTATTAGATAATCGACATATTTAACAATCACGAATATTTTCGCTCCATAGCTTCACATATCATATCCTTGATAAGATGTTGCTGTTTCTTCCTTTCGATGACGTAAAACTTCATTTACCGAAATGTGATTTGCTAATCCCCTCCATTACGGTGTGTTCACGAACTCGTTTCTTGAATATTTAATATCTTTTCATCTTTCCAACTTCCTCTAATAGACACTTGTTATCTCCTTCCAAATAATTGTAAACACTATTGGGAAGGAGGCTGATCTTATGCAATCTAATAAAACTTGTCCACTAGTTGAGCATTACCTAGGATATCTTGTAGTTATAAAGGGCCGTTCTGAAAACACTATTAAGGAATACCGCACAGATTTACTTATGTTTTTCAATTTCATTATGCTCTCACGCAATACCCCTATCATAAATAATAATTTTGCTCTGGTTAATGTGGAATTTATCAAAACTATATCTCTCAATGATATGTACTCTTTCATTGCATATTGTCAAACTGAGCTACAAGCTTCTGCAGGAACAAGAGCCAGAAAAATAGTATAAATCCGGCAATTTTGGAAATACCTTAAAACCAAAGCTCATCTTATTGATAACAATATTGCCGACGAGCTGGAAACTCCGAAAATTCCTAAAAGAATACCCAAGTACCTAAGTCTCGAAGAATCTGTCAGGCTATTAATCCAGTGTCAAAAATCTCCTCGAGATCATTGTATTATCACCATTTTTCTTAACTGTGCGTTAAGATTATCTGAATTGGCAAGTTTAAATATAGAGCAGGTAGGTAGTGATGTCTTAACTGTTATCGGTAAGGGAAACAAGGAACGTAAAATCTTTTTAACCCCGGCTGCTAAAAAATCAATCAATGATTGGATGCAAATTAGAAATAGTCTCAAGGTAAATACTAAAGCGCTATTCATTTCAAGGAATTCCGGTCAGATTACTACAAGAGCCGTCCAAAACATTGTAAAAAAGTACGTTTTAGCTGCTGGCCTTGACCCCAAAACTATCTCTGCTCATAAATTAAGGCATACTGCTGCAACTCTTATGTATAAATATGGAAGAGTAGATATACGTTCTCTCCAGCTAATCCTTGGGCATGAAAGTGTTGCTACAACTGAAATTTATACCCATATAGATGAACATCAATTGCAGTCAGCAGTAAATTCTAATCCACTTGCAATGATGTTTAACTAATTTGATTTTAGGCCCTATAGTTTATGGATAATAGGAAGTACCATTTTTATTTGTCCTCTACGTCTACTCCTGGCTTCTGCTTTTTGTGATATGGAGGTTACCTTCACTAGAATTAACGCCATATAATTTAATGCTTACTATTTTTCTTCCACAACCACTTTCAAATTTATTAATAACTGCTGTTTAATTTTTTACTTCATCTTTAGCTAAACTGCTATATTTATGTTTTGTTAGCTCGGAGAATAAGTAATCATCATTTAATATTTTTAAAAATATTCTTTTAGACTCTTTAGTCTTTAATACAAGTGCATCTTTGGCTTCATTTAACTTAACTTTTTCAGCCAAATAACCATCACTATAATTACTGATAAAAGTTAAAATGTCATCTTTTGGAACTTCAGTTAAAACTGGAGATCTTTTAGATACCTTAATTAGTTTTCGAGCGAAAGAAATATCATTAACCATGCTTTTTAATTCTGTAATATCTTCGATAATACTCAATTCATCTATCTTTTCAATACCAATCAAAGCATTTGATTTTACTATTTCATGAAATCCATAATGTTTTTCTAACTTTTCAATTTCTTTAATGTACAATTCATCATTCATAATTAAAAAATCAAATGAGTTATTCAATCTAAAAATATCATCATCTAGTTCATCAATTTGATTGGAATTAGTAAACCTAAGTAAAATACTTGTGTCCTTCTTTAATAAAAAAATTGGATAATGCTGCTTGTAAATAGTTAACTTAACATTATCATTAATATAAGTAACTATGTAACCCTTTAAATTGGATATGTCGTTATGCTTAAAACTATATTCGGTGAAAGAATCATTTTCCCTAATGGATTTAATATACTCGAATTCATTAATTACTTCTTCATAATCATAGAGATATATTGCATTTTTTCTATCATCTGCTTCTGATAGATTCATGACCTGAAGCTCTTCATTAGAAAAATAACTAATCAAATAATTAATGAATTCATCCGAAAGTTTTTGCTGTGTCTCCTCGTTAACATTACCCTTCTTAATTTCAAGATTACCTTCACGCTCAATTAAAAAATGTAACTCTCCTATTGTAGACTCAGAGTTTAATAAAATTTCTATTTTTTCTTTTAGTTGCTCTCTAGTCATCTTCTTCTCCTAATGAAATAAATTTTTTCATCTAATTTTTTGTAAACTACATTAGATTGTTCGTCTATTTTTTCTCTAGAAATTAATATAATTTGTTCTTTTAGTCCATCACGAAGTTCTGCATCTGCTTCATACAATTGGTATCCAAGCAAGGCTAAGGTAGGGTTTGCATAAAACATGTCAGTCTTAATATAAATTATCCCAATAATAACCAGCAGAAACATTAAAACTATTATATATCTCAAATCACTTAAATCAAGACAAATTAACGGTATAATATAGGTTGTTAAAAAAGTAAGGTGTTCATAATTTTTATTTCTAATTTTCTTGATCCTAAAATAGGAATTATTGCTACCCTTTAACTTATAACGAAATCTCAAAACATAAAACAAGCCTATAAAAAGAAAAAACAAGGATATAATAGGTATAATATTTCTAGAAGTTAACTCCTTAAAGCCTATAAAATAACTGGACTCACTAAATTCTAATGGCACATCAACAGTTAGTACGATGATTAAAATGAATAATAACCATAAGGAAGTTATATACATCTCCGCTTTATCTCTATAATTTTCTAACACAAATTATTCATTACCACCTTTTCTTTTGCTTTTCTAAATACAAGACATAATTTAGTTTATTTTTTATCACAACAGTGGTTAATTGATAACTCATGAGATTGTTTTCTAACCTCTCCTAAGTACCTTAATAATGCCTGAACCACTCTTTTTTTCTTGGCTAACCTCTTTGACATGGTCAAGAACTATGTTCCCTGAGCCACTTAAATCTAGATAAGCTTTCTTTACACTAACCATTGCATTGATTGAACCTGAACCACTAACACCTAAACTAACTTCATCTACAATACCTTTCTTAATAGTTATAGAACCAGAGCCACTTATATTAAATAGTGAGTTCCCAAGTACGGAATTTATAGTAACTCCACCGCTTCCAGATATGCTTACATTTGCCTGGCCTACTTCACGTAAATTTAATGTCATGGAACCGTTAATTTTTGAGTTTAGTTGATTAATCGGAAGCTCAGAATATACGTTCCCCTTACCTTTCGAAATTAGTTGAAGATTATTCAGTTGTTTAGTACCAATTGTAATTTCACCATATAAAGGATCTGGATCAGGTTTTTGACGCTTACCATTAACCCACACTTCACCAATAAAAATATAACTACCGTTATTTGGCGTTTGTACCTCCAGATGTCCTCTCGATTCACTTAAACGCAAACCTTTTAAAAACTTTTCGGTCCCCGTAATATCTATGTAGTTTTCATTGTTTTCACTCCAGACAATGTATATATTAACAGAACCCCCAGATAGACTAATGCTATCTATAAGGCCTAAACTTCTCCTCTGTATAATAAGATTATCTTGATCAGGTTTCATAGGTAAATATAATATTTCAATTTCACCAACCCCAAAATTTGTTATAGAATAGTCATATAAATCAACTATACTACCATCAGTAAATTTTAGACATCTTCCGTTATTGTTCAGTAGTTCCTTATCACTAAAGATTGCTACCTCTCCATTTTCATAAAGTTTTTTCATTTATATTCTCCTTTCACCTTGTTTAAAACGTCAGTATTAGTAATACAATCAGCATTATGGGTACGGGTAAAACTACTATATACAACATTCTTGAACTATCTTATTTCCTCGTCCTGCTTCGCATTATAGACATATTGCACCATGGCACGTTTGACTTTTGACTTATATGAAAATCAATAGCAATTTCTTTAAGTCAACAAATCAAGCCTAACTGCCAATCTTCCTTGACATCAACATGAATACCGCTAAGTTCTCGCCAATGTAGAAGAGGTAGATTTACTGCCCAAACTTAATCTTTGCCTACTCAATTCCTACCCCCCTCATTTTGTTCCACGAGCTCTATTTTAGGTCCATTCATATTACCGCTTTGAAATGTTGTTTTTTCTCTATCAATATAAAATTCATATTTTAAGGAGCTCTTTTCTTTAGGGGGGAGTTTAAATACAGTTTGGTTTTGATTATCCCTTATAATAATATCTTCGACAAAGTCTTCCCTATCAATCAGCTTTATGGATAAGTTAACCTCTTTATTGCCATGGTTGGATAAAACTATAGCTCCGGATACCAACTGTTTTTCCCCTTCTATATCCACTTGGCACCTGCTATTTGTAGAATCATATTCGATGGACTTAACTCCGTCCTGTAATGAATAGTATGTGTTTTTTGCAAACTCAGTGGTGGTCGGAACCACAAACAATAGCATTCCAAAAAAAATCCAAGGCAATCTTTTTATCAATATTGGGTGACTATCTTTCAGGTACTTCTTTGCTCCCTTCCATCCAACGATTACGAAGAATAGGGCATAAAAAAATGTGTACCTTAGTCCCAGCTTTTCCTCATCATTCTGAAATGCCTTTAGCCCTAACTGATTGAGTATATAATCTCCGAGGCAGAATCCATTAGATGCAATAGTAGAGAAATATAAACCAAACACCATAAGCAGTAGAAATAATATTCCTATATAACTCTTTCTCATTACCCTTCTCTCCATGTTCTATATCCTTTAAGGATTGAGTTAGACTGTTTGTAAGTCAACTTTTTATTTTCCTAGCTACAAAAGATATTCTATTGTTCTTAACAGACATTAGAAATATTTTTTAGAAATATCTCATTTAATGTAAAAAATATTCTTCTGCACAATCCCTGATTATTCCTGCTAAAACTTCTTGTAAATTGTTTTATAAAAAAGCCGGGTAATTAAAGGTTTCAGCTACAAAATAAAAAGCCCAACACATGGCTGGGCATTATTATCTATCTACTCATTTTTCATTATTTTATGTAGCTGGCCTAGCTGATATCGCTGTACCGAGCAAAATCTGGGAAGCGGGAGGCGAAGTGGTCGAGGAGGTCTCGGTTGGCTGGGTTTCTTAGTTCTGGGTCAGCTTTGAGCAATTCTTCTGCTTCCCGGCGGGCGTGTTCCACCTGCTGCCTGTCCCTGACTAGGTCGGCCAGTTTAAATTCGGGTAGACCAGATTGTCTGGTTCCGAAAAACTCTCCGGGGCCTCTTATTTTTAGGTCTTCCTCGGCCAGGATAAAGCCGTCCTGGGTGCGGCACATGGCGGCTATGCGTTCCTTGGCTTCCTGGGTAACGGGATCGGCTACCAGAATGCAGTAGGACTGTTGACTTCCCCGGCCAACCCTTCCCCTAAGCTGATGGAGTTGAGCCAGGCCAAATCTCTGGGCGTCCCAGACCACCATAACCGTAGCATTAGGCACATCAACACCTACCTCAATGACAGTGGTAGAAACCAGTACGTCCAGCTTTCCCATACGGAAATCACCCATGATTGCTTCTTTCTCCGGGGCTTTCATTCTTCCATGCAGGAGTCCCACGGAAAAGTTGGCCAGGGCCTTTTGTAGTCTATCAAACAAATCAACGGCAGCCTGGGTATCTATTTTTTCCGATTCCTCTACCAGGGGGCAAACCACGTAGGATTGCCTGCCCTGCTCGGCTTCTTTCTTTATTAGGCCCACGGCTTTGCCTGCCTGGGTTAAGCTTAAATGATGGGTTTTGATTTGCTGTCTGCCTGGGGGCAGCATATCAATGACCGAAATATTTAGATCTCCGTATAGTGTTAGGGCAAGGGTTCTGGGAATGGGGGTGGCCGTCATTACCAGAATGTCGGGCTTATGCCCTTTGTCTTGGAGAGCCGCCCTTTGTCGGACACCGAACCTGTGCTGCTCATCAACCACCACCAGGGTTAGGTTTTTAAAAGTCACTTGGTCCTGGATCAAGGCATGGGTTCCCACCACCACTTGAACTTGTCCGGTCGAAATATCCTCCAATATTTTCTGTTTGCCTTTTCTGCTCCCTCCAGAAAGAAATTCTACCCTGATACTAAGTGGCTCCAGCAGCCTTTTGATGGTTCGGGAATGCTGCTCTGCCAGCAGTTCAGTGGGGGCCATCAGGCAGCTTTGTTGTCCGGCTCCGGCGGCCTTTGCCAAGGCCAGGGCGGCTATGATTGTCTTGCCTGCCCCAACATCCCCCTGCAAAAGCCTGTTCATGGGATAAGGAGAATCTAAATCAGCCTCAATTTCCTGCCAAACTCTCCCTTGTGCCGAGGTCAATTGGAAGGGTAGTTCCTTTAAAAGCAATCCTGGCAGCTTAGTTTCTCCATATGCATGGAGCTTTTCCTGCCTGGTATTTTTACACCTCTGCAGGCCTATACCAATTTGGAATAAAAAGAATTCTTCAAAGATTAGCCTTTTCTTTGCCCTATTGAGGGATTCCATGCTTTCTGGAAAATGAACCTCATATAAGGCCTCCGGCAGGCAGGGCATATTGTACTGATCTAAAATTCTATCGGGAAGAAACTCTTTTATTTCCGTCCCGCTTTCCCGCAATATCGCCATGATGGCAGTCCTAAAGAATCTCTGGCTGACGTTTTCGGTAGATGGGTAAACAGGTACTATCCTGCCGCTGTGCAGACCCTCTTCACCGTCCAGCACTTCATGGTCTGTTACCTGTATCTGAGGAACACCAAACCCCCGGTCCATTTTGCCGGTGATGAGTAGCTTTTTTCCTGGTGGATACTGCTTTTTAATATAAGGCTGGTTAAACCACACTGCATAGAAGGTCCCTCCCCCTTCTTGCAGGGTCAGCTTGGTAATTGTAAGTCCCCTTCTGGGTTTGGATTCCTGTCCGGCAATTACAGTCCCCTTTACAGTGGCCAGGTCACCCTGGCTAAAGGAATGGGCAGGTTTGATCAGGCTCCTGTCCTGATAGTCCCTGGGAAAATGATATAGCAGGTCCCAGATTTTAATAATCCCTAGCCTTTCCAACTGCTTCCCTCGACCAGGACCGACACCCTTTAGAAATTGCACAGATCTTTGCAGGTCCACTAAAGATACACCTCCGCAAGCGGTGCTCAAAATTCTCCGTATATTTTACCACAAAACGGGTCTCGGAACATATGTTTCCATATAAATTCTTAGCAGATGGCCTTGCCCATTAGAAAATTTCGTTTGATTTTACCTATATTTGTGGTATACTAACCTAGTGAGATTATGAGAGTAACTTTGACATATGGTTTTTGGTGTCGCTAAAGGAGGTGTAACAATGGCCACATGCGAGATTTGCAATAAAGGCGTTTCTGTGGGTATTAAGCTGAGCCACTCCCACATCCGGACAAAACGTACCTGGTCCCCCAACTTACAAAGGGTAAAGGCCGTAATTAATGGTTCTCCTAAGAGGATCATGGTATGCACTCGTTGTCTCCGGAGCGGCAAAGTCCAGCGGGCTATTTAGTTGCACCGTGGAGTTTTAAATTTTATTAACTAATAACCCTTATGGGTATTTATAAAGCGGCCAATAGGCCGTTTTATTCTTTCCCTGCCAGGTATGGCAAAGCCCGAAGATGTCCTTCTTCGGGCTTTTAATATGCTTTCTTGAATTAAAAGGTTTTAAGTAGATTAGCCATTTCCAAGGCAGTGTTGGCCGAATCCCAGCCCTTGTTGCCGGCTTTGGTGCCTGCCCGCTCAATGGCTTGCTCGATGGTATCTGTGGTTAATACACCGAATACTACGGGCATGTTGCTATCAAGACCCACCTTGGCCACTCCCTTGGAAACCTCAGCGGCCACATAGTCAAAGTGTGGTGTGGCCCCTCTGATAATGGCACCTAGACATATTACCGCATCGTATCTGCCTAAATCAGCCATCCGCTTGGCCACCAGGGGAATTTCATAGGCACCTGGAACCCAGGCTACTTCAATATCCTGGTCGTCAACCCCGTGTCGTACCAGGGCATCCAAGGCCCCACCCAGCAGCTTATTGGTGATGAACTCATTAAAACGGCCTACCACAATACCAAACTTTAGTCCCTGTCCCACTAAATGTCCTTCAAATACTTTTGGCATCTCCTACTTCTCCTCCTGTTATGATATTTTCTATGAATTATTCGTTAACGGGCTTTTTTCTCTCATTCATGTTTAACAAATGTCCAAGCTTACATTTTTTTGTGCTAAGATATCTTTCATTGGCCTGCCCGGCGGCAATTTCAATGGGTACCCTGCCCACTATTTCCAATCCATAGCCCTCAAGGCCGGCTATTTTCCTGGGGTTATTTGTTAGGATTCTAATCTTGGTCAGGCCCAAATCTGTTAGTATCTGGGCGCCAATGCCATAGTCCCTTAAATCTGCCGGGAAACCCAGGGCAAGGTTAGCCTCAACGGTATCCGCACCCATGTCCTGCAGCTTGTATGCCCTTATTTTATTCAACAGGCCTATACCACGGCCCTCTTGTCTCATGTAAAGGAGCACACCAACCCCTTCATTCTCTATGGCCTGCATGGCTTTGGCCAATTGGTCGCCACAATCACAACGGCAGGAACCAAATACATCACCCGTTAAGCACTCGGAGTGTACCCTTACCAGGGGTGCTTCCACACTGGTTAAGTCACCCTTAACCATGGCCATATGTCCTTTGCCATCCACCAGACTTTCATAGCCTACGGCGGTGAAATCCCCGTATTTGGTGGGCATTTTAGCCGATTCCACCCTGCGAACAAACTTTTCATGGCGTCTACGATATTTTATTAAGTCAGCTATGGTGATTAGCTTTAGATCATGAGCCTTACAAAACTCAATCAGCTCAGGAACCCTGGCCATGGTGCCGTCTTCTTTCATTATTTCACAGATTACCGAGGCTGGCTTTAGTCCCGCCAGTCTGGCCAGGTCCACTCCTGCCTCAGTATGGCCGGTTCTTACCAGAACACCGCCGTCCTTAGCCCGCAGGGGAAATATATGTCCGGGGCGTCTTAAATCTTCTGGCTTGGCTGTTGGGTCTAACATTTTTTGGATGGTCAAAGCCCTTTCTCCTGCCGAGATGCCGGTGGTGCATTCCATGGCATCCACCGATACGGTAAAGGCTGTACCATGGGGGTCGGTGTTGTTGGTAACCATGGCTGGCAGCTTTAATTCATCAAGCCGATCACCCCAGATAGGCATACATATTAAGCCCCTGCCATGGGTGGCCATAAAGTTAACGGCCTCGGGGGTGGCCATTTCAGCAGCCATGACCAAATCTCCCTCGTTTTCCCTGTCCTCGTCATCCACCACCACTACTATTTTTCCGTTCCTTATATCTTCGATTGCCTCTTCAATGGTATTAAATTTGAATGTCACCTTTAGTTCCTCCCTTACAAAAATCCATTGGCCGATAAAAATTCCATGCTCAGCTTGCTCTGCCTGGTTCCCTTGTCCTCCCTGGACTGAAGCAGTCTCTCAATATATTTCCCCAGCACATCTGATTCCAGATTTACCGATTCCCCTATCTTCTTGCTGCCCAGCACCGTGGCCTGGGCGGTATGGGGAATAAGGGAGACTTGGAATTTATCCTGTTCAAAATCAACAACTGTCAGGCTGGTTCCATCAATGGCCACCGAGCCCTTTTTAATGATGTATCTCATAACTTGTTCCGGGGCCTGAAGGGTAACAATTGTGGCAATATCATGTCTTTCTAATCCTACAATGCTGCCAACCCCGTCAACATGGCCGGAAACCATATGTCCGCCAAGCCTATCGCCCATTCTCAAGGCTCGCTCCAAATTTACTTTACTGCCTGGCCGCAGTTCCCGGAGGTTAGTTTTAGCCAGGGTTTCTGCCATAACATCGGCGGTAAAGACTCCTTCGCCAAAGGTAGTTACCGTCAGGCAGACACCGTTTACCGCAATACTGTCGCCAATTCGGACATCGGATAATACTGTACTGGCCAGGATGTGCAGCTTGGCTGAATCCGGCCCCTTTGATATGCCCTTTAGTGTACCAATTTCCTCAACTATTCCGGTAAAGATATTTTACCACCCCTTTCTGTGGTATATCCTGTTATATAAATATCGCTACCCAAGCCTTCAAAGGATAAATTATATAGTCTGGTAGCATCCCCCAAACCTTTAATTCCTGGTCCCCTTACGGGTCCCGGTGCATCGTCACCACCTATGATGGTTGGTGCGATAAACCAGGCCACCTTATCAACAATTCCGGCGGACAGAGCCGAGCCGTTAACCTTGCCCCCGCCTTCAATTAATACGCTGGATATTTCCTTCTCCCCCAGGATTTCCATAAGCTTTACCAAATCAACGGTGGGTCCGGGACCAGGTACTACTATTACTTCGGCCCCCGCCGCCATTAAGCTGGCCCTGCGCTCCACTGGAGCCGCTTCAGTGGTGGCTATAATAGTATAGGCCGCTGACTCCTGGAGCAATATTTTAGCAGCGGTAGGTGTCCGGGCGGTGCTATCCACAATTACTCTGATGGGGTCCCTGCCCCGGCCTTCCGGTAGTCTGGCTGTCAAGGAAGGATCATCCGTCAAGACAGTATTTACCCCTACCAGGATAGCATCATATATGTCCCTTAGCCTGTGTCCCTGCTGCCTGGCCGCCTCACCTGTAATCCATTTGGACTCACCGCCGGCAGTGGCAATTTTTCCATCTAGACTGGTGGCTGCCTTTAATACCACAAATGGACGCCTGGTGGTTATGTATTTTAAGAATACCTCGTTGAGCTTAATTGCCTCTTGCTCTAATACTCCGGATACTACTGTAACTCCCGCCTGCTCCAAAATGGAAATTCCCTTGCCTGCCACCAGGGGATTGGGGTCTTTCATGGCTACTACAACCTTTTTTACCCCCGCCTTCAGCAATGCCTCGGTGCAGGGACCAGTTCTGCCGTGGTGACAACAGGGTTCCAGGGTTACATAGACCGTGGCAGACTTTGCTCTATCACCGGCGTCAGCCAGGGCCACCACCTCTGCATGGGCACTGCCTGCCCTGGCATGATACCCCTTACCCACAATTTCCCCATCTTTAACTATTACTGACCCTACCATAGGATTGGGACTGGTCCGTCCCCTGGCACTGGCTGCCAAATCAAGGGCCATTTGCATGTAATACTTGTCCTGATCCAATTCTAGTTCATCTCCCGCCGGCAAAAATAAAAACCCTGGTTTACAACCAGGGTATAAAAAGACAAAGGAGAAATAGCCTGACAAATATGACTAATTTGACAGGAATAACAAAAACCTTCTCCCATCCAGACTTTACTGTCGGCCCTGGCATTTCACCAGATCTGCCCTTGCGGGCTCGCGGGCTCGGCCTAAGCCATACCGCCGGTAAGGAATTTCACCTAACCCTGAAGGTTGTATCGCTATTAAGTTAATAACATTATATTCCTGTATTTGTTCGTATGTCAATGGATAAATGGTTTTCAAAATTGTCCCTAAATTTATTAAATATATTTTGCTCCCAAAAAGCCAAAATAATGTAGTGACATATTCCAGCAGACGGGTGTATACTAAAAATAACAATTAAATACTTACTTAATCGTTTAAAGGATGTGATCAGATATGGAACGCTGTCAAGAATTTTGTGTGAACCATGAAAAGACAACAAAACTTAAACCAGCAGTTGAGGAGGCCGCCAGGCTGGCCCCTCTATTTAAGGCCCTATCAGATGAAACCAGGGTAAAAATAATTTATGCCCTGGCCCAGGAAGAGTTGTGTGTTTGTGACTTGGCTGAGATCACCGGGTGTACATTGCCCGCCGTCTCCCATCACCTTCGCATCCTGCGTAATATCGGTCTGGCTACCAGTCGAAAGGAAGGAAAATTTGTTTACTACAACATAGACGATCACCATGTATCGTCAATTATCAACGCTGCCTTTGAGCACCTTAAGGAGGGAAAAATACATGGCTAATTCGGCAGTTCAAGAATATCGTTTAGAGGGCTTATCCTGCGCTGACTGCGCAGCCAAATTGGAACGCCACCTTTCCTCCCTGCCGGGGGTAACTAGGGCCAGCCTCAACTTCACTGCTGGGAAGCTCACTATCCAGGGGAATGTACAGATTAGCACCATTGTCGATGAGGCTAGGCGTGACGGTGTTAGAGCCATTCCAGCCGAAGAATATCATGCCGAGGAGAATCAGGCTTTTTGGGAGAAAAACCGGCGTGCGGTCATTAGTGGGATAGCTGGCCTGCTGGTGGGACTGGGCTGGCTGCTGCATTACGCCTTTGGTCTGGAAGCAGCCGCAAAGCTTTTCTATCTTGCATGTATTGTGGTAGGGGGCTGGCCGGTGGCCAAAAAGGCGGTATTGTCTTTATCCAGGCTGCGCCTTGATATGAATGTATTAATGTGCGTTGCTGTTACCGGGGCAGTGTTGATTGGCGAGTGGAGCGAGGGTGCCACTGTGGCCTTTCTGTTCTCTGTAAGTGAGGCCCTGGAGTCCTATACCATGGACCGGGCCCGCAACTCCATTAGAAAGCTTATTTCCCTGGCCCCTGATTCGGCGGTGGTCCTCAGGCAAGGGAAAGAAATAAATCTACCTGTAAAGGATATTGCCATTGGCGATTTGCTTCTGGTTCGCCCTGGAGAAAAAATTCCTATGGATGGTGTAATCACTTCAGGACGTTCATCCATTAATCAGGCCCCCATTACCGGAGAATCAGTCCCAGTGGACCTTGGCCCTGGTGAAGAAGTTTTTGCAGGAACCATTAACGGGCAGGGCAGTCTGGAGCTTAAAGTAACTAAACTAGTGCAGGACAACACCCTATCCAGGATAATTCACCTGGTTGAGGAAGCCCAGGCTAAGCGCGCCCCGGCCCAGGCCTTTGTTGACCGTTTTGCAGCCGTCTATACTCCAGTGGTCATAGGACTTGCCTTCCTCATCGTCACCATACCTCCCCTTTTCCTGGCCCAGCCCTGGGAGCCTTGGATTTATAGGGGTTTGGCCCTGCTGGTGGTTTCCTGCCCCTGCGCACTTGTTGTGTCAACGCCTGTAGCCATCGTATCGGCCATTGGCAATGCAGCCAGACATGGGGTGCTAGTTAAAGGCGGTGCTTATCTGGAGGAAATCGGCCGGATTAAGGCCCTGGCCTTTGATAAAACCGGCACCCTTACCATGGGGCACCCGGAAATAACAAAGATATATCCCGGCCAGGGAGCTTCTGAGTCGGACCTCCTCTCCCTGGCAGCTTCAGTTGAATATCATTCTGAGCATCCCTTGGCTAGGGCCATAGTTCGTAAGGCAGTTGAAAATGACCTGCCCCTTCGGCCAGCCCAAGACTTCACGGCTTTGACGGGACTTGGGGCAAGGGCAAGGGTGGAAGATGCTACTATATTAATTGGCAGTCCAAGGCTACTACAGCAGAAAAACATAGATCTGACTGTTTGGCAAGAACAGCTAACCACTCTGGTTGCCGGAGGCAATACTGTGATCCTGGTGGCCAGGGACAATATTGTAATGGGTTGTATAGCCCTCTCAGATAAGGTAAGATCCTCTGCTGCAGCAACAGTTGCTAAGCTGCAAAGCTTGGGTATTAGCCCGGTGACAATGCTGACCGGAGACAATCCCCAAACCGCGGCAGTCATAGCTAAGCAAACAGGTGTAGATAGCTTCCAATCCAGCCTGCTGCCCCAGGAAAAGGTTGTGGCGGTGCAGGCCCTCAGAAATGAGTACTCCAGTGTTGGTATGGTGGGTGACGGAATCAATGACGCCCCTGCCCTGGCAGCCTCCAACGTGGGTATTGCCATGGGTGGTGCCGGTAGCGATACTTCCTTGGAAACTGCCGATATGGTATTAATGGGTGATGATTTAGCTAAACTTCCCTTTGCAGTAAGGCTAGGCAGATCCACCATGTCGGTGATTAAACAAAATATTACCTTTGCCATAGGCATTAAACTCCTGGCAGTACTTGCCGTATTCCCAGGTTGGTTGACGCTATGGCTGGCCATTTTGGCTGATATGGGTGCTACCATACTGGTAACCCTTAATAGTTTAAGGCTGCTGTCCATCAAGCAGGAGCAAGTCGGTCAAGAGCACTCCCACCAAGGGCACCATCATGATTCTTGTTGTGGAGGACACCAGCCAAATCCCTCCACCGGCGGCTGAAGATAATTTCCATAACCCATTTGGGTTTAAAAACGTAATCCCGTACCACTTTGAAATTGAGTGATACGGGATTATTGTTTTATTGTTCGGGCAGTTTAAGGTCCTACCCAGGACTATTTAGAGCAACCTTCTTTACAATGAGCAGTCTCCCGCAGCATCCAATGCTTTGTAAACACAAGAATCACCTCCTGGCCCTAAGTAGCTACTTGCTATGAACCTATTATATGGCCCATTTCTTACAATATTAATAACAATTCCTTATATTTATCTTAATTTATATAAAAACACCTCCAACAAGGAGGTATTTTCATTATATTAGTTTGATGCCAGCTCCAGGGTTTCCCGGGCGATCATCAATTCTTCATTGGTTGGAACCACCATGGCGGTGACACCGGCCCCTGGTTTACTTACAATTACTTCCTTACCCCTGGATTTGTTTTTATCCTCATCTATCTCAATGCCCATATAGGCAAGTCCTTTAAGTACCCTCTCACGTACGTCCTTGGAATTTTCGCCGATACCTCCTGTGAAGATCAGGGCATCCAGTCCGCCAAGGGCAGCAGTAAAGGCTCCCACCCATTTGATGATACTATAGGCAAATATGCTCAGGGCAAGCTCAGCCCTTTCATTGCCCTCGACAGCGGCATCTTCCAGATCCCTGAAATCACTGCTCAAGCCAGAAATCCCAAGTACACCGCTCTTTTTGTTTAACAGGTCGTTTACTTGACCTATGGATAGGTCTTCCTTTTCCATTAAAAATGGTATGATTGCAGGATCAATATCTCCGGAGCGAGTTCCCATGGGAAGACCCGGCAAGGGAGTAAAGCCCATGGTGGTATCAATTGATTCACCGTTTTTCACAGCGGTAATACTGGAACCGTTACCCAGGTGACATACAATAGCTTTAAAGTCATCCGCCGATTTGCCTAAAATTTCTGCCGCCCGGCCTGACACATATTTGTGGGAGGTGCCATGGAAACCGTATTTACGGATTTTATACTTTTCATATAGGTCGTAGGGGATGCCATAAATATAGGCGTGCTTTGGTATGGACTGGTGGAAGGCGGTATCAAATACACCCACCTGAATGGCATGGGGCATTAGTGCTTGACAGGTTCTAATACCAACAATGTTTGGGGGGTTGTGCAAGGGTGCCAATTCAGATAGGACTTCAAATTCCTGCATCATTTCTTCATCAATGATCACAGATTTATTAAATTTCTCCCCACCGTGAACAGCCCTATGACCAACAGCCTTGATCATAGAGATATCTTCAATGACACCATATTGAGGATCTGTCATGCCCTTAAGTATTGTTTCCAGAGCAGCCTTATGATCCGGTAAATCCTGTTCCAATACAAGTTCCTTTTCGGTATGGGATACCTGTTTTATTCTAGAACCAACTAAACCAATTCTCTCGGCAAGCCCTGTAAGCAATACTGACTCCTGCTTCATATCCATCAGCTTATACTTTATTGATGAACTGCCACAATTAACTACTAAGATTAGCACTTTTTTTCCTCCTTTGAGATGCCCATGGTACACATTTTTATTTTACAAGCTCTGAAATGTGACCGTGAATTTTATAAGCATAAACTGTGTCGCCGTTTCTCAGTCCCACAGCATTGCCCTCATCTGTGTCAACATGCATTTCTGTTTTGGCATTATCACTTACCCTAACCAAAACATCGCCGAAAATGATACCCCTTGGGCCTTTGGCCCTCACATATATTCTGTCTCTATCTTCTAAATGGTATTTCTCTGCGTCTGTGGTGTGCATATGGATGTGACGAGCGGCAATAATAGCGCCTTCCTTTAATGTCACTGCACCCACAGGGCCAACCAAGGTGATCGGTGAGGAGCCAGACAGGTCACCAGAATCCCTTAGGGGAGCCTTAATCCCAAGCTTAAAACAGTCTGAGATGGATAGCTCTACCTGGCTTTGGGGGCGTTCTGGCCCTAAGACTCTAACCTTTTCGATAACACCCTTGGGCCCAACAACGGTAACCATCTCTTCACAGGCGAATTGGCCGGGCTGAGAAAGGTCTTTAAATACCGTTAGTTGATGTCCTGCTCCAAAAAGGGTATCAACATCTTCTCTGGTAAGGTGTACGTGCCTGGCTGAAATACCAACTGTAAGGGGAATCGGTGTTATTTCGTCTTGATTAACCTGAGTCGGGCTGTTTGTTTCGTTTAACATGCTTTACACTTCCTTTTTTTACTTTGTTTTATAAATGAACACCTAAGTCTAAATATCATGAGGAAAACAGTCTATCGGACTTACACCCTTTACTTACTAGGTTTTGTTTTTAACGGGTATGATGGTCTTACCTCGCCACAAACAACGCATTTTATTTCTTTTCTAATCTTTAGTATTCATAACCTTTATTACATTTAATCTGTAATAAGTGACAAAAAATATATTTCTTCATCTAATGTTGATTTTATATAGTAATAATATTGTTTTCAAGCAATTTTGCTGATTTGCTTTTCTGAATATTTAACTGTACCATCTTAAACGGTAGCCATTTATTGCAGTCTCCCCTAATTTATTCATCAGCGTATAGTTGGCACATAGTCCTACAACGGCTCCAAAGCCAGGAATTAGCTGTAGCATTTTTACTAAATCAATATGATCCCGATATTCCTGCTGAAAAAGCTGCCAGTCAATAGATTCCAGTTTTAGCTCCGGGGGAAACCCCTTTAATGTTTCCTGCCAGTTAAGTATTTTCCTATATGAAGCTGCTCTTCTCGTTTCACTGGAAAAGGCCAGCTGAAAAAGGTGTAAAATATATAATCTTTCCCTATAATCCTTTACATCAAAACCATAAAGACTAGCCACCTCAAAAAGAAATTTGATTTTAAGGCCCAGTAAAAGGGGAAAATCGGCTAGGCCTAAGAATATCCCTCCTGCCCCTGTTCCCGCCCCTTCCACAGCCGCTGCCTTCCTATAAAACTCCAGCCTCTCCTTTACTAATCTCTCCCTCCCCTCCAGGGATACTCCTTCAAGTCTTGGTACCCTGGTGGTATATTGGGAGCCGACCAAGGTGGCCTGAACCATATTTTTTATGGTGTTAGTGAGCAAGGTATGTATCTTATCGGGTATCAGGTTGTTTACCTTTATCTGAATTCCCTTGGTGTATTTACCTACCAAAGAAGGCTTCCTGGTCATTTTTCTCTGCCAAAGGGTTAATTCAGCTATTACCCTATCCTCGTAATTCCTCATAATTCCCGCCCTTTATCTAAACTGATGCTATCCTATTTATATTTTAACCTTAAAAATCATAAAAAAGATTGAATTTTTATTTATATTAATAAATTTGTACTGTTTGTTAAGAGGATTTAATAAAATTATAACGAATTATTATATATGAAAACGTTACCACACCGAATTTGTTTTTCCTTTATTAAATATATATTTCGTCATGATAACGTTACCAGCATGGAGGAATGGCAATGCCAACCATAAAAGACGTAGCAAAATTAGCCGGAGTGTCCGTTTCCACTGTATCCCGTGTCTTAAATACCAGCGGCTATGTAGAAAAGACTACTGAAGAAAGAGTTATAGCAGCCATAAAGCAGCTAAACTATATGCCCAGTCAAATTGCCCGGGGCTTAGTGAGCAAACAGACTAAAACCTTTGGCCTGATACTGCCGGATATAACAAACCCCTTTTTCCCGGAATTGGCCAGGGGGGCTGAAGATGAGGCCAGAAAATATGGCTATAATATTATGCTCTGCAACTCGGATTGGGATATAGAAAAGGAAAAAAAGTATCTTAATATTTTGCAGGAGAAGTGCGTTGACGGAATTGTCCTTGTTGGGTCAAGACTTCAAGAAGATAAATTGGCAAATATGCTAACTAGCTTGCCAACACCTTTGGTTTTATTAGATAGAACCAGTTCCCTACAAATCCACTCCATCAGCACCAATAACATTTATGGAGGATACCTTGCCACCAAGCATTTGATTGACCAGGGTTACCGTACCATTGCTCATATATCCGGCCCTCAGCAGTCCCCTTCCGCCCAACAAAGGCTATCTGGTTATCGCAGGGCCCTTGTCGAGCACAAGCTACCCTATGACCTTGTACTGGTTATGGAAGGTGACTATAGAATTTCCGGTGGCGCTGTGGCTATGCAAAGGCTATTGCGACTAAGCTCTGTTCCCGAGGCAATCTTTTGCGCCAATGACCTGATGGCCATCGGAGCCTTAGAAGTATTACAGGAAGCGGGGGTAAAGGTGCCCGAAGAAGTGGCTTTGATTGGCTATGATGGAATTCATCTAAGCAAGTATGTTTACCCCAAGCTAAGCACAGTGATTCAGCCTACCTATAAAATGGGAACAGCGGCAATTCAACTGATCCTAGAAAATATTGAGTCTTCTCAGAGTATAAAGCAAATTGAATTTGAGCCATCCTTAGAAATTAGAGAATCATCTGTGAGGAGGAAAACGGTATGAAAGTACCGAGGG
This sequence comes from Desulforamulus aquiferis, assembly GCF_030577015.1. NCBI lineage: Bacteria > Bacillati > Bacillota > Clostridia > Eubacteriales > Peptococcaceae > Desulforamulus > Desulforamulus aquiferis. Next base: position 231,195 of record NZ_JARPTC010000002.1, on the reverse strand, counting down.
TTTTAGTAATTGGCAGTATAAATATGGATCTGGTTAGTTACTCAGATAGAATCCCCAGCCTGGGAGAGACTATTCTGGGCAACCGCTTTGCCATGGTGCCGGGGGGAAAGGGAGCAAACCAGGCATTGGCTGCAGCAAGGCTTGGGGCCTCGGTTTCCATGCTGGGTGCAGCTGGTAAAGACAGCTACGGCGAGCAATTACTTCAACATCTAAACAATAATGGTGTGGATATAAGCCGGGTAAAGAGGGCTGATACCTCCACCGGGGTTGCCTTAATTAACGTAGATGCCAGGGGAAATAATCAGATTGTTGTTATCCCCGGAGCAAACAATGAGCTTGCTCCGGAAGACCTGCTGCAAAACCGTGAAATCTTTGAAGCCTGTGATGTGGTGGTGCTGCAGATGGAAATTCCAATGGCAACCATCGGCCAGGCAATTGAGCTTGCCTCCGGCTATGGTAAGCTAGTGGTTTTGAATCCGGCCCCAGCCCATGAAATTCCTGAAGCTTGGTTAAGTAAAATTGATTACCTGGTACCCAATGAACATGAGGCTGATTTGCTGGGTCACGTCAAAGATGATTTTTATTTTAGTATTCGCAGGCATTTAAAGAAGTCCTTGGTTATAACCCAGGGGGCTAAGGGCGTTTCCTTTTCAGAGGGGAAAACAATCGTTTTTATTCCCGCCCTTAAGGTGCAGGCAGTTGATACAACGGCGGCAGGGGATGCTTTTATTGGAGGCTTTAGTGTAGCCCTGGCAGAGGATCGTTCCATGGAGGAGGCCATCAAATTTGCTAGTGCGGCGGCAGCCATCTCAGTAACCAGAGAGGGTGCACAAACCTCCCTCCCCTATCGAAAAGAAGTTGAAGAATTTTCTGGAGGGTAGACCTAATGAAAAAACATGGAATTTTACACCGGGACTTGGCAGCTTTAATTGCCAGTATGGGACATGGTGACTCCATTGTGATAGGTGATAGCGGGTTACCTGTGCCACCAGGTGTTAAATGTATTGACCTAGCTGTTTATAAGGGGGTCCCACCCTTCTTTGCTGTTTTAGACGCCATTCTTTCTGAAATGGTGGTTGAAAGGGCCGTGGTGGCCCTGGAGTTGGAAAATAATAAAGCATTTACGGAACAAGTTATTCATAAGCTAGCCCCGGTTAAAATTGAATTAATCTCTCACGATGATTTAAAAAATATTTCTAAAGAGTCCCGTGCTGTAATTCGAACCGGAGAATGGACCCCCTATGCCAATATAGTTTTATATTCAGGGGTTGCCTTTTAAAGGAGGAAGTCCTGTTGGAAATACTGGAAATGCAGAGTATATGTAAAGAGTTTCCAGGTGCCAGGGTTTTAAATAATGTTAATTTATCCGTAAGGAAAAATGAAATTCATGCCTTGCTGGGGGAAAATGGTGCCGGGAAGTCTACCCTTATGAAGATTCTAACCGGCATTTATACCATGAACAGCGGCTCCATCAAATATCAAGGGCAACAGGTTAATATCAGCGGACCAAAGCATGCCGAAGAGTTAGGTATCGTAATGATTCACCAGGAATTTAACCTTATTCCCCAATTAAGCATCGCAGAGAACATCTTCTTAGGAAATGAAAAGGAATTTACCACCTTAGGCAAAATCAACTGGCGTGCCTTAACCTCGGCCTCATTACAATATCTAAATCAGGTTGGCCTGAAGGTACACCCTAAAACCCAGGTAGCTGACCTTAGTGTGGGGGAAAAACAGCTGACGGAAATAGCTAAAGCCCTTTCAAAGCAAGCTAAGCTTTTAATTATGGATGAGCCTACTGCTGCTCTTACTGAAACAGAAAAAGAAAAATTGTTTAGCATCATGCAATCCCTTGTGAACCAAGGTGTCTCCATTATTTATATCTCCCACCGGATGGAAGAGCTATTCCAAATCTGCCATCGGGTTACCGTTTTACGGGATGGTGAATATGTGGCCACCCAGGATATTCCCAATACCACCATTGATAAATTGGTCGCCCTAATGGTAGGGCGGGAAGTAAGCGAGAGATTTCCCAAGTCCACCACCACCCCTGGTGATTTGCTGCTGCAGATAGAAAACTTCAGTAACCATCGGCTAAATAATATAAACCTGCAGATGAAGGCCGGTGAGGTTGTAGGTATCGGGGGACTGATGGGAGCGGGACGGACAGAATTGGCCCGTGCAATCTTCGGCCTTGACAGGGTTTCCGGTAACCTTAAGCTGCACTCCAAGGACGGGACATCCTTTTCCGGCACCTTCAGTCACCCGCAGGATGCCATCCGACATGGTTTAGCTATGGTTTCTGAAGACCGTAAAGACCAGGGTCTTGTGCTACCCTTTAGCGTTAAGGAGAATCTAGCCCTGCCAACCCTGAATTCCCGCAGTAAATTTGGTGTGATTAAGCATAAAGCAGAAAATGAAATGGCAGATCATTATATCAATCTGCTGCGTATCAAGACCCAGAACCGGGAACAAAAGGTAATCAGTCTAAGCGGTGGAAATCAGCAAAAAGTTGTTTTTGGAAAATGGCTAGAGACACACCCCTCCCTTTTGATTTTAGATGAACCCACCAGGGGCGTTGATGTGGGCGCCAAGGTAGAAATATACGAGTTGATCAATAGCTTGACTGCCCAAGGTCTGGGAATAATTTTGATTTCATCGGATCTGCAGGAGTTAATGGGCATGAGCGACCGGATTTATGTAATGTATGAGGGACGAATAACAGGTCATTTTTCCCGGAATGAAGTCACAGAAGAAGCTTTCATGGGGTGTGCCACCGGAGGTGTACAATGAAAAATCCACTTGGCCTTATGCAAAAATATAAACTGGGCCCTCTACTTGGTTTGCTTTTAATCTGCTTTGTCCTGACCATCTTGACCGACAGGTTTTTCACGACCGGCAACTTTTTAAATGTTGCCCGTCAAGTATCTATAAATGCCCTGCTGGGTGTAGGCATGACCTTTGTAATTCTTACCGGCGGCATTGACCTGTCCGTAGGTTCAATTCTTGCTCTATCCGGTGCCTTGGCTGCAGGTTCCCTGGCCATGGGGGTAGACCCAATACTGGCTGTCCTGGTCGCCTGTTTAGTTGGTTTAATAGCAGGCACTATTAATGGAACTATCGTGGCCTTTGGCAGAATTGCCCCCTTTGTAGCCACCCTGGCCACCATGACTCTTTTTCGAGGAGCTACCCTGATTTATACCGAGGGCAGACCAATTCGGGCGGTATCAGAGGGCTTCAATAAATTGGGAGGCGGCTATATTGGCCCTATCCCTACCCCGGTAATCATTACCATTATTGTATTTTTATTGGCCTGGTTTGTTCTAAGCCATATGACCTTTGGCAGAAGGATCTTTGCCATTGGTGGCAATGAAGAAGCCGCTAGATTAAGCGGCATTAAGACCACCCGTTATAAAGTTCTTGTTTATTCAATAAGTGGTCTCTTGGCCGGTCTGGCTGGGGCTATATTAACCTCCCGGCTTCTATCGGCCCAACCCACGGCGGGATCCGGCTACGAGCTTGACGCCATTGCTGCCGTGGTAATCGGCGGTACTAGTTTAGCCGGAGGTGCCGGTGGAGTTGTTGGAACCCTTATCGGAGCATTGATAATCGGTATTATTGACAATGGTCTAAACCTATTAAATGTATCCTCTTTTTATCAGCAAGCAGTTAAGGGCTTGATTATCTTAGTTGCAGTATTAATTGACCGACGAAATGCAGTCAGGAGGTGATCCTTAGAGAGTAGATTTAAGGTATGCCTGTTGTGGAGTGAAGAAGAGAAAAAATATTTTGGAGGAGAGAGAATATGAAAAAGATATTAAAGATTATGGCCACAGTGGTAAGTTTGGTTTTCATCATGAGCCTTGTTACTGGTTGCGGTGGTTCTAAAGATCCCCAGGCTGAAGCTCCTAAGGGTGACGAAAAGCAGTTGACTGTAGGTATTGCATTATCTACTTTAAACAACCCCTTCTTTGTTGATATGAAGGATGGTGCCCAGGCTGCCGCAGATAAAATTGGTGCAAAGCTAATCGTAATGGATGCCCAGGACGACGCTTCCAAGCAAGTTTCCCAGGTTGAAGATTTAATCCAGCAAAAGGTAGATGTTATCCTTCTCAACCCCACCGATAGTGACGGTTTAGTAACTGCTGTAGCAGATGCCAACAAAGCAAACATTCCGGTAATCACCCTAGACCGCAGTGTAAACGGTGGCACCGTTGTTTCCCACATTGCCTCGGATAACGTGGCCGGTGGCAAGCTGGCCGCTGAATTTATCGTTAAGCAGCTGGAGGGCAAAGGCAGCGTTGTTGAACTAGAAGGCATTGCCGGAACCTCCGCAGCCCGTGACCGTGGCCAGGGCTTTCACGAAGTAATTGACGTGCAAGCCGATATTAAAGTTGTTGCCAAGCAGCCTGCCGATTTTGACCGTTCCAAGGGTATGAGTGTTATGGAAAATATCCTGCAAAGTCAGCCGGAAATTAACGCAGTATTTGCCCACAACGACGAAATGGCTCTAGGTGCTCTCCAGGCCATCGAAGCTGCCAAAAAGCAGATTCTTATTGTAGGCTTTGACGGTGGCGACGATGCCGTGAAGGCTGTTAACGACGGCAAAATGGCGGCCACAGTAGCCCAACAGCCTAAGCTAATCGGCGAACTGGGTATACAATTTGCTGAGAAAGTTGCCAATGGTGAGAATGTAGAAGCAAACATCCCTGCTGATCTTATGCTTGTTGTCAAAGAATAAGCCTAGTGTATAACTCTTAGTCCTGTTCGAATATTAAAAGACGTCTTTACTGTACACCCTTTAGCATTAACTATTAAGTTTTGATGAGGTTTTCATCTAGGCCCTTGAAACTGCGGTAACAGTTTCAAGGGTTTTTAATTACTAGTCAAAACACTTTCCAATTCCTACAGCAGCTCATCCTCACCAATATAATCATCATCATTAATACATTCATCAGAAAAGGGGCAACCATGACAGTCAAGGGGGCAAATCACCTGCACTACCTCCAGTGGCTATAAACTAAAATTCTTAATATATTATTCCCCATTAATACCCTCCTCTTCCTGCACCCTCTTTAAGTTTCTACATTCTCAGAACCAACGGGATAATTATCGTCAGGGTAATGCTGCTAAAAAGGGTGGTAAAAAAGGTTACACTGGTGACAAAATCAGGGTCCTGATTATATTGTACGGCATACATGGCGATAAAGGCGGCGGTGGGCATGGCTGCCTCTATGATCATCACCTGCTGCCACAATTTACTCACGGGAAGAAAATATACCAGACCTAGGGCAATGATGGGTGATACTACTAAACGCAGGGATACAGCAGTCCCTACCCTAAGCCAGTTAAGGCTGGCAATTCGGCTGTCTGCCAATTGCATGCCCAGTATTACCACTATTAAAGGTACCGAGGTATCCCCCACCAATTTCATTACTTTATAGAGGTTATCCGGCATGGGAAGGTCAAGGAGCTTCCAGCCAAAGGCTAAAACCATGGCGTGATTGGCGGGAAACCTGAGCAGGGTGAGCAGGGTCTGTTTCATGTCATTTTGTTTGCCGCTGGCAGCTATGTAAAGGCCAAGGGTATTCATAGAAATTGCATGAAACATATTTATCATCAATGCATAGTTAAAGCCAATTTCACCAAAGGCAAAGAGCATAACAGGGCCGCCCATATTACCCATATTGATAAATCCGGTGGATAACATGGTGCTCCTGATACTATCCTTTGCCACCACTCTGCATTTACCTAGCAAATAAATAAGTCCAATAATTATAACAGGCAATACCATTGCATAGATCGCAACATATAAAATATTTGTATCCAGGGGAGTGTCATAAAAAACCCTAAATACCAGGGGTGGCGTTAATATATAGATGGCCAAGGTAGAAATGGGCTTTACATCAAGTTTGAATTTTTTTTGCCCGGCAAAACCTAGGAGCAGCATAAGAAAAACTGGCAGAATAACATCAAGGAAAACCATAAAATACACCTCTTAATTTTCAAAGTCTTAAGAGCGTACCAATGGGTACGCCCTTAAGACTTTTTGGTGTTGCTTATTTATGTCACTAACTAGCTGCCTTTACCCATTAACTTCTCAATATCTACCGTGTAATCCCCCAGAAGATCCCCCATGACCTTCTCTAATCTGCTGCGGACATCTAACATTGCAGCCCTTTCTGTATGGGAAAGGGGTTGTAAGGGCTCTCCCATCTCGAAGCCACGTAATTCCATGGCCAATTTAAAGCCAACCGGGAAGGGTAAACAATTCATGGTCCTTAAAGTGTTAAGGAACGAAAACTGTAATTCTTGAGCTTTGTCATAGTCTTTCTTCTGATAGTTATCCCAGATTCCCAGCAGTACTTCAGGTAGGATACCTGCACAGGCAGTCATACAACCTTTGGCTCCCAGCATCAGAGCCGGGAATAGACCGTCTTCACGACCAATTAAGAAATTAAAATTATCCTGTTGGCCCATTAGTCTTACCTTATCCATAAAATGAACGGCATCAATAATGCTCCCGCTGCTATCTTTCATAGCAACAATATTAGGCTTACAGCTTAGTCTTTCAACAATGCCATAGGAAATGGGTGTTGTAAAAATAGGGATATTATAAAGTATTACAGGAATATCGACATTGTCTGCTAGAAGCTCAAAGTGTTTTTCAAGGGTTTCCTGGGTAATTGGCAGAAAATATGGCGGACAAATAACAACTCCGGAGCACCCCATTGATTTAGCCTCTTTAGCAAGGGCTATGGATTCATTAGGGTTTGGTGCTGTAACTCCAGGAGTCACCGGTACACGACCGGCAGCCTGGTCACAGACTATTTCCATACAACGAATTTTTTCGGCAAAGTCCATTTGAATAAATTCCCCGCAGCTGCTGACAGGAAATAATCCATGGACACCCTTTTGGATTTGAAACTCTACAATTTGACGAAGAACTGTTTCATTTACCTTTCCATCCTTAAAAGGAGTCAGCATAGCAACATAAATACCTTCAGGTTTAAACATTTTTTCGTTCACTCCCTATAATCCATGCCCTGGAATTTAATGTTTAATGACAAATAAAACTCCTAACTAGCTGGTAAGCAACCAATGATTTTTTCTAGCTCTTTAATAACTGAATCAGCTGCCCTGCCACCTGGTTGACGAACATAGGTGTTTATAGGTAAACCACTTAGCTTTAAGCCCTCCTTAACTACTCCAATGGCCGGTAAATCTAAACCATAGATACAGGAAAGTCGCATCAACTGATCATTAAGTTTCATGGCCCCAGCAAAGTCACCGGCTGCAAATTTCTCATATACCCCAACACTAATCTCGGGAGCAAAATTTGATGTGCCTGGGATGGCACCGTCCCCTCCCATGGTCAGGGTGCTGAGAAGATAATGGTCAAAACCGGCTAATACACTAAATTTGGGATTTATCTCCTTAACGGTCAGGATAAGATCCCTTATGTGAGAAATACTGTCGATGGTGTCTTTGATGGCAACTATATTAGGTAGTTCCTTAACCATCTTCGCCACTAAACTGGCCGGCATTTGCTGTCCTGTTAAATTGGGAAAATGGTAAAGCATAATGGGCAAATCCACACCGTGGGCCACGGACTTATAATGGTTAAATAGGTTTTCTCCAGATAGACCCCAATAATAGGGGGTAACTACCACAACCCCATCGGCACCGATATTCTGGGCATGACGGGAAAGCTCGATTACTTCCCTGGTGTTGCTATGACCTGTACCAATCAGCACAGGCACGCGACCCTTGATATAATCAACAGCAAATTCTGCAAACTCTTTTCTTTCATCGGAGCTCATGTGGGCAAACTCACCTGAGCTGCCCAACACGAATATTCCGTGAACTCCACCCTTGATAAGATAATCAATTACCGCCTTATTACCCTCCCAATCAAAGGAGCCGTCATTATTAAAAATAGTCACCATTGGCGGAATGATGCCTCTGAAATCAAAGCTACTCATCTCAACAAAACCACCTTATTGTTCTTTTAGTTGGAGTTTGACCTTTACATCCTTGTTAACAAGATATTTAGGGAAATAACCCTGTAAAACCTCAGCAACATTGCGGGCAGTTTTTGTCCTTAATTCTGCCTCGGCCTCTACTGAATACCAGGCCACGTGGGGGTTGATTACCACATTGTCCATCTTTAACAAGGGGTTTTCTGCAGCGGGTGGTTCTATTTCTAATACATCCAGACCGGCTCCTGCGATCAATCCTTCCCCCAGGGCCTGTTTCAATGCCTCTTCATCAATAACAGGTCCACGTCCGGTATTAATGATAAAGGCAGACTTCTTCATCATAGCGAATTCTTTGGTGCTGATCATGTGCTCAGTTTCTGGAGTTAGTGGAGAGTGGACGGATATGAAGTCAGCTTCTTTAAGCAGTTCTTCCAAGCTAACTAGCTTTGCACCATATTCCTTAGCCACTGATTCAGGAACATAGGGATCAAAGACCAGTAGATTCATGCCAAAGGCAAGGGCCTTTTTAGCTAATGCCTGGGCTATTCTGCCAAAGCTCAGCAGACCTAGATTTTTGCCCCTTACTCGGTAGAGGGGAATAGATACCTTATAGTCCCAATTTCCCTTCTTTACCTCATTGTTCATCAAAACAACTTTCCTTGCGCAAGCTAAAATAAGTGCCATGGCATGGTCGGAAACTTCGTCCATACAATAATCCGGCACATTGGCAGCAATAATTCCTAAATCTGTGGCCGCCGGCAGATCAATGGTGTTTACCCCTACACCGTAGCGGGCAACTACCTTTAAATTAGGTAAGGCTTCCATTACCTTACGGCTGATGGGGGCATATTGGTTGATCAGTCCCACTGCATCCTTGCATTTTTCAATGATGTCTTCCTCTGTCTTGCACTGAACGCCAATTAATTCGGCATCAATGGGAAGGATAACATTCTCTTCATACTGAAGATTGGGGAACTCAAAATCTGTTACATATACCTTTGGTTTGGACATAAAAGGATCACCTCTTTTTAATATTAAAGACTCTCCCGAGCCTGGGCTACTATTTTTACAAATTGACTTGCCCTTTCAGTCAGTACTTCATAACGTTCCTCACGGATAGCATCCTTATCCAGTAAAGAGCCGCCAACTCCTAAGGCTACACAACCCGCCTTGATAAATTCCGCCGCGTTATCCAGGGTTACACCACCGGAAGGCATTAGAGGCACGTGTTTGAAGGGGCCACGTACTTCCTTGAAATATCTGGGTCCCAATACTCCTGCCGGGAATACCTTAAGAATATCTGCACCCAGCTCATAGGCTTTGATTATCTCAGTTGGTGTCATTACACCAGGAATCACTACCTTGCCATAACGATTAGCGGTACGAATGACATCCTCATGGAGGCTTGGGCAAAATATAAATTCTGCCCCCGCCAGGATTGCTGCCCTGGCTGTCTCTGCATCTAATACTGTTCCCGCACCAATTACCGCCTGGCTGCCAACTTCGGCCACAACTTTCCTGATCATATCGACGGCACCCGGGGTATCCATGGTTAGTTCTATTGCTGTAACCCCACCCTGCTGCAAGGCCTTGGATATTTTAACTACCTTTTCTGCCTCAGCTCCACGTACAACAGCCACTATTCCAGAGGCTAGCAAACTTTCAGCTAAGCGAGTTTTAGGTAAAATAAGATTCTGACACATTACCTCTCTATCTCCTTCCTCTGACCTAGAAATACCTCAACCTCTTCAAAGGTCGGCAAACCTTCCACATCTCCTATGACCTGAGTGGCCCTGGCTCCCACGGCATTGGCTAGTTTTACTGATTCGCTATAGCTCCAGCCCTTTAAAAGGCCGCTAATAAAACCTGCAGCAAAGCCATCACCGGCACCAACCGGGTCTACTACCCTGGCCACAGGATAGCCGGGGATAAATTCTGCAGAATCTCCCGCTGCATAATAGGCACCCTTTGCCCCGCATTTAACAGCCACTATTTTCGCCCCAGCCTTTAATAGGCTGGCTGCTATTTCCTCCGGTTCATTAGCCCCCACCAGAAGACGTCCTTCCTCAAGACCTGGCAGCACTATATCAACCTCTGGAATCAAGCCCATAATAACTTCCCTGGCCCGCTCCTCAGACCAAAGCTTTAATCTAATATTTGGATCAAAACTAATGGTTACATTTCTGGACTTAGCTATTCTAATAGCTTCAAGAATTGTTTCATAACATGAATCACTTAAAGCAGGAGTAATCCCTGAGATATGCAAATATTTAGCACCCTGCAGGTAGTTAGGGTCAATATCTTCGGGGGTCATTCTACTGGCGGCAGACCCCTTACGGTAGTAGTAAACCTTGCTTTCCCCTTCCTCCTGACGCTCTTTAAACAATACGCCGGTGGGAGCTTCGGAATCCACTTTAACTTGGCTGGTATCAACACCCTCTCCGCGAACAAAAGAAACAATGTATTTGCCAAATTCATCTTTGCCTACACGGCTGATCCAGCCTGCCGTATGTCCGAGCCTACATACACCGATGGCAAAATTTGTTTCGGCCCCTGCAATCTGCTTGGCAAAATGGGTCACATATTTCATAGGGCCTGTATTCATGGAATTAAATAAGACCATTGTTTCACCTAATGTGACAACTTCGGGCATTTAAACGCCATCCTTTCCTGGTGTTTCTTATTATGAAACTGCGTTTTATTGTCTTGGCATAGGATCAGGCTTGCTCATAGCAGACCCGATCATCATACTATTTGATTAGTTTTAGGATACCAAGCGATATATCAGGTACATAGGTAATCAGCATTAGTGCCAGGACCAACACTAAGAAGAAGGGCATAATAGCCTTTGATAGCTTTTCCAATGACACTCCTGAAATACCGTTGGCCACAAACAGGTTGACACCAAGGGGAGGTGTAATAAATCCAATTGCCAGGTTTACAACCATGATTGCACCAAAATGAACCGGGTCTACTCCAATTTTAATGGCAACTGGCAGCAGTATTGGCGCCAAGATAATAATGGCAGCCAGGGTATCCATGAAAGTCCCAACAGCCAGCAGCAGTACGTTGATCATCAGCAGTACAATAATTGGGTTCTGAGAAAAGGTGGTAATGGCATTGGCCAGCATGGTAGGAATTTGTTCCAGTGCCAGCAGCCTTCCAAAGGTTGTTGCAGTTCCCACAATAATTAGGATGGTTGCAGTTGTTAGTGCAGAGGATGCTACTAAGGAAGGTACGTCAGGCAGCTTCAGCTCCCTATAGATAAACACCCCTGCCAGAAAACCGTAAACCACTGCAATTACTGCCGCTTCGGTGGGCGTAAAAATGCCCCCGTAAATACCACCGAGTATAATCACAGGCACAAGCAAGGCCCACTTGGCATCATTGCAGGTCCTTACTAACCTGGACCAGCTAAATTCCTTATCGGAGCCCTTCAGTCCGGTCTTCTTGGCGTAAATATAGCACCAGCCCATTAGAAACAGACCTACTAAAATACCGGGTAAAATACCGGAAATGAACAAATCCCCAATGGAACCATTGGTAGAAACCCCGTAGATAACCATGGGAATACTGGGGGGAATCATAACTCCAATGGTACCGGAAGCTGCTACAACCGCAGCGGCGAAGGGCTTATTATAGCCTGCCTTTACCATCTCGGGAATAATCATCATGCCAATGGCAGCAACGGTGGCAGGACCGGAGCCTGAAATAGCACCAAAAAACATACATGTAGCAACGGTTACCATTGCCAGACCGCCGGGGAATCTTCCCACCAGCACGTCTGCAACGGCCAGCAACCGTTTAGAAATTCCACCTTTGCCCATGAGATCCCCGGCTAAAATAAAGAAAGGGACGGCCATCAGGGGGAAGGAGTCAACCGAGGTTATCATTCCTTGGGCCAACATGGTTAGGGGTGTCCCCGAAAGAAGGAATGCCAAAATACAAGCAAGGCCCAGGGCAATACCAATGGGTACATTAAGCACTAGAAATACGGCAAAACTCGCAAATAACACCTGGGCTACCATTCAATCATCCTCCACATATTTTTTTCATTTCCGCAAATTATAAGCATAATTTAATCTAAAGCCCATAGCTCACGGATTTGTAAAATGATATTTTGTATCAATCGAATAATTGAAAGGGATAGACCAATGGGAGAAGCTAAGTACACATAACCCATGGGAATGGAAAGAGCAGGTGATGTTTGTCCGAAACTTAATAGTTTTATAGCTACAGCAGTACCCTGCTGAATGATAACTAAACAAAAAATGATAAATAGAAAATTAGAAATAATTATAATACTTTTTTTAGCTCTTTCGGATAAAATTAACATGATAACATCCACTTTAATATGGCGCTGTTTCTTTACTCCGTAGCTAATTCCGATATATACCATCCAAATAAAAAGATACCGGGCCAATTCCTCCGTCCAGGAAGGGGATGCTTCCAATACATAGCGCATGAAAACCTGCACGGCAATTAATACAACAGCTGTCGATAAAATAGCACTTAACAAATATTCCTCAAAATGTTCATCAATCTTTTTCAAAAGGCCCACATTATCACCCCTTTACCTTTTATTGTTGCACGGGGGAATTTCCCCCGTGCAGTTAATTCATTAGTTTATTTTTTTACTTCTGCCAATAACTCATCAATTAGCTGGCTGCTTCCCATCAATTCAGCACCCTTATCATATACGGGCTTCATCAGTTCAACCATTTTTTCTTTCTCTTCAGCCGGCAGTTCATTTATTACGTTACCATTATCTGTAATGATCTGAAGGCTCTTTTTCTCCTGCTCAATCATCAGTTGACGCTGATAGTCACCTGCTTCTTTTACAGCATCCAGTACAACCTTCTGAAGGTCTTCAGGAAGTTCGTTAAAGAATTTTTCATTCATCATAACTACGAAGGGGGTGTAAATGTGACCGGACATAGTCAGGTATTTGTTAGGCTCGTAGAACTTGTTGGAGTCAATTAAAGCTAAGGGGTTTTCCTGACCATCTACAGTTCCCTGCTGTAAAGCGGTATAAACTTCACCAAAGGCCATGGGAGTGGGGTTAGCACCCATTTCCTTCCAGGCAGCCATATGCAGTTGGTTTTCCATGGTTCTGATTTTTAGACCCTTCAGGTCTTCGATCTTGTTAATGGATCTTTTGCTGTTAGTGATGTTGCGGAAACCGTTTTCCCAGTAACCAAGGCCCTTAATACCCTGGCTGCTAAGGTTATCTAATACCTTTTGACCAACGGGACCATCTAGAACACGGTAAGCGGTATCCCTATCGGGGAATAGGAAGGGCAGATCAAAGATATAGAAAGATTTATCAAAGTTAGCTACAGGTGATGTTGAGGAAAGGTTCATGGTTACAGTACCCATTTGTACTGCTTCAGTTAATTCACGGTCGCCGCCTAAAACTGCATTGGCATGTAATTCGGTTTTAATTTGACCGTTACTATTTTTTTCAACCAGTTCGATAAATTTGAGGAAGCCATCATGGGCAGGGTGAGTTTCTACTACTGGAGAGCCAATTTTAATGTTGTATACTTTATTGCTATCAGCCTGTTTCTCTTCCTGGGTTCCACCACCGCCGCACCCAACTAATAGTACACTCATCATCATAACAGCAACGAAAGCTGCTAACTTTTTAAACATTTCATTTCCTCCTTAAATTCCTCTTATCGTACCTCTAGGGTTGAATTAGGATCTTCATAGAGAAATCTGTTCCCCTCATCAGTTCAATTCCTTCTTGGGTCTTTTCCAAGGGAAGTCTATGGGAAATAACACGACCTATCTCCGGATCCTTTATTAACATGTCCAAGGCCACTTGATAGTCCTTAGGGGTATATACTCTAACCCCTATAATGGATAGCTCTCTAAAGTTCACCGCTTGTAAGTCTATTTTTGGTGGTTCTTTAAAAACTCCCACTATAACAATTTGCCCACTAATCTTGACAAGTTTAGTAGTAAGTGCTGCTGTAGCCGGCACTCCCGCGGCCTCAAAGACAACATCTGCACCAACATCTCCGGTAAGTTTTAAAACTTCTGTCTCAGGGTTTTGGGCAGCCTCTATGACCGTAAACCCAAAGCTTTTGGCAAGTTCACAACGACCCTCATTAACCTCAGTTAGAAGCACCTGGGATGCACCGGCATATCTGGCAGCTATAGCGGTGAGCAGACCAATTGGTCCCCCTCCCAGAACAACAACATTATCCCCAACCTTAAAGGTCGATTTCCTCACTGCATGAACACATACCGCCAGGGGTTCTACCAGACAAGCTATGTCCAGTGGTAAATCCTTGGGAAGCTTCAGAATTTTGGAAGAGTCTACCTTCACGTATTCTGCAAAGCCTCCGTCGATATCAATACCCACTAAACCAAGTTTTCTGCAAACATGGGCATTACCCGTTTGGCAGGGCTGGCATACTCCACAGGATATCAGGGGATTTACCGTCACCCGATCTCCCACCTCAATATCGGCGGCTAAGCTCTCCACCACTTCACCTGTAAACTCATGTCCCATAATAAGAGGTGCTTTAGCCCTAGGATGCTTGCCTGAATAAATGCCCAAATCGGAGCCACATATCCCGGCGGAATGAATCCTAATTAATACCTCATCTGGATTTAAACTTGGTCTCTCAACCTCCTTAAGACCGATTTCTTCTTTACCCAAATATACAGCCGCTTTCATCTTATGTTCTAACCTCCCCCCCTTCTGTTGATACTAGATTGCCAGTGATAAAAAACCACCCTCAACGGCTATAGTAGAACCGGTAATAAAGTTAGAAGCATCGGAACTCAGGAATATAGCAGCTCCAACCAGATCCTCAGGCAAACCCAGCCGCTGCATCGGTGTACGACTCACAATCTTGTCGTGGGTTTCTTTAACGGCTAAAATCTTTTCCGTCAATGGTGTTTTAAAATAACCCGGTGAAATACAGTTTACATTCACCCCATGGGCCGCCCATTCAGCGGAAAGTACTTTAGTTAGTTGCAGTACAGCACCCTTGCTGGCACAATAGGCCACCGAGCGTGTAATGCCTTGATGGGAGCCCAGGGAGGCAATATTTATAATTTTGCCACTTTTCTGGGCAAGCATTTTCTCCCCAACGGCTTTACAGGCGAGGAAAGTTCCTTTTACATTTACAGCCATTACGTCATCCCATTCCTCGGCTGTAAGCTCCAAAGCGGGCTTTTTATAGTTCTTGCCTGCTGCATTAATTAGTATGTCAATGCGGCCGAACTCCTTTATAACCTGTTCAACTAGACGATTTACATCTTCCTGATCGGTTAC
Source organism: Desulforamulus aquiferis (assembly GCF_030577015.1). Classification (NCBI taxonomy): domain Bacteria; kingdom Bacillati; phylum Bacillota; class Clostridia; order Eubacteriales; family Peptococcaceae; genus Desulforamulus; species Desulforamulus aquiferis. The sequence goes on along the minus strand of NZ_JARPTC010000002.1, from coordinate 215,919 downwards.
GTCCACAGAAGTATGCAGGGATTTCCTTCCCAGGGCTAATATTTCTTCCACAACATCCTTAGTTCTGTCTTTGCTTCTGCTAACCGGTATAACATCAGCCCCGGCCTTGGCTAGACCAATGCTAATGGTTTTACCCAGACCGCCGCCCCCTCCAACAAAAAGGGCAACCTTACCTGTTAGATCAAATAGCTCTTTACTCATAAAAATCCTCCAAAGTCCGTTTTTTGTGTTTCGCATTGTGATACGCTGTTTTATTTCGAATGAAAACTATTGTGTTTCATTATATGAAACTGCGTTTCGGATTTCTTTAAATAAATTGTTTCGCCATATGAAACAATGTTTCGAATATTTAGATATTGAAACTATTTCGACGACTTGGCTCATAATCCTTCAATAAAAAATATATTTTTTTAATTACGAAAGCCTAGCTGTACAGATATCTTATTGGCCGTTTCTATCAACATTCTAGCTAATTCACTGCTAATTCTATCCATTGTAACCCTAGTGGTAGGCCCTGCTACACTAATAGAAGCAATTACATTACCACTAAAATCACGCACAGGAGCAGCTACACAACGAAGTCCCGGGTCGTGTTCTTCGTCATCAATGGCAAAACCCTGGGCTCGTACTATTTCATAGTGCTTGAGCAGTTCATTAATATCTGTAATAGTTTTTTCTGTCCTAGAGTGCAAACCATTTTCCTTCACCAGCTTAATTATCTGCTCATCTGGAAGATAGGCTGCAATTATTTTACCTACCCCGGTGCAATGTATGGAGGCAACCCTACCAATTCGTGAATACATAAGTACTGCATTACGACATTCAACCTTATCGATATAAATTACTTTACCATTCTCCCACAAGCATAGGTGTACTGCTTCTTGGGTTAATTCCATCAGTTCGTTAAGGAAAGGACGGGCCTCTGCTCTAATTTCTGTACTTTCAAGTCTTGCCTGTCCTAAACTGACTAGTTTTAAGCCAAGTCTATACTTATCTGTAAAAGAATTTTTTTCTACGTATCCACGCAGCAGGAGCGTATGGAGCAGTCTATGAACTGTGCTTTTATGCAAGCCAATAATACTGCCCAGCTCTGTCACACCCAAACCCGATTCACTTCTGGATAATTCTTCAAGGATTTCTAAAGCTCGATCTAAGGATTGAACTACATTGTCCTTTTCAGTTTTAATTTTCCTCACCCCCTATCTCACATTATGAAACATGGTTTCAGAAATATTTGTCTATATATATACTCTATATTTTCAAAAATACCTTTTTATTTTTTATACTTTTTAGAAATTTCACAATTTCAAAGCCTCCTTAACCAGCAAATATAAAAACCTCCCAGAGAAATCTAGGAGGTTACCAGTAGGATTTAAGGAAATATTTTTATTCCCCATTGATAATTTTGTCTATTTCTTCAATGATATCTTCTCTCTCATGCAATCCGCCAATCCTATGCTTGACTTCATAATCTTTGAAAAGTAATAGCTGGGGTATACCCCTTAATCTAAAACGTTTGTGTAACTCAGCATATTGATCAACATCTACATAATAGACGTTTAGCCTGCCGGCATAATAGGTTACCAACTCTTCCACTATGGGAAGCAACTCTTTACAAATATCGCATCTCTCAGCAGCAAAAAATACCAAAGAGGGGGTGTCACTATCAAAGGTAAGATTGTCGAAGTTTTTTGTGTCTAGGCGCTGAAATGTTTCGTAACCCATTGTCTTCCCCCCCAAAGACCACTTACTATATTTTTAACTGTGCTTTGATTGTGTCATCATCCACATTGCCATTAAGCTGCAATTGTAGCTCACCTTTTTCTAATAACAGAATTGAAGGTATTACTTCAACATTATATTTTTGTGCAATGCGCTTCTTACGGGATACATCAACCTTCACAACTTTATATTTTCCACCAGCGGCAGCGATTAATGCGTCCAATCTGCTGGCCATATCAATGCTTTCATTGCTGGCAGGGCTCCAAAATACAAGTGCCACAGGCTTATCGACATTTACAACCTCGTCTTTAAAGCTCTGCTCTTCATCCAAATATCTCTCAGCAGATACTGCTGCAATGGCGCCATCGTTGGCTGCTGTAACCACCTGACGTAGGTATTTCACCCTGGCATCGCCGGCGGCAAATACTCCATCCACCGAAGTCTCCATTTGCTCGTTAGCTAGAATATATCCTCTTTCATCTAATTCTATTTTACCTTTGACAAAATCTGTACCAGGTATCATTCCTACATATATAAAAACTCCATGTGCTGCTAACTCAGTCAGTTCACCGGTCTTAAGATTCTTTACTACTACGGATTCCACTTCACCCTTGCCTTTAATTTCTGCCAAAACAGAATTCCAAACAAATTCAATCTTGGGGTTATTGAAAGCCTTTTCAGCACTGGCCCTATTGCAGTCAACAATTCCCACATCATGTAGAACAATAACGGTTACCTTGCGGGCATATTTTGTGATATACATAGCTTCTTCAATGGCAGCATCGCCATTTCCTACTACTACTACATCTAAGTCGGTATAAAACTCTGCATCACAGGTGGCACAATAGGATACACCGCTTCCGCGTAAAGGCTTCTCACCAGGAATATTTAACAGGCGAGGTTGGGAGCCCAGGGCTAAAATTACTGCTTTGGCCTGGTATTGCTGACCCTTCTTAGTATTAATCAGCTTAATTTCACCACTGAAATCTACATCAGTAACCTCGCCTTTTATAATCTCTGTACCAAATTCTTTTGCATGGCCTGCAATAGTTTTCATTAATTCAGGTCCAGAGGTACTTTTAAAACCAGGGAAGTTTACAATCTCACGGGTGGTAAAGGCCTGGCCTCCCACGGCTCCCTTTTCTAAAATAGCTGTTTTCATGCGAGCTCTGGCACCGTAGATGCCTGCGGCAAGACCAGCTGGTCCTCCGCCGATAATTACTAAATCATAAACTGACATTATCTTCACCTCTTAGATTTAATAAATATTATGTTTAGTCTTCCAGGTACTGATAAATTACAGCACCTTCAACATTTTTGGGCATTGGTGCACCGGCCAGGTGGCAGATGGTTGGAACAATGTCCACGGCTTTAACTTGTCTGTCAATTACCGCGCCACCTTTTTTAAAACCAGCACCAACCAGCATTAATAGAGGTTTCATGGAATAACCCAGATTGCAGTGGCTGCTCAATGCGTTGCCGTGACACCTGGCAAAAGTGGGCTCCATAATGTAAAAGATATCACCACAGTTTTCGCCGCCTAGCCCTACCAGTTCCATATCGGTCCTATTCAGTGCCAAGGTGATAATTCTTTTACCCGTATGAGGGTCTTTATAAGCATAAAGATCATCAATGATCTTTTCAACCAGCCGGTCGTAATCCGCAGGATCGACAATACCTTGGGGATCTCTACCCTTCAGGTTGATATAGATGAAGGTAGAACGCTGTGCTATTGCAGTGGTGTTAGCCCAGTCAATTTGTAGGGTACCATTAACTTCTTTGGTTTTTGTATAGCCCAGTTCACCCATAATACCTACGTTAATACCCCACATATCACCAATCCGGGGCAATTCTCTAATCTGTGGACTCTTGGGAACGCCAGCATGGTCAGACGTAATGATAATAGCTGTATCTTTTTCTAAATGCTTTAGCATTTCTCCCACAAAATTGTCACTGATTTCGTAGATTTTATATATCTGTTCACGGTACCTCTGGTACTCTCCTGGAGAGTGCTCAGGAGTTACAAAATCTAAGAAGTAGTGGTTATACATATCAATACCATGCATGTGGACATAAAACAGATCCCATTCTTTGTTCCTCAGCAGGTAGTCAATAGCCTCAACATGCCACTGGTACATCTCAGCCACCGATTCATTCATAATGGCGTCAGCAAAAGCATTATTTCGGTCGAAGTTGGTAGGCTGCAGCATGGGGCCAACATTCTTATAGATTTCCTCACCCAGCTCTGCTGGATGGAAGTATTTGCTACTTTTTAAATTTAGAACAAAGGAACAGTAGATCTTTGCAAAGCTACCATCAGCCTTCATATCTAAAATCCTTAGTTTATAGGCAACCGGCGTATCTTTTCCATTAAAAATAAAGGTATCGTATATCCAGTCGCTCCACTGGCCAGCATAGCACTGAACCAGAGGTTGAGCCTGTTTTTTATTCTTAAAAATTTGTAGCTTATTATAGTTCTGGCCGTCTTCAGCAATTAAAAGGCCAAATCGGCGGGCTTGGCCACTGTTTACTGGCAGGACCATTTCTTTAGCACCCGCAGGAGCACTCAGCCAACTGGCAGCTGGCTTTATAGGAGTTTTAATTTGGTCAGCGCTAGGCTGATCCTGGGACATCTCCCCATCTTCTTCACCGGTAACTACGCCACTGGGCTGGGAATAACCCATTATATCTTGTTCCTCTTGGCTGATACCTGCTTTTAATGAGGTTATATCCCCTTCTACCCGGCAGTCGGTACCTCTGTTGTCCATTTCGTGATATTTTTCTTCTATGGCGAAGTCGCCCTCTATGCAGGTATATACCTTTTCGTAATCAATATAGCCACGTAGGTTGGTATAAATGCTGGTGCCGTCAACATAGATGTCATCTGTTTTCGGAGGCCAGGCAGTGGGATAGTTAAACAGAATACTCTTTTTGCCTGCTCTATTGAAAGTTTCCCAGATACTTTCAGCCTTTAACAGTTCCGAGTTCCAGCCATATTCCATCTGTTCAAGTTCATTACCAAGTTTGTGGTTCCAGAAGCAGGTAATTCCGTGTGTTACGGGGTAAGCACCAGTACCAAGGGTAGCCCAGTTAGGTGGGGTAATGCCTGGGAGAACACCCTGCATACCTAGGTCAGGTGTATTTACACCCATGTCCATAACCTTTTTGAAATTAGGCAGTTTACCTTCGCTAATGTACCTTCGAACCAAGAGTGGGTCTGCACCGTCTAGGCCTAACATCAGCACTTTTTTGGCTTTCCCATAACTGTAAGGCATCTGGTCCCCCTCACTCGGGTAAAAGCATGTTACTTCATTCACTTTTACCTAAATTATAAAAATCCCGTACTTCCTTGTAAAATACATAGTGCTTATACCGGGTATAAGAGTTAGTATTCTACGCGTTAGCAGTGTAATATCCCCTTCATTATAAATTATTAAACTCGCAATTTGCTTCACATGATCATTATAGATAGCTTATTGCCCTTGTAAAATAGCCATTATATGGACATAAACTAATTCTATATCTTTAATGCATAACGCCTGTCAACTCAAGTGGATTAATAGGCTGTTATGCATTCTTAGTTTGATTAAATCCCTAGAAGAATAAGCAACCTATCATGTATATGTTTTGCTTATACCGGTATAATTAGTGAGTATTGTACATAAAAAGACATAATTTTTATAATGAAAGAGGTTAGTGAAGTTGAGAACTAACACAGATACTGGAGTCAATTATTAAATTGGTTTTTCTGTCTTATTTTAAGGCACAAATAATATATGGTACTAGGAAAGGAGATAGCTACTATGAAAAGACAGCCACTTACCAGTAAACTATTGGTACTAGGCGTCGATGGCATGGACCCAAAAATTACAAAAAAATATTTAGCAGAAGGCAAACTGCCTAATCTGCAAAAATTCATTGACCGTGGAGCTGCTAGGGAAGATTTAGTTCTTCTGGGTGCAATTCCAACCATTACACCTCCCTGCTGGACAACACTTGCCACAGGTGCTTATCCAGGTACCCACGGTATCACTTGCTATTGGAGACAGTCTCCCGAAAGTCTTGATGCTGTTGTTTACAATATGGATTCACGTAATTGCACTGCAGAACAAATCTGGAACATCACAACTGAAGCTGGCATGAAGACTCTCGTTTGGCACTGGCCCGGCAGTTCTTGGCCCCCAACCTCTCAAAGCCCAAATCTAAGTGTTGTGGACGGAACTCAGCCTGGTTCTGTTAACATGGGAGTTGCACAGCTTGATTGGGAAAAAGTTATTGTTGCTAATGCTGATATTAAAGAAGTACGCTATGCACCAAGAGTTGATAAGCCGGCAGGCGTTGGTTGCGTTATTTCCGACCTAGAAGATACTTTAGATAATGATGTTGATGATGAAATGATGGAACTGTGGTGGGGAGATACCGCTCGTCAAGGCGGCGAAATTCGCACCTACGTTATGGATGATGAGGATACCGAAGTTGTTATTGGTAGTAAGGTAGCCTATGACATCGTTAACTCTCCCCTTAAAGATGCTACTGGTTGGGCAAATGCTCCAGAAGGCGCAAAAGAATTTACTATCCTAACTTCCGGTGGTGTTATGAGACGCCCCGCCTTAATTCTTAAAAACGAAGCCGGCGAATATGACAGAGTAGCTATATACAAGAATAAGAAAGCTGAAGCACCCATTGCTATCATCAAAAAGGGTGAAATGGTATCTAATATCATTGATGATGTTACTAAAAAGGAAGTAACTAAGCCAGCATGTCGTTCCATGAAGATTTTAGAGCTGGACCCAGCTGGTACACAAGTTAGACTTTGGATTAGTAACGCCCTTGATATTGCCAATGACATGTTGTGGCATCCCAAGACCCTCTTCCAAGAAATTGTTGATAATGTTGGCGTAGTTCCACCTGTTAGTTTAATCGGTGGCGAAGATGCTGAGTTAGTTCGTGAAATCTTTGAACCCTCCTGGGTACAATACAACAAATGGCAAGCTGATTGCATGAATTACCTCATCAAGGAAAAGGGCTATGAAGTAGTATTCTCCCACCTACACAATATTGATTGTGCTGGTCACCAGTTATGGCACCTGGCTAAAACACTGCCTGAATGGGATTATACAGATGAAAAAGTCTATCAAGGATTTATTGAAAAGTTCTATCTGCAGACAGATGATTACCTCGGTGAATTCATGCACTTACTAGATGAAGGTTGGACAATTTTATTAGTTAGTGATCATGGCCTCATCGTTGGGGAAAACGTACCTCCTATCTTGGGTGAATACGGTGGTCTCAATACTAAGGTTATGGAAGAACTGGGCTATACCGTTATGAAGAAAGATGAGAACGGCAATTCCATCAGAGAAGTAGATTGGGAAAAGACCAGAGCCGTTCAGATTCGCGGTAACTATATTTATATCAACCTTAAGGGCCGTGACAAAACAGGTATCGTGGACCCCGCAGACAAATATGCTCTGGAAGAACAAATCATTAACGACCTATACAACTACAGGGATGAAAGATCTGGAAGACGTGTTGTGGGTATCTGCCTAAGAAACAAAGACGCAGTGATACTGGGTACCCATGGACCAGAGTGTGGTGATATCTTCTTTTCCATTGAGGAAGGACACAACAGATTGCATGGCGATGGTATCTCAACCTCAGAAGGATATCATGAGACTTCTGTTTCTCCCATTTTCGTTGCAGCAGGCCCTGGCATTAAGGCTGGATTTACAACAGATCGTATTATCAGACAAGTGGATGTTGCACCTTCCGTCTCAGCTTTGCTAGGTTTGCGTTTCCCTGCTCAATGCGAAGGAGCTCCGATTTATCAGATTTTCACAGAAGAAATCTAGATAAACAATCTAGCAGCTATCAGTAAATCTGATAGCTGCTTTTAAATGGAGGGTTGTTGCGATGCGGAGAACTGCTGAAATTGGGATGCTGTTAGTTACTCTGCTATGGGGTGCTAATTTTGTAGTCGGAAAACTAATTTTAGAAAGCACTACTCCACTGTACTATTCCAGTATTAGATTTGTCGGAGCAACAATTCTTTTAGGCCTCCTTTACCATCAACGTTTAAGAAATATTGACAAATCAACGTTGAAGGCTGGAGCATTGATCGGAATAGCCCTTGGTATAGGCTACATTTTGCAAACAGTGGGACTAAATTATACAACGGCTTCTAAAGCAGGCTTTCTGACAGGGCTTTTTGTGGTTTTGGTCCCACTTTTTGAGAGTATTATAAGAAGAAGAATGCCTCATGCTAATGAATTATTTGGCATTCTATTAGCGACAATAGGACTTGGAGTATTAAGCCTAAATAGTAGCTTTGCCATTGGGTTTGGCGATGCAATGGTCTTTTTAGGTGCAGTATCCTTCTCCATTAGCATCGTTTTAATTAGTCATTTTGCAAAAGATCACGATCCTATTTCATTAACGGTTATTCAAATTGCAGTAACGGCAGTGTTATCACTGGCTTCTGCTGTTCTAGTAGAGCCTATTGTTTCTATGGAATACTTTGATATGAATCTTATTCTATTGCTTCTTTTTGCTATCCTTTTTGGTACAGCAGTCAATACGGCTATACAGAATTGGGCTCAGAGCAAAATAAGCGCCACCAGTGCATCAGTAATTTTAGTTTTAGAGCCAGTAGCTGCGGGTATTTTTGCGTATTTAATATTGCATGATACTATGGGTATAAAAGAACTGACAGGTTGCATAATGATCATAACTGGCATGTTGGTCACCTTGCTATTAACTCCTAAAAAATCACAGCAAGTCAATGTAAATACTGCTGATGCCGGTGTATAACCTTTGGTCTATCATACAATGTTAATTTTAATATTAAGGAGTGGTTAAATATGTCTTTAAAACAATTAGATTCAACCAGCTTTGAAGAAATTATCTATGATAACGCTGAGCCTTGCCTGGTGGTATTTTCAAGGAAAAATTGCCACGTATGCAAAGAAGTTGTTCCAATGTTGGAAGAATTGCAACCTAAATATGAAGGTAAGTTCGGCTTCTACAGTGTTGATGTTGAAGAGCAAAAGAACCTGTCCCAAAGATTTTCCTTAAGAGGAGTTCCCTCTATCGTCTTCTTCAATGAGGGTGAGCTTCAAGGGAAAGTGGCTGGTCAAGTCGAGGAAGAAACCGTAGAGGAAAAGATTGCCGAAGTTCTTGGTGAATAAATATAATTTTAGAGTTCTTTCAAAGGGGGGGTAACTTTTATAGTTACCCCCCTCAGCCTGTTGAAAAAGATTCAACTGGGTTTTAATAATCCCGAACAGCGACACTCGAAGCAGTGGAAACAGCGCTTCGCGAAGCTGAGGATGGGAAAATGGCTTTCGCGGACATGGATGTCCGCGAAAGCCTGAGGTATTTCGACAATCTGAGGGGGAAACTATACAGTTACCCCCCTCTTATTTTTTCCTAGGCGAAGCCTCATATGCGAGATAAACTCGTTCTACGAACAAAAAAGCACAGCCTCTAGCTTTAACTTAAGAGGCTGTGCTATATTACATTCATACAGTAAATTCATTGTTAAATTATAACTTTATTTTTTAAATTTCTTGTTATAAAATAACTATTTAGTAGTACTAGATGCAATAGCTGATTCAATTACAATTTTCTCATCTTCAGCAGCAATAGTATCTACGCATTCTGCTCTTCAGATTTTGAGTCAAGAGTCAATTTTTGAGGTTTAACTTTTTCTCCAAAATCTTTATTGAGCCATTTTACTAGAGAGATAGCTAACATGACCGTTATAATGGCTACAGGGAAAGCGGTCAAAATAGATGCTAATTGAACTACCTTTAGTCCACCAACCAAGAACAATGCCGATGTGCAGAAGAACAACATAAATGACCAGAATATTCTAGACCATTTTGGCGGCTCTTGGGTATCCCTGATTTCAGTACAAGACATAGCCGCAATTGTGTAAGAAACAGAGTCAACTGCGGTAACCTGGGATACAAGCATTACTATCAGGAATATAGGTATTGCAATGGAAGCCATCGGTAAGGTGTTAAGCAAGTAGGTTATTACTGCTGGTCCACCTGAAGCTTGTAATATGCCAATCAAGTCGACACCCTGATTTATAATCAAATCAACTGTGTAAGATCCAAAGGTTAAATAGAAAAGTGCACAGCCTGCAGTTGCAGTGAAGAGCATATTTAAAACAAGTTCCTTAATAGTACGACCTCTAGAAATCCTGGTAGCAAATAGACCCATATATGTTGCCCAGGCAAACCACCAAGCCCAATAGAAAACAGTCCAATCTTGTGGGAAGCCTGATTTACTTATCGGATCAGTATAGAAGCTCATCCGTAAGAAGTTATTTAATAGCACCCCAATGTTATCAAAGAATAAGGAAAACATAAAGATTGTTGGGCCTGCAAGTAACACGAATAATAATAGACCTAAAATTAACCACATATTGTAGCCTGAAATTTTGGCAATACCAGCATATAGCCCTTTATAGCAGCTATAACCATAAAGGCAAGTAAACACTGCAGCTACTGCTAATCTTACCCCTAGGGTATCTTCTAAACCAAAATATGTTGCGCCAATATTAGCTATCATTGGTAAGATAAGCCCTAAAGATGTTGCTACGCCACCCACCATACCAACAACCATTATTAGGTCAATGGCTCTGCCTAACCAACCATCAACTCTGTCCCCTAAAATGCCACGACAGGCATAACTTGGATAAAGGTATGGCCTTTTTCTAACATAAAACATATAGGAGAACCCGACAGCAGGGATTACAAAGGTAGCCCAAGCACTAACACCCCAATGGAAAATACCATAGGAAAGTGCCCATTGAGCAGCCTGTGCAGATCCTTCCGCAGCCCAAAAGGGTGGCCATTTCAAGTAATAGATTGGTTCAAGAATACCCCAATAAATAAGTCCAGCACCTGAGCCACCACAGAACATCATAGCAAACCAAGTAAATGTTGAGAATTCGGGCTTATCGTTTGGTCCACCAAGCTTTACTCTGCCGTAGGGACCAAATGCTAACCATAGTGAAAAAAGTACCGCACCAAAAACTACTATTTCCCACATCCAGTCAGTACCATGAGTAACTGCATACATTATTTTACCTACTAATTCTTGTGCAGATTCTTGCAACAAGATCATAGGTCCAAAAAATAATAAACAAATAATTACACTACCCCAGAAAACTGATTTATTTATCTTCGCATATTTTGTAGTCTCCATTATCCCGCTCCCTTCAGCATGTACACAAATTCCATGCCCGTAATTGGTCTTTCTCCAATATTAAGTTTTAAATTACTAATTTTTCTTCTATAAACTTATAAGGTCTATATCTCCCCCTCTTTAACAACGCAACATAATTCACCTAACATCAAATAGAAACCAGTTACGAAAGTGATTTTTAAGGCTTGTTCTTACCTTCACTTGCCTTTGTTACTTAATTATAAAAATATTGTCGTGTAATGTACATTACACAATATCTATACCGGTATAACTAAAATAAATAGCATTTATTTGACTTGTAAAGATTAAAACATCATTATTTCTAGTAGTAATAATGTAATTTTGAGATATTAATAGTTTATAAACACTTAATAGTCCCAGTATTTTATAGTTAGCGATAGATCAAAAAAATAACAACCACAAAGATTTTTTGCTTTGTGATTGTATTACATACTTAATTTTTTGCTGTTCAGTTTTCAAGAAACAGCTTTTCTTCTCGGAAGCAAGAGTACCCTCCCCCTTGCTTCCTCGGAGTATTATATTACTCTATGAGCTACTTAAATTCAACCGGAAATTCCTGGTTAAATTTAAGTATTATAGCTGCTGTTTAAATACAACAAAAAAAACCTTCTACATATTTGTAGAAGGTTTTTATTCTGGTCGGGGCGACAGGATTCGAACCTGCGGCCTTTGATTCCCGAAACCAACGCGCTACCAAACTGCGCCACGCCCCGATAAAAATATCACATATATTTTGTAATATCCCGCTCTTCCTATTTATAACAGAATTTATTATGAATCATCACACAATATTTGTCAAGAATTTAAATAGATCATAGAAAAATACTGCTGATGGATTTCCCTGTAAAAAGAATAACCAAACAATATTTGCAGGATAATACTATAGAGCCATGAAATTGGAGGTGATCGTTCTGATTAAAAATGTTGGCACTACAGATGTAATCTTACGCATAACCTTTGGCATAATGTTTCTCGCCTTGGCTGTTTTAATGATATATGGCACTGTTTGGTCTATACTCTTCGCCATACTAGGAATTGAGATTATTTTTGTTGCAATAGTAGGCTTTAGTCCCATTTATCATCTGCTAGGGATATCAACGAGAAAACCTTACCTTGATATAAAGGAGGAAGTATATAAATGGAACTTCGGAACAAAGCCGGATTCGGAGAAGTAGTTGGCAACGCTGCCAATCTGTTATCTGATGCTACTAAGGAGGAAGACTATGTTACAATGCTGCCTCTGTGGTAAAGAATATCTGGAAAATAAAATGCTTGTAGATGAAGACACTGATAATGTTTATTGCGAAAACTGTTATCTATCCGAGTACTCAAATGAATCATGAATCCTAAAAAACAGGCTCAAGGGCCTGTTTTTTGTGTCTTATAGGTTAATAGTCAATGTCGTCCGGTCCTTCTCCCGAATCCTGGGGCCTCTGGAGCCAACGGTCACCATAGCATGGCAATCTAGGTTCTGTTCCACTTATAAATACTGCTGTCATGGTGTTTTCCGAAAGAGCCGTAGCCCTTCGCCCATCGGCTGTACAAACTTCCTCTTGCACAACACCTTCGGGAACTTGAAATTCCTCCATTGGTCGTTCCTTAAGGCCTGCCTCAATGAAATTTCCCCATATGGGGGCGGCAATGTCTCCTCCGGTTAATCCAACTTTTCTATTTTTGTCATCATAACCCACATAAACTGCCGCCACCAGTTCAGGTGTATAGCCAACAAACCAGGCGTTAGTATACTCTTCTGTGGTTCCGGTCTTGCCGGCCACAGGTCGAGAAACCATCCAGGACAGTTGTGCTGCAGTACCTCCAGGGCTGACTGCTGCTTGGAGCATATCTGTAACAATATAAGCTATCTTTTCGTCAATTACTTTGGCTAGGTTGGGACTATGCTCTTCAAGAACCCTGCCCTCTTGATCTGTCACCCTTAATAAGTACATGGGCCTAGCTAAAACTCCTTGATTGGCTAAGGGTCCATAGGCCACTGCCATCTCCAGGGGTGTTACTTCGGAAGTACCAAGGGCCAAGGAAAGAAAAGGTCTCAGGGGACTCTCAATACCCATGGCCTTCGCATAGCGTATTAATGTTTCAGGCCCAATCATATCTGCCAGTTTTACAGACACCACATTATCCGAAATGGCCAAGGCCTGTTTTAGTATAAAGGGCCTATGATGATAGCCACCCCTATGATCAGTGGGTGTATATGGTTCAGAGCCAGCTTGGGTATAGGTTACTGGAGAACAATAAATGGTGCTGGCCGCAGTATAACCAGAATCAAGGGCTGCAGTAAACAAAAATGGTTTAAAAGCGGAGCCAGGTTGTAATCTGGCCAGTGTTCTGTTGAACTGTGAGCTTTGCCAGTCCCTTCCCCCCACCATGGCTTTGATATAGCCATTTGAAGGATCAATGGCCACTAAAGCACCGTTTATATCTTTGTTAACATTATCAAGGCCCTGTTGCAAGGCATTTTCCGCAGCCCTTTGTAAATTTAAATCCAGGGTAGTTTGGATCCTAAGACCTGCTGTATAGAGCATTTCCATGCCATCAGGATAGTTCTCCTCAAAATGTTTAATTATCTCCGCAACAAAATAAGGTGCCTGCTGAAACCAATCAACCTTAGCCCTTGGCTCTAGGTGCTCCTCCCTGGCCTCCCTGGCCCTTTCCGGTGAGATCATTTGAAGCTCTGCCATTCTTCTTAGGACAACTTCTTGTCGTTCCTTAGCTCCTTCAAAATTTGTGGTTGGTGCGTAGTAACTGGGAGCCCTGGGCAAACCTGCCAACATGGCGCTTTCACCCAGGGAAAGCTCCGAGGCAGATTTATCAAAGTAGGTTCTGGCAGCAGCTTCAACACCATAAGCCCCCTGCCCAAAATATACATGGTTAAGATACATATTAAGTATTTCTTTTTTGGTATAGGTCCGCTCTAACTGAATTGTATAAAATAGTTCTCTAATTTTTCTATCCAGTGTTCTTTCAGGTCCTAAATAAAGGTTTTTAGCCAGCTGTTGGCTGATAGTGCTCCCACCTTGGGCCACTTCACCGGCACGTATGTTTTGATATATTGCCCTGCCCAAGCCCCTAAAGTCAATACCCCTGTGCTGATAAAATCTGTCATCCTCTATGGCCACAATTGCCTGCTGCATTTCTGGAGCAATATTGTCAAGATCAACTGGTATCGTTCGTACCTGTGACACAGTTGTAATTAAATTGTTATTTACATCTACTATGCGGGAAGGAATTGGTACATCAGGAGGTCCCTCCTGTCCCAAGGGCAAGCATCCAGGCAGCATGATGATTTGAATTATAAGGCCAATTGTGACCAGGAATTTTACCCGACTCAAATTTTTTCCTCCATTACAGTGGATTTTGACAATATCTTAATATTCCCCTGCCCAACATCACATTATGCCAGTGTGGAAGGGTAACCATATTGTGGTAACAGAATATTATATTACCAAACCTTTATAAAGGGGGTGAATTTATGCCAAAACACGTGGTTAGGCCTGGAGATACAATAAAGGTAATAGCTAAAAAGTATAAAGTTTCATTGGAGAATATTTCTAATGCCAATAGACATCTGGAAAGTTTAGACCAGCTTCAGTCCGGGGATGTTATATTTATTCCCGATGCATCTGATGGTACTTTTTGTGAAATTGTGCCCCAAACCCTAAGACCCCAGCTCCTAACCATGATCGGTATTTCTCCCCGTCAAATCCAAGAACACTACAAGTTATACCTAGGGTATATAAGCAAGGTAAATGAAATCAGATTCAAGATGAGAACTGCCGACCGTATTAATGCAAACTCTACCTTTAGTCCCATTCGAGCCCTTAAGCTATCGGAAACCTATGCTCTAGGGGGCTATAAACTTCACGAGCTTTACTTTGCAAACATTGGGGGACGTGGTGGTGGTGCATCCGGGTCTATCTTTGAGGCCATAGTAAGGGATTTTGGTTCCTATGAATTTTGGGAGAAGGATTTCCGTGCCACTGCCATAGCCAGTAGAGGTTGGGTGATTCTAGGATACGATTACAATGATAAACATTTGCATAATTATGGGTTGGATGCCCATGATTCAGGTACTGTTATCGGTTTTGAGCCTTTATTGGTTGTAGATGTATATGAGCATGCCTACTTTATAGATTATGGAACTAACCGTTTCAGCTATCTGGATGCAATCTTCGGAAATATTGACTGGTATGTGGTTAATTCCCGCTGGGAAAATAAAAAAAATTAAAAAGTTTACTATTTTAAATGAAAACTTCCGCCTGATGCTATTCTTTAGCATCTCTGGCGGAAGTTATATACTGCTTATATTTTTGTAGCAAAAACGTGATTACCTATTTTAGTAACAACAGGAAGGGTTTTGATCCATTTATCTTTGGCCACTATAGGGTTATAGAAAAATAGTGCTCCCCCTGTAGGGTCCTGTCCCATAAGAGCTTCAAGGGCTGCCTTGAATGCTTCTTCGTCCGGCTCAAGATTAATTGAACCATCCTGTACCGGAGAAAACTGGTAAACTCGTCCATTAGTCTCAAGAATTATCTCTCTTATGCTCTTTGGAAATTCTGGACTGGCCAATCTATTAATTATCACCGCCCCAACAGCAACCTTACCCTCATAGGACTCCCCCCTTGCCTCCGCATGAATAAGCCGTGCCAGAAGTTTGATGTCTTCTCTGGATACGTCCCCCCGGGATAATACCATACCGAAGGGAGAAACATTGGCTGTTGGAATGACAAGTCTTTGTCCCGGATGAATAATGGTATTTTTTAAGCTGTTGACCCGCATTAGGTGTCCAAGGGTTACATTGTAATCCTTACAAATCTGGTACAGGGTATCCCCCGAATGGACAGTATAAGTAAGCTCTGAAAAAGTCTGGTCCGTTTCGGAAAGCCCAAGTTCTAAATCACCTGCACCGTCGCAAGTCTCTCCTTCAGCGGCAGTTAAACCTACCAATCCGGAAGCGACCGCTAACACAACCGCCAATATTCCAGCGATTTTACGGTACTTTTTATTCATTATTTCCTCCTTTCTTCCCACATCATAGGTTTGCACATTTCTCCTAAGAATATACATAATAGAAAAAAACAAGCCTTGATTAGCCATCAAAGCTTGTTTTCATTTAAGAAATTTATTATTCCCATGGCGCTACCGACATGCATTACCTTCCCAGCCATTAGCTGTACATTGATCTCATTAGGGCCTTTTTCTTCTGATCCGCCCTATTCCCAAGGTTTTGCTCACTGCTCCGCTGGGTATTTCTCCCTCTGTTTTCACTGAATTGCCTTTGAAATTCCATGACTTCATTGATAGTTCTAATGTTGTTCTTTTTCCATTCCCTCAATATGCTGCCAATATACTTGAAATTATGTTTTCCTCTAATTACTGCCTGCCTAAGGGCCTCCAAAATTAGTTCTGATTCATTTTCCTCCACCCAGGCAATAATTTGCTCCAGTTCCATTGGAGATAACAATCTTCCGAATTCATTTTCAAACTTATGGCAAAGCTCCTGCTCCCTAAAAGAAAGATTAAACCCAGCAGGTTGTTCCTCATGGATGTTTAAGCTTTTATTGCTAACCTTCTCGGCTATTTTATCCAATTCCCTTTTTTGATTTAATGCCCAGACCTCGGATAATTCAAAAACTAAGGGTTCAAAATCATACCCCTCTGTGATTGAACCATCTGAATCAGTAAAGTAATTTGTAATGCCAATAATTTTTTTATCCAGCAGGTTTTTGATCTGTCTTTCAATCTGCATGGAATCAGCGGCCAAGCAATTTGCCAGCACATCTGCACTGGGCATAAATTGCTGTTCTTCGGTACGTAATCTTAGCAATTGAATGATCAGCATCATCTCGGAATCAGTGATGCCAACCTCACGATAATACTTTAGGAACAGGTTGGGAATTCCGGTAATTCCACTGGTAAATATAGCTGAACCAAAGTAAACGGTCATGTTTGTTGCATCAAATTCCTTTTTCATAGCTCGCCCGTTATTATGAGACATGACCCAACCTCCCTTAACATCCTTACATTATTTTATGGCAAGGTTGGCAGACTTGTCCATCTCTGTTTGCTGACAAGTTATATCAAATAACCAAGGTATAAAGCTCATAAACCCGTTATGTTCAATTTACACCGTTTACGATAAAAAAGTTGCTTGCAAAATACAGCTGACAACCTATTTTTTAAGGAATATTTTGAATATGTACGGTTAATCTATAGGAACAAAGGGAGGGTTTTAATGCCTACAGAAAGAATAATGGAGCAATTCAAGAAGCTGTCCCCGGAGCAACAAAGGTGGGTGGCAGATTCAATTATTGGTCACCTTAACAGCGCTCAAGAAGAGGATGATGAAACAGGTATATATAACCTGGATGTGTTTTAGGGTTTTGCATAAAGAAACAGCCGTCAACCCGTGGCTGTTTCTTTATTTTCTAGGCTGCCATATTAGAAGTCATTTTACGCATAATTAGGTTGGCTAAAGAATTAATAACAAAGATTAAGATGATCAAAACTGCCGCAGTGGCATAAGCCTTTTCCATGGAAATACCTTCCATGGCTAAAATATACAGGTGTACTGACATGGTACGACCTGGATCCATAATTGAGGCAGGAATATTTAATGAACTGCCTGCCGTAAGAATTACTGCGGCAGTTTCACCGACAGCACGTCCCATGCTCAGAATGATGCCAGTTAAAATCCCTGGCAATGCGCTGGGTAATACAATTTTCCATACTGTTTGCCATTTGGTTGCCCCCAGGGCCATACTTCCCTCTCTAAAACTTAGGGGTACACTCTTGATAGCTTCTTCACTGGTACGAACAATGGTGGGTAAAACCATAAAAGCTAATGTTAAGCCACCGGATAATAGCGACCAAGAAAAGCCCATAAACAAAACAAGAAAAGCAAAACCAAATAAGCCAAAAATAATTGACGGGATACCTGCCAGGGTTTCAGTGGCAAAACGGATCACTTTAACCAATGGTCCCGTTTTTGTATATTCGGTAAGCTGAATAGCAGCCATAATCCCGATGGGGGTAGCAATGGCAAGGGATATTAAAATTAAATATACTGTGCTAACGATGGTGGGGAAGATCCCCCCTTCTTTTCCCATTTGCTTGGGGTGCTCAGTTAGAAAAGCCCAATTAATATGCATTAAGCCATTTTGCAAAATATGAAAAATAACCGCCATCAGAGCCCCAATGGTTACAATAACAGATATCCAGAGAAATGCTTTAGCAACTTTCTCTTCAATATATACAGATGAATTAACCTTTTCCATAACTATCCACCCACCCTTTTGGGTACCAATGTAACTAGGAAATTTAGAATCATGATGATCACAAATAAAACAATACCCGTTGCGAACAAGGCCTGGGAATGCGTCCCAGCAGCATAACCCATCTCAATGGCTATATTGCCAGTTAAGGTTCTAACGGGATCGAGGATACTTTCCGGTAGTGAAGCAACATTACCGACCACCATAATTACAGCCATGGTTTCACCTATGGCACGTCCCATTCCTAATACGATGGCAGTAAGTATTCCGGAGCGAGCACTGGGAACGATCACCTTCTTGATAGTTTGCCAATGGGTTGCACCTAAAGCTAAGGACCCCTCCTTATATTCCTTCGGTACCGCCCTAATGGCATCCTCAGAGATATTAACCACTGTGGGTAATATCATTATTGCCAGTACCACTGAGCCCCCAAGGATACTAAAACCTCTGCCACCGAAAAACTCCCTAATAAGGGGGACAAGTATTATAAGTCCATAAAAGCCATAGACAACCGATGGTATACCCGCCAGCAGCTCAATGGCTGGCCTAACTACCATGGTAACTTGCTTGGGAGCAATCTCTGCCAAGAAAATAGCACAGCCAACACTTAAGGGAACACCTATTATTAAGGCACCAAAGGTAACAAGGAATGAACCTACAATCATTGACAGAAGACCAAATTGATCATTTAATGGACGCCATTCGCTTCCCAGCAAAAAATGTCCTAAGCCATGCTTAAGCATAACTGGCAGGCCGTCTGCAAAAATAAAATAGGTGATCAGGGCCACCACCAGGACGGCTATCACAGCACTGAGCATTAATAATTTTTCAATTAATTTTTCGTGAATTTTCATAAACCACCCTCACTAAAACAGGATAGAGGCTGGCACAGCCAGCCCTCTCCCTATTTATGATTGTCCGTAGCTTCCCAGTTAATTAGTGGGGATGAAGTGAGCATCCTTAACAATGTTTTGACCCTCTGCACTCATCACGAAGTCGATAAAGGCTTTGCTTACCTCATTGGGTTCTCCCTTGGTTAGGTACAGGAAGGGACGGGAGATTTTGAAGGCTCCGGATTTAACGTTTTCTACAGTGGGCTCAACCCCATCCACTTTAATACCTTTAACTTCATCATTAAGGGAACCTAGAGATATATAACCTATTGCATTTACATCACCAGCAACTGTAGTCCGAACTGCGCCGGTGGAAGGTTGGGTTAAGGCCTTGTCAGTATATTTCTTATCGGAACCAATTACCAGCTCTTCAAAGGCTCCATAGGTCCCGGAGCCAGCTTCACGGTTTACCACAGTGATTGCAGCATCCTGTCCACCAAAATCTTTCCAGTTGGTAACTTCACCTGTAAAGATTTTTTGTATTTGTTCCATAGTCAATTCGTTAATTTCATTCTTAGAATTTACTACCACTGCAATTCCATCAAGGGCAATCATGTACTCATTAATGCCGTCTTTCTCTTCACTCTTTAGTTCACGGGAAGATGCACCGATTTGAGCAGCTCCCTCTTTGGCAGCTTTAATACCTGCAGAGGAACCTCCACCCTGTACGTTAATGGTTACACCTGAGTTTTTAGACATAAATGCCTCTGCAAGTTCCTCAGACAGGGGCTGTACTGAAGTAGAGCCAGCAATAGTAATTGAACCAGATAATCCAGCAGCTTTTTCTTCTTCCTTTGGAGCTTCTTCTTTCTTCTGTCCACAACCAGTGAAGGCCACAGCAGCGGCTACAACTAAGGCTAATAAGATAATTAATTTTTTACTGTTCTTAAACATATTTTCCTCCTTGGTAATAAGAGTGTGTTTTGCCATTAATATTGAGTATGTTTATAATTAAATGAGTCCCAACTTTAGTTTTATTGGGTCTCAAATTGATTTCTTTCTGCTCCCACCTCCTATGAGAATTGTATAGTCTACTTGTTAATTAACAGTTTCCTCACTGTAAATATTAAGTTAATTAGTTGTTAAACATTTCTTAATGATGGGAGTAAAATTCGATAATAGGTATGCTTTTCTTGATTTTTATGCCAATTTTATACATTATTACCTAAATTTACACATATGCTTTTGAAATAAATGAAGGATATTTTTAATGATTAACGAATAACCAGATATTATAATTATGAAACGGCAGGGTCTCTCAATGGCAGTTGACATAAAAATTTTAGATAAAATCATCAGGGAAACCGTTTCCGCTATCGAAAAAAGTCGCGATCAAATCTACTCCATTGCCGAAAGCGCCCATCATGAATATCAACGGGTTAGGGAAGAAATACAGGATATCAGACTAGAGGTAGCTAAAATAATTGATGAAGTAAACAAGCTGGAAATAGAAGAGAAAAGAGCCAGAATTAAATTAATGGAAGTTAGCAAAGACTTTCGCAGATATTCCGAGCAAGATATTAAAAGTGCCTATGAAAAGGCCCAGGGAATTCAGATAAAATTGGTTATGTTAAGGGAAGAGGAAAAAACACTTCGATTTAAAAGGGACCACCTGGAATTAACCCTAAAAAGGATGAAGGATACTGCAGTAAAAGCTGAAAAGCTAGTGTCCCAGGTTGGTATAGCCATGCAATTCCTTACCAATGATCTATCTGGTATTAGTAAGAAATTAGGTAACTTACATGATATGCAGCAATTAGGACTTTCCATTATACGGGCCCAGGAGGAAGAACGTAAAAGGGTGGCCAGGGAAATCCACGATGGCCCTGCCCAATCTATGGCTAATATAGTTATGCGGGCAGAATTTTGCCTTAAACTTCTGGAATTAAATCCGAGCATGGTAGGTGGGGAGCTAATATCCCTACAACAACTGGTAAGACAAAGCTTACAGGAGGTTCGCAAAATTATCTTTGACCTTCGCCCCATGGTCCTTGATGACCTAGGACTATTCCCTGCCATAAAAAGATATTGCGAAGATTACAAAACTAAGAACCTTCTAAACGTTGAGATTGTATTTCTTGGCCAGGAAAAGAGATTTGATACTTCTTTAGAGGTTGCAGTTTTTAGAATCATTCAAGAGGCTTTGACAAATATTAAAAAACACGCAAAAGCAAGGCATGTTATAATAAAGATTGAGTTAATGCCAGCTAAAATAAATGTTTATATTAAGGATAATGGTTGTGGTTTTAATATAGAGTCTGTTAAACCAGGTAGTGGCGGTAGTGGTTATGGTTTAGTAGGTATGAGAGAACGTATCCAACTTTTAAAGGGTGCAATTAACATACTCTCGGAGCATGGCAAAGGAACTGAAATAAACTTTTGGATACCATTACAAAATGAATAAGACTGGAGGTATCTCCATGGCCGTATCAATAAACCTATTAATAGTTGATGACCATGCCTTAATCAGGGAAGGTTTAAGAAAAATATTATCCATCGAACCTGGCATTAAAGTGGTAGGTGAAGCTGCCAACGGGCAGGAGGCTGTAGATTTCTGCCGTAATCATCAAGTGGACATCCTGCTTATGGATATAAATATGCCTTTGATGAACGGTATTGAGGCCTGTAAGATAATTAAATCTGAGGCGCCTAGAATCGGCATCATTGCCCTAACGATCCATGATCAAGATGAATATCTCTTTGAGCTTATTAAATATGGTATATCAGGCTATGTTTTAAAGGATGTCCGGCCTGATCAATTAATTCAAACCATTCTGGGGGTTGCCAGGGGAGAGTCCTTTATCCCGCCGGCCTTAACCGCAAGGGTATTGGCGGAATTCAGCCGTCTTACTTCCGGAGAGCCTTATGATAAAAAGCACCAAACCCTTACAGACCGTGAGTTGGAGGTACTAAAACAAGTGGCCAAGGGCCAGAGTAATAAGGATATTGCCAATTCATTATTCATAAGTGAAAAAACTGTTAAAAATCATTTGACTAATATCTTCCAAAAAATAGGGGTTGTCGACCGAACTCAAGCTGCCCTTTATGCCATCAAAGAAAAAATTGTAGATATTTAGACCTGTGTTATTAAACACAGGTTTTTTCTTTCCTGACTTACGAGGCCCATCGAGTCATCAACTTACCTTTAAACGAACAAAAATCATCTAATTATTCTTACCAGGAAGTGCCTTACACACTTCCTGTTTTATGCAGGATTACCTATTTTACCGTCGAAGTATTTTTATATTTACAAACTTCTGAGGGAGTGTTTATACATGGGTGATGCCATCTTTCGTCAGCAAAGAAACGGTCTCTATGCTGTAAATATTGTATTTCCAGGCGGAATTTTAACCCCTGAACAACTAATGGGTTTAGCCGAAGCCGCTCGTGATGTTGGTGTCTGGAGGATCAAATGTGGTATTAGACAAACCATAATCGCAGTTTTAGAAGAGGATAAAATACCTGCACTGCTGGAGAGGGTTAAATCATTAGGGCTGCAGGTTGCACCCTTTGGTAATAAAATACGCAGCATTAAGGCCTGTCCTGGAGGTGCAGATCTTTGCCCAAGATCCCTTGGCCCTGCCCTTGAACTGGGAATTGAATTACAGCAAAAATATCTTGGTCAGGATGTTCCAAAGGACTTTAAAATTTCTACCGCCGGCTGCCCTCGGGGCTGCACCGAGCCTTATTGTGCTGATCTTGGTCTTGTAGCCAGGGGTGGAGAAATGTTTGACATCATTATTGGTGGACGGGGAGCTACCAGTAGGCCAATTCACGGCATTATTGTGGCTGAGGCGGTAATTAAAACCAAAGTACCTGTGGTAGTAGACTTTATCCTGGATAAGTATCGTGATTTAGCAGAACCCCAGGAACGTCTGTGTAATACCATAGAAAGATTAGATTATGAGCAATTTATTCCGCCAGTGGAGCTATATCAGGAGGAGAAACAAGAAGAGGATGAATTCGCAGCCTTTCTCTTAAGTTAGATTTTAAGGAGGATTTTTCATGGCTGATCTAAAAAAAGAAGATATTAACCTTGATAAATTGACTAATTTATTGAATGACTTTTGTGTTGATTGTGATTTAAATGCAGCTAAGCAATGTAAAGAGGCCACCTGTTTAGTGGGTTTTGCCAAAAAAGTTGTAAGATTTGCCTCACAGAAGGGAGTTTTAGACATTCCTGGTGCAAGCAAATTAATTCCAACTGGAGATTTTAAGCCCTATTATCAGGAGGCAGTGGCCCGCACCATCGCTGAAAGCTGTAAACAATGTAAGGAATGCAGGGATAATCATTCTAAGGATTGTGTAATCTCCCTGGTAAGAACAGCCATGGAGAATGCGATAATACAAGAGCAGGTAGAATATCCGGGCAGTGTAATTCTGTATTTATCTAAGGTAAAGCAACAAAGTGAAGAATTAGCAACCCAAATAGCAACGAATCTTCGCAAATAGCTAATTAATAAAAAGTCCGGATTTTAATGCCGGACTTTTGCTATTTAAAACATTAAGAATTTTTTCCTTAAAACACGATAAAAGATAAAATAGCTTAGCGCTAAAATTACAATCAAAACTGAAGCAAGCATATGATAAAGCTTAATCTGCCCCTGGAGCTTTAATATGGTCTTGTCACGATGCTCAATTTGCCTCTGAATGTCTTCCTTCTCCTTGGCAATAGTGTCTTGTTGAAGCTTTACCTGGTTTTTTTCCTCTTGCAAACGGTTCATTTCATCCAGGAGGTGAGAATTGGCATCACTTAAATCCTTTATTCTCTGACTTAAAAGATATTCCTCCGACTGCCCCGGCAGATTTTTAAAAGTATTCCAAAGTACCATTCCATTTACCTTGCCCAATTCTATCCCGTTTAGATAGCCAATTGTTGGAGCAATATCACAGATGCTTAAGGGTGGGCTTTGTGTATTTTCTTTAAAGGGGAGTCCTTTCATCATTATAGGTGGTGAACCATGGGTCCCGGTAATGATGATCATGCTTTTTTCATAGCTGTTTTCTTCATGTAACTTTCTTAGAATCCTTCCTATTTGGGAGTCTGTTTTGGTCACAGCCATTTTATATTCATTGCTATTAACGCCATGCTTGTTAAGAACAGACCTTAGTTCCGGCAATACAATAACATTAAGATAAGACTGACTCTTTGACCACTCGGCTAGAACGTTATTAACCACATTCTCATCCGAATTATTAAATGGTCCTGAGCAATTATACCCTCCATCAGCCCAGAGATTCTTCAGTTCCCCTTCTGCACCAAAGAAGGATGTATCTATTTTCTTCCCTTCCATTGCCTGTTGAATGGTTTGGGCATTTAATTTATCTCCTACATTATTAAACCCATGCTTTTCTGGCAGCATGCCTGTTAATACTGAAGTAACAGTTGCCTGGACAGTATCAGGATAAACTGTAATTACCTTTGTGGCACTTACTCCTGAACTAGCAATGCCATTCATATTTGGAACCGATGTTTTTTGAAGTGTCTCTGCCTGAAGACCATCTGCTATGATCAGAAATATTTTGCTTGTTACAACAGGGGTCTGATCTGGTGTAGGTTCCTGAACTGCTGCCGGTTCCGCAAAGGCCATTGAAAATTTAGCAAAGCAAATCATCGTCACCAAAATAAAGATTAAAATTCTATGATAATTCATCCTAAGACCCCCTTGGGTTTACAATATTTAGTAATATATATCTACCCTTTGTCCACCTTATGCCATCTATTTCCTTAATTTCAAAATAGAAATATCCTAACCAATTTTATGTATAAACAAATTTAGTATTGTCAAAAATACTAATACTCCGCTTTGGTGAGTTCTATCTCTCCCCGTCCAGCAACGAAGCTGGACATTTTTTTTACAAAGCTACTCTAGGATTTTTAAATTAATTATTACTATAAATACCTATTGCCAGATTAGATTTTTTTTGCTACAATAGCTTTTGTCAGTAATCTTCGGGGTGTAGCGCAGCTTGGTAGCGCACCTGCCTTGGGAGCAGGGGGTCGCACGTTCGAATCGTGTCACCCCGACCAATTTAAGTATTATAAAAGACTCAGAAGGAAACTCCTTCTGAGTCTTTTGCTTTTGTGTATAACAACCTCCTTATAACTTCTAAAATTCTGTCACATATCATTTTTAATTCCATATTATGGATTATACAAATGAAGGGAGGTTATCTAATGGGTTACGGTTTTGGCGGCGGCTATGGTGGTGGTTCTAGTAATTTCATCGTATTCTTACTCCTAATCCTTTTACTGAGTAGTGGTGGAAGATGCGGCATATTCGATGCTGAATAAAATATTAAGGAGGTAATAATTATGGCATATGGTTTTGGCGGCGGAGGTATTGGTGTGCCTCCTGTAGGTCCAGGAGCCGGTGTTTGCCCTCCAGTAGGTCCTGTTGGTGGATATGGCTATGGCGACCCTGCTTTTCTTATTTTCTTGATACTGATTCTATTACTGCTAAGCACTCCTCCCAGACCGATCTGTTAGCAAAAAAGCGAGTGAGAAATATTTTCTCCTCGCTTCTTTACTATTTTAATAAATGTGCATTATTATACTTCTTTTCGAACACCAAACAATTTTTGCCTGTTGCCCTCGACACCTCCATGTGTGGTGGGTATTTTGATTTAATCCCATACATTCTACACCCATTTGGATATTTGGGATTCCAGGTTACATAGAAGTGCTTACATCTTGGACATTTTGGTTTTTGTTCTTGCATTGCTTCACATCTCCCGTGCTAGTTGGGGTATTATTTTGAGTTAATAAAATGTTCTTCTAAAAATTTTACTAATCCTGCTAGAAGGTAAAAGAAAAAGTTTTCTATAGCATTTTTTTACTTATCACCTTAAAATAAAAACCCGGTTAGCTTTAAACTAACTGGGTTTTTATATATGTATTATTTAATGAATTGCAAATCCTTAAGGCTCTTATATTTCTTCTTTTCTGGTTTCGGCAGGTTCTTCTGCTCTTCGTAAAGTTGTAAAAATACTTTAACCTCATCTTCAGATATTTTCTTGTTTAACTGAAGATAATTTAAAAAGCACATCAGCATATCTTCATTATCGCATAAAAGTTCATGTAGCTTGTAAATGTCAATGACCTCCAATCCTGCTTTGTCATTTCTAAGACAAATTCGACATTTCACAAGCTTTTCCTGCTAGAATAACATAAAAAGATAATTAAAATTGAATAAACCTACAAATCAGATAATTTTAATTATCGAAGAAGCATCATTTATTAACACTATTTCTCTTTTCTTCACACTCCCTAATAATTTTAATTATTTCATCCTCAGTCAGCCGACCACTTGCCACTAGGTAATCAATAAAGGCTATAAGCTTCTCTCTATCTTTGCTTATTTCTTTTAAAAGGGTCAACACAATAACCAACCCTCCCCCGCCAAGAATACTAGTTAATTTTTATCACTACATTTCTACATAGCATAAAGATTTCCCTGCTTCAGCCTTTTAATTTTGTTTAAATTTTTTAAATATTCTATCTTTGTGAAATTTGTCCCTTATGTAATTATTATTTTCACTAGGCTGTAAAAAAAGTCAGCCCTTGCCCCACTTAAGTGGAGCAAGGGCTGACTTTTTTATGAAATTACAATTTACTTAAATATTTTTCACTACAATCTGCCAATTTCTTTGACCCATCCAAAGGGATCTTCTGCTTTACCGTATTGAATGTTTACCAAGGTATCATAAAGCCTTTGGGTGACCTCTCCCACCTGGACATTGTTTAAACTATAATCCTTTTCCTTGAAGTATAGTGAACCAACAGGTGAAATAACTGCTGCTGTACCTGAACCAAAGGCTTCGGTAATATCGCCACTTGAAATACCATCTATAACTTCTTCAATTGTTATGGCACGTTCCTCAGTTTTTAAACCAAGGTGATTAGCCAATTCTAATACAGATGCCCTAGTTATACCTGGCAGAATAGAACCAGTCAAAGGAGGTGTAACAATCTTATCACCAAAAACAAAGAACATGTTCATGGCTCCCACTTCTTCAACGTACTTTCTCTCACGGGCATCTAGCCATAATACTTGTGAAAAACCTTTTCTTTGGGCTTCATATCCGGCCATCAGACTGGCTGCGTAGTTACCACCGGTTTTAATATCACCCACGCCTCCCACTGCAGCTCTAACGAAAGTATCTTCAACATATAATTTTATAGGCTGAAAGCCACCTTTATAATAGGCTCCCACTGGGCTTAAAATGATAAAAAACAAGTATTCAGATGAGGGATGAACTCCTAAAAATGGCTCAGTTGCCACCATGGTTGGCCTAATATATATTGATGTCCCCGGCGCTTTAGGAATCCATCTTTTTTCGGCTACCACTAACTCTTCAATGGCCTGGAGCATATCTTCCTCGGGAATGGGTGGCATCACTAATCTATCTGCAGAACGATTCATCCTTCTAACATTTTGTTCAGGTCTAAAAAGCAAAATCCGACCGTCTTCACTGGCGTACGCCTTCATTCCTTCAAATATCTCTTGAGAATAGTGAAATACACAAGCTGAAGGGTCGAAACTAAAGTTCTTGTACTTTTCAATTTTAGCATCTGCCCAGCCTGTAGTATTGTAACGCATTGTGAACATTCTATCGGTAAATATTCGCCCGAAGCCTAGCTGGGAAGCATCACTGTAAATAGGTTTTAATTCATTTTCATTTAGATTTTCAATTGCTATTTTCACTTTCCCACTCCCGTTCTAAAAAATCTATTGATTTCTATATTTCCTTTTAGAGGTAATTTATTCTCCGGTAGAGGCAAATTATCCTCTCTCTAGCTATAATTATATATTTCACAAGGTTTGTGTCGAAAAAGCTGCCCTTGGGACAGCTTTTTCGTTTTAGTCTATAGCTCTTCTTCCAAGATCTGTGTATATAACTCCCTTAATTGTTTGACTAGACTTTTTGCCAGTTCTACGTCATTTGTAACTGCTGCTTTCTCAATTTCCGCACCCATGGAGGATAAATCAGGGAAACCATAGGCCCCTCCGCTACCCTTTAAGCCATGGGCTATATATCTTACTGTAGTAAGATCTCCTATCTTAACAGCCAATTTAAGTCTCTCAATTTCACCAGCTAAATCCTGTAGGTACCAGGGGACAAGACTATCCACACCCTTATCCCTGGTGCGTTTCTTTTTAAGATTCGTCCCTTTTAAGGGTTTAACATATTGCTTAATTATAGAAATGAGGGTGTCCTTTTTTACTGGTTTTGATAGATAGCTATCGCACCCTGCGGCTAGACATTTCTCATTATCACCCTTCATTGCATAAGCTGTCAGAGCTATAACAGGAATTTTTTTGTGTTTTTCCGAGCTCTTAATTCGTCTTGTGGCCTCATAACCATCCATGACAGGCATTTGCATATCCATTAGAATTATATCAAATTGCTCTTTTTCAAGCATCTCAAGGGCCATTTCGCCGTTACTAACAGTACTAACTCGGTAACCGTCAGCAGATAACAGGTGCTCAATTAATTTTTGATTAAACTGATTGTCCTCCACTAATAAGACACTAACATGATCAGCTTCAGCTTCCTCATGGATATGATTGCGTCTAACCTCATTTTTAACCAGGGCCGCCAATTCCTCTAATAAAACATCTGGGTGAACAAAGCTTTTATTTAGTATTTTTTCATATTTATCATTCAGCTTCTGATAATCATCCTGGGTCAGATTCATTCCCGTATTGATTAATACCGGTAACTCTTTGAATGTGCTGTCAAACCTAAGTTTATCCAAAAACTCAAAACCATCCATTTCCGGCATTAGCAGATCTAATATGACCGCATGCACTGGCCCTCCACCCAAAATATATTCTAGGGCTCTCTCAGCCTGAATAAAATCATGGGTATGATAACCAGCTCCACCCACAGTGAACCTTAAAAACTCCAATGTTGATTTATCATCATCTACCAAAACAATATGTGTTTGATCACTGCGTCTAGACATTGTCAAATTCCTTATTCTGCTTACCAATATTTTTTCATTAACAGGCTTTTCTATAAAGTCAACTGCGCCAAGGGAAAAAGCTCGTTCCTTTTCTGGTAGTACAGAGCAAACAATGACAGGAATATGCTGGGTTTCCCTCCCCTTTTTTAGCTTATCCAGTATTTCCCATCCATTTATATCAGGCAGTAATATATCTAAAATTATTACATCAGGCCGATATATCTTAACCATAGTTAAGGCCTGCTTACCTTGTTCAGTTGAAATTACAGTGTATCCGGCTTTTTCAAGATAGTTGGCTATGAGTTGTTTAGTGGTCCAGTCGTCTTCTATTACTAAAACTACCCCTGTACCGGATTCCTTAATATTTTCTTCATCCTTGACTAATGCAGATTCTATTTTCACCGGTACATTAAAGGTAAATCTTGAGCCTACATTAACCTTACTTTCTACGCTAATTGCTCCACCCATCAACTCCGTTAAACTGCGGCTAATGGTCAAACCTAACCCAGTCCCTCCATATTTTCTGGTGGTTGAACCATCTGCTTGGGTAAAGGCCTGGAATATCAAGCTTAATTTATCCTCGGGAATGCCAATTCCGCTATCAGCCACAGAAAAATTTAAGTCTATTGATTGTCCCCCTTCATTGCTAATCAGTTCTCCAGCTACGTTTACTTCAACGAAGCCTTCTAAAGTAAATTTAGCAGCGTTGACAAGTAAATTATTTAACACCTGACGGATTCGTGTGGGATCTCCTTTAAAATAGTCGGGTAAATTATGGTCAAGGTTAATTCTTATTTCTACATCCTTATCCATTAATCTTGGTTCGACAATACTTACTGTATCATGGATTAATCTGCGCAGGCTAAAGCATGTTTCCTCCAGAACAAGCTTGCCGGATTCAATCTTTGATAGATCCAGAATATCATTGATCAATTCCATAAGCTGTTCGCCGCACTTTTGTATTACCTTGACGCTCTCCTCCTGCTGAGAGTTAAGGTTTTGCTGCAGCAATACCTCTGCAAAACCTAAAATACCATTCATAGGTGTGCGTATTTCATGACTCATATTTGCTAAAAATTCGGACTTAGCCTCATTGGCTTTTTCTGCAACTTCCCTGGCAAGCTCCGCCTGTCTTTTGGCCTTGGCTACCTCGCTTACATCCACCGCCATTAATAATATGCCATCATATTTATTATCTCGGTAAACTGGCTGGATACTCATAATGACATCTACTTCGCCTAATCGCCTTGTAATGGACAAGGGTGGATGTTTGGGGTCCTTGCGGCAGTTTTCTATGATTTGCCATATTTTCTCTTTAAATTCCCCCTGGTGCAAATCCCCAAGGTTTTTGCCAATGAGTTCAGCCCTTGTCCTTCCAGTAATACGTTCACATTGTTCATTAACTTCCTTAATAATATTATCGGAGTCAGCCAAAACTATTGATGCCTGCATTACTGATACAATCGCTCTCAGTTTGGCGGCCTCCCGTTCTGTATCCTCCCGGGCTTCCTGGAGCTTGATTTGGGTTTGTTTGTGAAGGGTAATGTCCCTGGCAGCGGCATGAAAACCTATAATATTTCCGTTTGTTAGTCGGATTGGATTTGCGTGCAAATAAATAAAGGTTTCCCTTTGATTTATCGGGTGAGTTAGCTTTAGTTCACCACGCCATAGCTCACCTCTGATAAGGTTTAAGAGGATTTTATCCCCTCCTTGATAAACCTCCTCAATACCTAACCCCATTAATTCACTTATTCCTCGGCCTAATACACTCACTGCCACTGGATTAGCATAAATAAGCTGCGCACTTTGGTCAAAGATGGTAACACAATCACTGGAGCTATTATTTGCCTGCATATGAAGTCGTAGTGCCTGCTCCATGTTGTATCTCTCAGTTACATCAACAAATACCTGTACACCACCAGCATATTTACCGCTGATATCATGTAAAAAGGAACCGCTTGTATGTATATGCCGGCGACCCTTCTTGGTGGTGATTTCTACCTCAACGCCTTTATAACACCCTCCGGTTTTCATAGCCACCGACAAGTGACACTCTTCGGATTTTTTATCACAGCCTAAAAGCTTACAACACTCCATACCGATAACATCTTCCTGGTTAACTTCAAAATAGGCTGCAGCGGCAGAGTTTATCTCGGTAATTTTCATATCAGGGTCTACTACAAATACGCATTCAGTCATGCTTTCAAAAATTGTTCTTAGCTTATTTTTTTCATTAGTTAACTGACGGTTTATGGCTTGTAATTCATGCAATCTAGAATCAGGCCCTTCACCGGCCCATTCACTGCAAAAGCTTAATTCAAAACGATCAAAATAAGTATTCATGGCTCTCTTAGCAGCAGTTTTCTCCTCAGAAGAAAATTCACTATCGTTTACCATGTCTAAATAGGCCCTTCGGTAAAATTTAAATAATGAAAGAAACATCTTTAAGGTAACGCCTCTGGCCCGATGGGCTTTGGCACTAATAATTCCAAAATTAACTACAGGGTTATTGGCATGACTATCTTCTACTGAAATAATATCATTATCATAATCCCGCAAGTAATCAGTAAGTCCCTTAATTATTTCCTGGACCGACAACCGCCAATCCTCTTGCCTGGTTGAATTGTACCTTGTAAAACCACCGGCTTTGGCATAGTCTATTAATCTATCAATAATCATTGATTCTTTTTCAGTAAGCAATCTAATAAGCCTTTCCTGCAACGTATATCCCCCCATGCTCTCCCAAGGCATTTTTTTATTTCTTATTTTCGACAAAAAGAAATAAAAATCATTTAATATTTATTAATTTAATTAAAATTGTACAAATATTTTATAGGAATCTGTATCTTGTCAATAATATCATTAAGCTATTGTTTTTGCTTAACTAAAGAATTACAAAAGTATTACAAAATTAATAAAATTTATTTCGCATTGTTAAATTTTACTTATTAAAAACACTTGCTACAAACAAAATGTTTTGTTATAATTAGAACCGTTGCAGTAAGAGTTCAACTAAATTGGCCCCTTGGTCAAGCGGCCTAAGACACCGCCCTTTCACGGCGGTAACACGGGTTCGAATCCCGTAGGGGTCACCAATTTTACATATTACGGAGGGGTTCCCGAGCGGCCAAAGGGAGCAGACTGTAAATCTGCCGTCAGACGACTTCGAAGGTTCGAATCCTTCTCCCTCCACCATATTGGGGCGTCGCCAAGCGGTAAGGCACCGGACTTTGACTCCGGCATTCGTTGGTTCAAATCCAGCCGCCTCAGCCAAGCAAAAAAGATGTGCAATGCACATCTTTTTTGCTTGGCTGAGGCTTTCGTAATGAACGATAGTTACCTGGCAATCCTACTCACTAGGTCGGTTAATCCCGGTCATTTTTTGGATTTTCTTTATATAATTGGCCTTTCCGGTATCCCAGGTTTCATGATATCCACCTTTACCTACCAGAGACCCTTCCCCTGTAGTTCCGGCATTTTTTAAGAGGCCCTTGATCCTTTTCGCCATTTCATCACCTCCATACTTTACTCCTTATTATTGTTTCCTTAATAATTACAATAATATTTACATAATTGTCGCCTACTTGTCTTAGTTTTTTGATTATTTGTGGCATAATAATATTACACTTGAAATGTTACCTCTTTGTCCGACTATTTTTGGTCGGGCATTTTTTCTTTTTTATAAAAATTTACTCTTGCATAGCAAATAACAATATAATATAATAATCATTGTCGGCGGGACAAAGTCCCTCGAAACAAGTTAAAATGCGGCAGTGGCGGAATTGGCAGACGCGTAAGATTCAGGTTCTTATGCCCGTTAGGGTGTGGGGGTTCAAGTCCCTTCTGCCGCACCAACAAAAAGAACTGCAACAAGCAGTTCTTTTTTTATGCTAATAAAACTCCTTAACCTTGCAAAATTCAAGGTGAGGAGTTTTACTATAATATGCTATTTACTTATTCCAGTATCTATTCGGGTCGATTTATACCCAGGTGGTTTTAAAAAGAAGAATAATACAGCACCTATAAAGGATGCAATGGCGGTAATCAAAAAGGATGTTTCAAATCCGTTAGTTGTATCATGTATATACCCAGCCACATAGGGTGAAACCACCGCTGCAACACCAAAACCAAGGAGTATGATGCCATAATTCATACCCATATTGCGTAGACCCCAAAAATCTGCTGTTATGGCAGGAAATACGCCAAGGTAGCCGCCATAGGCAAAGGCAATAATAGCTATTAAAACAAGAACGGAGTAGCCTTGTGCTTTAGCTAAGAAAAGCATACATAACCCTGCTATTATCAAAAGACAAATGATGGTTGTTTTTCTTCCCAATTTGTCCGACATAGCTCCCCAAAAGAGTCGACCAAAGGAATTAAAAAGTGCAATAACCATTACCCCACTGGTGGCCGCTGCATCAGAAAGTCCCCCTTGTATGCCTAGCACCTTGGCAAAGGGAATCACCATTAAGCCTGCGGCAGTGGCTAACATCAGGGTGATACATACCATATAAAATTGGGGTGTATAAACCATTTCCCTGGTGGTGAAATTTTGCTTTGTCAAGGTACCTCCAGTGCTAACTGGAGGTGTCCAGCCAGCGGGTTTATATCCTGGCGGTGGATTTTTAATAAACTGGGCTCCTATTATGCATACAGTGGTAAAAATGGCAGCAAACCATACAAAAGTCTCCAAAACACCACGACTACTAATCAAATATCGGGCTAATGGTGTAAATATTACCCCCCCAAAACCAAGGGCAGATACTATCAAGCCAGTTATTAACCCCCTTTTGTCCGGGAACCATTTCTGACAGCAAGCAATTATGGTAGGATATGTAGTGCCCATTCCAAAACCACCAATAACACCATAGGTTAACCACAACCACCAGGGGCGTTCTGCAGTGGTAAAGGAGGCCAAAAACACGCCGATGCCTAATATTATTCCCCCTCCAATAATTACAGGTTTAGGGCTAAATTTATCCTGAAGCATTCCGCCTATGGTGCTCCCACAGACAAAGATACCAAGGACCAGGGAAAAGGTCAGGGCAACGGTGGCCTGGGACCAATCAAAAAGTTTAACCACGGCGGGCTGAAATACACCCCAAATATATACCGTACCCAGGCATAGTTGGATAGCAATACCGGCAATGACAGGCAGCCACCTGTTTTCTGTACTTTCTTGGTCAACAACTTGATTCAACTAATCAGCTCCTTTAATTTTTATAATATTTTGAATACCGAGAACACTCCTTGCTATTACTTGTAAATTTCCCTATAAAATAGAATTTATATTATGGAGTGTAAAGTAATTATTATAATACATCATTACTTGTCAAATTTATAGACATAATTATCATTTAATATTATTTAATAATCAGAAACTTCCCTCTATAAAGAGAAGCACCTGCATTTGCACGTGCTTCTCTTTATAGATCATATTTCTATATTCCCTTGTCCTGCCCTCAATTTTGAGTTTATTGCCTCAACAAGGAACATAGTTGAAAATACATGATATAATTCACCGGCTACACTCTCCACCGAACCCTCCCTATCTTTTAGAGATTCCTTCAAAACTATTTCAAAGGAGTATGCCTGTTCCATTCTTCTAACAAATTCCTTTATAATTTTCTCTCTGGTTTCTTCGTCAGAAATACTTGACCATAAGTCCTCAGTTATTGGTCTAGACCCACTAAGCTCTTCGATCAAAGAAATAAAGATTTCACGAATGTGGTTATAGGTTGGCTTTTCTAAGTTTCCTATCTTCATTAGACAATCCTCCTGGTAAAATTCTTGTATTAGTTTATTATAAAATTATAGCAGGTATCATTTCAACTAAAACTAAGGCTGCCTATTGATTCTATTGTTATTACTTTCTAACTATAAAAAACCCGGCCATTGCCGGGTTGAGAAACTTTATAGTCTTCTAATCTCAGGACATTTCATTCTTAATAGATTATAAGAGAATGGTGCAAAGTATTTCTCTCTGTTATCGCAGTTTGCATTTACACAAACCAAGGCAGGTATAGATTCTGCATAACAGACTGCGATATCTTCCTCCACCGTAACATTTACTAGTTTTTCAACCAGTATCTGCCCACAGGTCGGACAATTCTTTACAAATTGTGTCATTACGGTATCCCTCCTAGTGAAAGTTAATATGTAGGTAACCGCAGGTAACTTTCAGTTAGTTTTCAATATTCAGTTTCTTTATTTAATTATACTT
The DNA here is from genome assembly GCF_030577015.1 of Desulforamulus aquiferis. Classification (NCBI taxonomy): domain Bacteria; kingdom Bacillati; phylum Bacillota; class Clostridia; order Eubacteriales; family Peptococcaceae; genus Desulforamulus; species Desulforamulus aquiferis. The sequence continues at coordinate 180,576 of NZ_JARPTC010000002.1, read as the reverse complement.
TAGATAACTAATAAGTCAATATGATAGCACAAATATTAATTAGTATAGCCCATATAGTAGACCCCTAGCGAAAAGCCAGAGGTCTATTGGAAAGGCAACCCCCTACCCTTCCATGGGTGTCGGTTTTTCCAGTGGTTTTGTTGACACCTTTGCCCGTTAACCTTTCCGCGCATTCCACAAGCGACGGGTGGGCTTTGGTTTTATCTTACCCCGCTGGATTCTTCTTATCCATGTTGTAGACCCTAAGATAGGCTATTTAGTTCCTCGGTATATTTAGAAATGCTTGGATAAAACTTCAGCTCTTGCATACGGAATATACTCCTATGTTTGGCGAGAAGAGTTTCTAGCTGATAACCTTCTGCCGCATCTATGATGACTACCTTTTCCAATGCATCATTATGAACCATGGCCTTGCGAAACATCCAATTAGACCTAAAGTCCGTAGTGGGAAAGGAGTATCCAATCACAATAATTTCCCTGGCCCTGGTTAATGCTTCCCTAGCCTGTCGCCAAAGCTCTGGAATAAAGGGTATGGACTGATAATTCTTCATTAGGGTTGGGGGTATAATTACTCTGCTGAGCCTATGGCAGCAATGTTCTGTAGCGCATTTTACCATGTTGGCCATTCCGTTTATAATTACACTATTACCCTGTGGGTCACTATGCTCATAGGTATACAGTTGACCACAACTGGGGCAGTAAAGCCAATTTAAGGAACCGTGCAGCTTAAGAAGTTTGACACTGGAGTTTTCCTTCCTTAGAGTATTTTTTTCTTGAACACTATTTAATTGTTGGCAGAAAATACCATAGCCATCCCTAATGGACCAGACCAAGCCAGGTTTTTGCAACTTGTAAAGGGCAAAATCCATGAGTAATTCGTAATTAAAAGAAATTATATTGTCACCTGGCTCAAGGGATTGGGCAATACTGCGATGATGGGGACAGGGCTCACCGTAAAGTATTTTATCAAAGGTGAGGGCCATCAATAAGAGGTATTCCTCATATGCCTGCAACAGCCTTTCCCTGCCAGGAATATCTTCCTCTAACTCAATACTTAACAGGGTTAGAACCTCTTCCATGTCCAAAGTTGCTTGATTCACCTTTTCCCTGGGAACACCCCAAAATAGTTCAATAAAGTTAAATATATGTTCGTATTTTAAATTTCCGTCTCTGAAGTGCCTATCTCTTATTTTATGGATGTTCAAGACCTTCATGGCTTTTTCAAAAAAGTTTTTTGCTACAGGGCTAGTTTCTCCTAAAAAGGAACCTCTATAGGAAGCCCCCGCTCCTGCTCCCAGCACATATACTTTTGACACTTTTTTCCTCCCTGGCTTTACTTCGGTAACATTTATTATGGTTCCTTAGAAAAAAAATAACCCTGGTATTAACCAGAGTTAATCTCTTCTAAACACTTTTATGCAAGAAGTATTGGGCGGGAATATTTATATAAAAATAAACCTTAATATCTGTGCCGAGAAGAAAAACAAGGCAATATAGCAGATACCAAATCCAAAGGCATTGGCCAGTTCTGAGTCTTCTTTCTCTAACCAGTCGGTAACTTCATCAACAATCTCCAGCTCTGGGTTAGTTACTGTATTATTGACAACCGGAAAATCAAACCTTAGCTCAGCACTTTTCATGTACATCACTCCGAACACCTGTTTGTTGATGATATCTTATACCAAACACTTGTTCTTGTCAAGCATAAAAAAAATCCTGATAAATTATCAGGATTATTTTTTATTAGTGGGACTTACCTCCCAGGTTATAAGGTATAATTCTTTTTTCCCATGTTCTCAAGGTTATTTGCTCACCCTTATTTTCCACAAGATATTGGGGTAATATGGGTGTTTTGCCATATCCATTGGGTGCATTGATGATATAAGTTGGAACAGCCAGTCCAGATGTATGACCCCTCAACTGTTCCATAATTTCAATTCCTTCATCTATACCTGTAATAAAATGTCTTGTGCCCTTAACGGCTTTGGCATGGAAGATATAGTAGGGCCGAACACGAATTTTTAATAGGCTTTGATTTAGTTTCTTCATTACATTGGCATTGTTGTTTACGTTCTTTAATAAAACTGCTTGGTTGCCAAGTACAACTCCAGCTTTAATGAGTCTATCGCAGGCTTCCTTTGCCTCCGGCGTAACTTCTAAGGGGCTGTTAAACTGAGAGTTAATATAAATGGGCGGATGTTTTTCTAGAACTGCACATAATTCTGGCGTTATTCTCTGGGGCATGGTAACAGGAGTTCTAGTGCCAATACGTTTAATCTCAACATGGGGAATGTTATCCAGCTCGGTCAGCAACCAGTCAATTTGTTTATCCGATAGGAGCAGTGCATCTCCCCCGGTAATAAGTACATCTCTAATTTCAGTGTTTTCCTTAATGTACTTTATTGCTGACTCCAGTGCTTTCCGCGGCTTATGCACATCTATCTCACCAATATTTCTACGACGTTGGCAATGGCGGCAATACATGGCACATTGGTTAGTTACATTAATAATGAGTCTGTCGGGATATCTTCTGGTGATAGCTGGGGCAGGTGAGGTAAACTCTTCTCCCATAGGGTCCTCGGCACCATACCTATCCTTTGTTTCTTCAATACTGGGTATTGCCTGAACCCATACAGGACCTTTTACTCCACCGGCTATGGCAAGTGCTAGATAATAGGGTGATACTGCCCAGCGATAGTGCCTGCCAACCTTGTCTATGTCCTCAAGTTCCTCTGAGGTAAGCTTTAGTAGGCTTCCTAGCACTTTTACATCCCTAATACGATTTGTCATTTGCCAATGCCAATCTTTCCACTGCTCTTCGCCTGCTTGAAAATAGTTCAAGATAGCTGCTTTGGCTTGGCAATACTCTTCCTGAATCTCAAACCCATTAGGTATGTTTTGTTTCTCTTTTAAGTAACCATCAATTCTTGCTTTGAGTTCCCTGGCTCTTCTTAAAGCTACTCTTCTTTTCTCCTGTTCCAGCTGTAGTTCTTCATGTCTCAAATTTACGGACATAAACATACCTCCCTTTCTCTTATCGCTTACGAAGTTAGCTGACGGGTTCGGGTCGAAAGGATAAAACCCTACCAGTACCTGGTACTGGATTCACCCCAAAAGGTCGGTTCCTCCGCTCCTGTTATCAGGATTAAGCAACATATTTTTACAGGCAACATCATATTACTAGCAAGTTGCCACAACTTAATTTTAACATAAAGGTTGCCTGTATACAATGTCATGCATGGTCAACTTAAGTATTCTTAAGAAACTTTTAATATTTATTTGAAGTAATCACCTGCATCTTTGGATAACAATGACAAGTCCAAAAAAAAAACAAGGTGTTTATCACACCTTGTTCAGATTGTCGAGAAACTACCTATATTCGGGTTTTAATAATCCCTCACGACTCCTCTCTCCGCAGTGGACAGCGCTAATCCCTTGCTTCGTGCGAAAATGGGCCGCCTTCGAGTAAACATCGTGTTTACCTCAGGCTTTCGCGGACATCCATGTCCGCTCACCCATTTTCGCATCCTCAGCTTCGCGAAGCGCTGTTTCCACTGCTTCGAATGTCGCTGTTCGGGATTATTAAAACCCAGTTGAATCCTTTTCAACAGGCTGAACAAGGTGTTTATCACACCTTGTTAACAATCTGTTAGACCCTTACTAAGCCATCCTTACATTCTGGATTAACCGTTCCATAAATAGTTAAGATATCTCCACCTTGAATCACCCTGTCGGGATCAGGATCGACTATTTCTTCCTCACCTTTTCGTTGGATAGCTAAAACTCTACTTTCATTTAATCTAGATTCTGACAAGGAAAGACCCACCAAGGGAGATTCAGCTAACACCTTCCACTCCTCGATCTTGTAAAGACGGGTCTCCAACTGAAGTGTGTGCTCCATGAGTTCTTCCATTAGCTTAGATATTTCGTCGTTAATTTTATCCCTTTCCCTAACTAATTCATGGAGTCTCTCATGGATACCTGCCAATACCCTGCGCTGATCAAAATCCTGCATATACTTTTGTGCAGCCGGCACAGATTGAACCACAACGCCAATTCCCGGAGCCACCTGGACTATCCCTACTTCCTGTAAAAGGGTTAAGGCCCGGCGTATTGTCTCCGGCGAAACATTATATTTACCCGCTAAAGTAGATCGGCCAAATATCTTTTGTCCTTCCTGGTATTCCCCTCGCACAATGCGATCTGCAATATCTGCTGCAATAGTAATATATCTTGCTAAGTGTACTTCACTGTTCGGCAAAAAGGTACCCTCCAGAAAAAGCTTTGATAATATCCTATTATAGCCGGGACAGATGAAATAAAAAAGTGTAGAAGTAAAAAATAAGTCAAAGTCAGTACAAAAATACAGTTTTGGAGATAATCATCAAATATATAGCTAAAGCCGCGGTACCAAAATTAATGGCAGCCGCGGCTCGTTATAAGCTCTAGAAATAAAGATCCCTCACACCAGCTTCAATTTGCGTTAGTCTCTCCTCGGTAACGGCCCTAATTTTTTCATTACTTATTTCGCCAAGGTGTTTACGGATTGTCTCTTCGCCAACCTCCTTGGTCTCAGGGGAAGCATAATCCATTAAGTACTCTTTGAAGGTTAGTATGGCATTAGGCTGACAAACGTTTTGTATTTCTCCTGTTTTAGCCAGGGCCATAAAGCGATCTCCTGTACGGCCCTTGCGGTAACAGGCGGTACAATAGCTGGGCAGCCAGCCTGACTGACAAACTCCACGGAGCACCTCATCCGGTGTTCTGTGATCGTCTACATAGAACTGAGGGGCATCTTCCTCATCACACCCAGCAGTCTCAAGTTTAAGGGAATTCTTTTTATCAGCCTCTTTTTTATATCCTCCTACACCAGTACAGGAACCGGCGGATATCTGGGAAATCCCGCGATCTAACAGCATATCTCTGTATTCAGCACGTTCTCTGGTAGAAATAATCATTCCGGTATAGGGTACAGCCAGGCGAATAATTGCCACCAGTTTCATAAACTGTTCGTCATTAACCAGATATGGGAAGTTATCATAATCCACACCACTGGCTGGTCGAAGGCGGGGTACTGAGATGGTATGAGGCCCTACCCCAAAACGTTCTTCAAGATGCAGGGCATGCATCATCAGTCCCATAACCTCAAATTTATAGTCATACAAGCCAAATAGAGCACCAAAGCCTACATCATCAATACCTGCCAGCATAGCCCTGTCGTGGGCTGTGGTGTGCCAGTCATAGTCAGCCTTAGGCCCGCTGGGATGCATTTTTTCATAGGTTTCCCGGTGATAGGTTTCCTGAAATAAAATATAAGTACCAATGCCTGCATCCTTCAATTTCTTATAATCTTCAATTGTTGTGGCAGCAATATTTATATTGCAGCGACGGATACTGCCATTATCAAATTTGATGCTGTAGATAGTCTTTAGACTCTCTAGCACATAATCAATGGTACATTCCACAGGGTGCTCCCCGGCCTCAACAGCCAGCCTCTTGTGCCCCAGGGACTCAAGAATCTTTACTTCCTCGGCTACTTCCTCTTGACTCAGTTTACGACGCTTAAACTTATTATCTCGGCGGTAGCCGCAATAGGTACAGTTATTTACACAGTGGTCACTAATATATAATGGTGCAAACATTACCAGGCGCTTGCCATATATCTTTAGCTTTATTTCACTGGCCACCTGGTACATTAAGTCCAGTAGCTCCTTATCTTCATTTTGAAGTAATATGGCAACTTCTTCAGGTGTCAGACCCTTTGCTTCCCTGGCCTTTTCAATTACCTCTCTTACTTTATCGGGAGAAATATCTTTAGCCTCAGTCAAAATCCTATTGATTTCCTGATCATTAATAAAATCTGCCCGCTCCCACTGGTTGTTATAAATCTCAGCCTTATTAATTGCCATTCAAATCAACCGCCTTTCACCGGCTATCCGCCGTTATTCTCTAAATTTATCCTTAGGGCTGTCTCCCCGTCCACTTCCGACGCTGCGACCTATTTCCTTTATTAGAGAAGTAATCTTTCCGTGGGATTCATCGGCATCTTCCTTACTGCCGGCTTTCTCAGGGTAAATTTGATAGAGGGCCCGGTAACTGGCGGGAGACAAATTTGGCATAATTACATTGGCACCGCAGCCCAAGGCCATCTGTCGCCCCTTTGGGTGGAGGGTTCCCGCTGCCGTGGTGGCTGGCAGATGTGTCTTAGGTAGTACTAATCTTGCCACTGCCAACACCCTTAAGGTAAGACCCAGATCCCCGGGAGAGCTGTCTCCCACTGGGGTTTGCTCATGGGGAATAAAAGGTCCTATGCCGGCCATCTCCACATCCAGCTCCTTTAGAAGCAGGATATCATCGGCCAGGGTTTCCACCGTTTGACCCGGCAGGCCCACCATGTTTCCAGAGCCTACCTGGAATCCTAGCTCCCTGAGCCAGTTAAGCCTCTTAATCCTCTCTGCCAATGTAGTGCCAGGTCTCAATTTGCTAAAGAGGCCACTATCCGCCGTTTCATGCTTAAGCAGATAGCGATCCGCCCCTGCCTCTTTAATTAGTTGATAATCTTCAAGACTTCTTTCTCCAACACAGACAGTAACTGCGAAATTCCCTACTTCTTTTACCCTGCGCACCATCTCGGCCAGTTCTGCACCTGAGTAGTGGGGGTCCTCACCGGCCTGCAGTACAATGGTTCCGTAGCCGAGACCAGCTGCATATTCCGCTGCAGCCAGGATTTCCTCCAGGGGAATCCGGTACCTTCTAATCTCCCTGTTGCTTCGTCTCAATCCACAGTAAAAGCAGTCATTTCTACAGTAGTTTGAGAACTCTATAATACCCCTTAGATGAACTTCTTCACCAAAATTCTCTTGTCTGACCTTATCAGCCAGGCCGAATAAACCCTCTTCCTCTTCTCCTGGTAATGCCTGGAGCAGAGTAATAATATCCTCTCTGTCCAATCCCCCCCCCGAGGCTCCTTTCTCCAATGCTTTGGCAAACTCTTCTCTCAAGGGTATCAACCCCTTCCAATATTATTCTTCATCATCTAAAATACCTTGAATCATCGGGAAGGGAGAGAGGGCTCTCCTGAGAATACCTTGAACGTAAGCGATACAAACCCCGTAGTTTACTATAGGGACTCCTGCCTGCTGCACCTGCATGATGCGGGACAGCATTTCCCTTCTGTTAATCATGCAAGAACCACAGTGAACCACCAGCTTATACTCTGAAAGCTCCTGGGGAAAGCGATGTCCGTTACTCCAATGAAACTCCAGCTCTCCACCCACTATTTGCCTGAGCCAGCGGGGGATTTTCACCGTTCCAATATCATCTTCCATCCGGTGATGGGTACAGGCCTCGGCTATCAGCACTTTATCACCGGGCTTTAGTGTTTCAATGGCCTTAGCCCCGGCCACCAAGGTTTCCAAGTCCCCTTTATAGCGGGCAAACAGGATAGAAAAGGAGGTCAATAATACATCCGGCGGAGTATCTGCATCGGCTTTTAAAAAGGCCTGGGAATCAGTTATAACGATTTTAGGCTTTTTATTTAGGGTAGAAATACATTCCTTAAGTTCCCTCTCCTTAACTACATAGGCCATGGCATCATGGTCCAGAATATCCCTGATGGTCTGTACCTGGGGTAATATTAACCTTCCCTTAGGAGCAGCCAGGTCAATGGGCACAACAAGGACTGCCAAATCCCCGGGGTTTAGTAAATCACCGACAATACTCTGTTCATCCCAACTGGGAGGAGCAGCTTTAACCAGGGCAATTTTCAGTTCACCAATACCTGCTTTGGTAAGGGCACTCACCGCTACCGGCTCTGAACCTAGCTTTTCCTTGTATTCTGCTAGTTCCTCTGGGGTTATGGGAGTGGCATCTATTTTATTTATGACCACTACCACCGGCAATTTTTTATCCCTGCAGCGGTTGGTGATATCCTGTTCAAATTCAGTTAGGCCTGCACCGGAGTCCATGACCAGCAGCACCATATCAGCCTTATTTAGAACCTCCATGGAGCGCTGAACCCTCAACTGACCCAAATCACCTGTATCATCTATACCGGCTGTATCAATAATTACCACCGGGCCTACGGGAAGTATTTCCATGGCCTTATATACAGGATCAGTGGTGGTTCCGGGAACATTGGATACTACAGCAATATCCTGGTTAGTTAAGGCATTTATCAAGCTGGATTTTCCTGCATTTCTTCGTCCAAATATGGCTATATGAAGTCTGTTTCCCCTTGGGGTGGTGTCCATGTTATCGCCTCCCTAGCTAGGTTGTTTTTTCTTTCTAGTTCCTGCTATACCCGGCCTTGTCACTTCTTCCGGTCTTAATAGTTGGTCCAGTTCTTCCCCAGTAAATAGTCCCGCCTCCAGTATCACTTCCCTGACCGGCTTTCCCGTCCTTAAAGCCTTTTTGGCAAGTTCCGAGGCTATATCATACCCCACATGGGGTGAAATCACCGTGATAATTCCTACACTATTGTGAAGGTGCTCAAGACATTTATCTGGAACTGCCTCAATACCTTTGATACAGCGTTCTGCCAGTAGGAGCATGGCCTTACTCAGGCTTTCCATGGCCGGCAGAAGATTGGCCGCTACCAGCGGCAAGAAGGCATTTAACTCCAGCTGCCCCGCCTGGACAGCCAGGGTGATGGCCAAATCCTGGGCCATGGCCTGGTAGGCCACCTGGGTTGCCATTTCCGGCATTACCGGGTTTACCTTACCCGGCATAATTGATGACCCCGCCTGCAAATCCGGCAGCCTAATTTCCCCAAAGCCCGCCCTGGGTCCGGAGGACAATAGCCTTAAATCTCCGGCTATTTTTACCAAGCTAGCGGCACAGGCCTTTACTAAACCTGAGACCTCCACAAAAACGTCCGCGTTTTGGGTACCGTCAATCATATTCTCATTGCGGGCCAACCCTAGTCCCGTTAGTGCCCTTAGTCGCTCAATGACTGAGTAAATATATTTTCTTTCTGCATTAAGACCTGTTCCTACGGCTGTACCCCCAAGGTTTATCTGCCTCAGTCTTTCCTCCACCTTATACAGCCGCCAGCGATCCCTGGCGATGGCCTCAGCCCAGGCTGAAAACTCTTGACCCAGTGTGATGGGCACAGCATCCTGCATCTCTGTTCTGCCTACCTTTAGGACCCCCGCAAATTCGGCCTCCTTGGCCTGCAGGGCTCCCTGTAGGGTGGCACAGGCAGTTGATAGGTGTACTAACAGCCTGATGGCCGCAATCCTTAAAGCAGTGGGGTAAACGTCATTGGTGGACTGGGACATATTTACATGGTTTATGGGATGGACCAGGTCATAATCACCCTTTTTCCCACCCAAAATTTCTATGGCCCGATTGGCTATTACTTCATTGACATTCATGTTGGTGGAGGTCCCGGCCCCACCTTGCAGGGCATCCACGATAAACTGCTCTGTCATTTGCCCTTCGGCCACCTCCATGGCGGCCTGGAATATGGCATTTCCTATTTGAGGGTCCAGTTTACCCAGGGAAATATTTGTTTCAGCAGCAGCCTGCTTTACCACTGCCATGGCCTTGACTAATTCAGGATGCACCAGTTGGCTGGATACATTAAAATTTTCTGCGGCCCGGAGGGTATGGATACCGTAATAGGCATTAATGGGTAGCTTTCTTGTGCCAATTACATCCTGTTCCGTACGGTACTCCAAATCCATTCACCCCCCTGTTAAAATTTTGTACTTAGGGCTGATTTTACCTGAACACCCTTGATATTACCCAGTTTTCCAGTCATAGCCCCAATCTCATCATTGGTGCCCTCAACAATTAGGGATATAACTGATAAAGCCCTTTCCCTGTGAGGTATACCCATACGTCCTATGATTATTTCTGAGTAGTTGCTCAAAATATTGTTAATTTCAGCTGCTTTAGCCCTGTCCTCGATAACTATACCGACCACACCGATACGACGATTCATAGCACACCTCCAAAAATAAAAACCCGTCAAGCCGGAAAAAGGCATAGACGGGTTGCGTACACCACTTAACGGCATACCCCTTGGTCTAAGGCCACTGCCCTTCTCCTCAGGGAACATCCTGCTTTGTCAAACCCTCCGGACCAAGCGCACTCGATCTGTTAGGTCTACTTTTATTATACATAGATAAAATTTTCAGTCAATTATTATTTTACTTATTTGCCAAATTGTAACCACAATGTAATCTTTAATTTTTTATAACTTAATCCTTACAATTTTTTTATCGTAAAGGAAATTTTCGACAGATGGAGAATAAACTAGTTAATCCCTTCTGCTTCGAAAATAAAGGAGTGATTATAATGGCAGTAGGTCAGGAAGATCAATTAGTTGTATTTCAACTTAACGACCAGCAATATGCCCTCCCCATTAATGAAACCCAGGAAATCATCAGAATGGCGGATGTAACCAAATTGCCCAATACCGCTTATCACATCGAGGGTATCATTAACCTCCGGGGGACAATTTTACCAGTTATCAGTCTAAATCGACGTCTTGGCCTACCCGAGACACCAGGTACCGAGGATACCAGAATCATCGTGGTTGAAAACAAGGGTAACAAGGTTGGCATGATTGTTGACTGTGTCCTGGAGGTTGGGCGCTATACCAATGAAGAGGTGGAACCTCCCCATATGATAGGTGATAACATGGATTTCCTAAAGGGTGTAGTAAAAAAAGGTGACCAACTCTGGCTCTTGGTTAATTTGGATACAGTTCTGTAACTTCTTTATGTACAGGACAGCCTTGCCATAGGTATGGTAAATATCTTTTTAAATTATTATTAAAGCACGGGATTTATCCCGTGCTTTATCGCTGGCTATTTTATATACCTACTGCTGTTCCACTAGCAGTTACCATAAGCATGCCATCCCTTACTACCTCATAGTCAAGATCTACTCCGACCACTGCATTGGCACCCTTGCGACGTGCCTGCTCCTGCATTTCAGCCAGGGCAATTTCCCTGGCCTGGGCAAGTTTGCTTTCATAGGCCCCGCTGCGTCCACCCACCACATCAGTAATGGTGGCAAAAAGATCCCTTACTATGTTGGCACCCATTATGGCTTCTCCACAAACCAGGCCATAATATTGCTTAATGGGGTTTCCTTCAATGGTGGGGGTAGTGGTAACAATCATAACTCTTCCTCCTCGTTACTAATTTTACTATTACCTACCTTCAGCCACTGCCTTAAAGGCATTAAAGGCTGCTTCAACAGTACGTTCAATATCATTGTCCGTGTGGGCTGTTGAGATAAAGGCAGCTTCAAATTGGGCAGGGGCCAGATAAATGCCTTGTTCCAGCATGCTCCTAAAGAATGTGGCATAGTCATTAGTGTTTGAGGTGGATGCACTGGCAAAGTCAGTTACCGGATGCTTTGTAAAGAAGCTGCACTGTAAGGATTGAACCCGATTTAGGCTTACGGGCACTCCTGCCGCCCTGGCAGCTTGGGCCATTCCCTGGGCCAGCAGGGCAGACCTGCGGTCAAGCTCCTGATAAACACCAGGCTGTTGAAGCTGCTCCAAGGTGGCAATACCGGCAGACATGGCTAAGGGGTTTCCCGAGAGTGTGCCAGCCTGGTAAACCGGACCGGCAGGTGACACCATCTGCATTATTTCCCTGGAACCACCATAGGCACCCACAGGAAGTCCCCCACCAATTATCTTTCCAAGGCAGGTCAGATCAGGCATAACATTGTAGTAAGCCTGGGCACCACCATAGCTCAGTCGGAAGCCGGTAATAACCTCATCAAATATTAGCAGGGCACCATGTTTGTTACATAGCTCCCTAAGACCTTCCAGAAAACCATTTGCCGGGGGAACAACACCCATATTCCCCGCCAAAGGCTCAACTATAATACCGGCAATATCATTACCAGCCTCGGAAAAAATTTTCTCCAGAAGCTCCATATCGTTATAACGCGCATTTATTGTACTCCCTGCAATATCCTCAGGCACCCCAGGACTTGTGGGTACTCCATGGGTTAAACAACCAGAACCTGCTTTAATAAGTAAAGAATCATGGTGTCCGTGATAACAACCCTCAAACTTAACAATCTTGTTCCTTCCGGTATAGGCCCTGGCCAGGCGAAGAGCACTCATGGTGGCCTCTGTACCGGAATTAACCATCCTTACCATCTCAACTGACGGGAGTGCCTCGCATACCATTTGAGCTAAAGTTAGCTCCAAATCCGTTGGTGCACCGTAGGTAGTTCCCCTTTCCAGACAGCGCTGGATGGCGTGGATCACAGCGGGATGGCGATGACCTAAAATCAATGGACCCCAAGAGCACACATAGTCAATATATTCATTTCCGTCCACATCCCAAATACGTGAACCATTGGCTCTGGCTATAAAGGGTGGGGTAGTTCCCACAGACTTAAAGGCACGAACGGGACTATTAACTCCTCCTGGAATGTAATGCTGGGCCTCCTCAAACATTGCTCTGGATTTTTGATAGCTGGGAGCCATTTGGTAACCTCCTAGTCCATGAAATATTTCATGCTGCTTTTCTTTAATTCCGCAACACTAAATAATAGGCGATATTTTGCAATGCCTATGGCTTCTGCTAGTTTTTTAGCTGTTTTCTCACATTCTTCACGGTTATGACCATGAATCATGGTATAAAAATTATAGGGCCAATCAGGTGCCGTCTTTCTCTGGTAACAGTGGGTCACCTCGGGTATACCGGCCATTTGGCTACCAATTTCCTCTATTCTGTCCTCCGGCACTGACCAGACGATCATGGCATTGGCCACAAAGCCAACTTTACGGTGTCTAAGGGCCGCACCAATCCTTCTCAGTACCCCTTGCTGCTGAATTGCGTGGACCCTCTGAATAAATTCTTCCTCGGAAATACCCACCCGACGGGCTAGTACTTCAAAGGGTCTGTTCACCAGGGGCAAGCCCCCTTGCAGCTCCATAATTATCTGCTTATCAATCTCACTTAATGACATATTCTCCCCCGTACTATTCTTCTTTATCTTTTACATTGAAACTTACCAGTACCTTAAAAAATCTTTCAGAAGGAAGATTGATCAATTCATCTATTCCTGACTTTTCTTTAATTTCCTGAAGAATTTGTTCCACCTTTTGGGGCGATTGGGCTAAAATAGTAAACCACATATTGTACTCATGATCACGCAGATAATTATGGGTAATGCCTATATAGCCGTTAATTATTGCAGCTACTTCATCAATGCGATCAGGAGGAACCTTAATGGCACAGAGGGTTCCCTTGTAGCCTAGCTTTCTGGAGTCAAAAACTCCACCCAATCGGCGAATTATATCATTACTCATTAGCTGTTCTAAACGATGCAAAACATCTTCCTCGGTTGTCCCTAGCTTTTCAGCCAAAACCCGATAGGGTTCAGTACAGATGGGGAAATCCGTTTGAATTAAATTTAATAGACGCCTGTCTGTGTTGTCTAACTGCATTTAATACCCCTTTCGACCATGGAACAGGCACCAGGGTTCTTCGGCCATATAATCACCATGGTAATAATGTGCCCGGGCCCGGCAACCCCCGCAGATTTTTTTATAGCCACAGGTGCCGCAGCCACCCTTATATTCGAGGGTCCTTAATTCCTTCAAAACAGCATTATTCTGCCAGATATCCACAAAGGAGGTATCCCGAACATTGCCCAGGGGAACATTTAGATAGGCACAGGCCTGAACATCTCCCTTTGGACTTATAATACAGTAGGCTGTCCCAGCTAAACAACCCCTTTGAAAACGGGTATTTACACCAAGCTGCTTGGCAATTCTCATAAATTGAGGCGCACAGGTAGGTTTTAGCTCAATATCTACCTGCTTCTGCTTTTCCATAATCCTTTTTAGCAGATTTTCATACTGCTCTGCCCGTAAGGATTCCTGTTCTATATTAACAGCCCGTCCGGTGGGTACCAGGAAAAATACATGGTGGGCCATGGCCCCCTCCCTTACGGCCAAATCTGTAAGCTCCTCCACCTCGTCATAGTTCCAATCCATAACTGTGGTATGAATTTGAAAAGGCAAACCTGCCTCCCGGCAGTTGCGCATTCCCTCGATAGCTGCTTGCCAGCAGCCTTCCTGGGCTCTAAATTTATCGTGTTTTTGGGGATCTACACTATCAAGGCTTATGCCTACAGCCATACCACCGGCTTCCTTGAGACGTCTGGCAACCTCCAGGGTAATCAGAGTGCCGTTGCTGCCAAAGACCGGCCTCAGACCCTTTTCCCTGGCGTGGGACACAAGCTCATAGATATCCGGCCTCATTAAGGGCTCCCCGCCGCTGAAAATCATAATCTTAAAGCCTGCCTCGGCAATTTGGTCAATAAGCCTCTTGCCTTCCTCTGTGGTTAGCTCATCCTCTGCCTTAACGCCGGAATCACGGTAACAGTGGGCACAGTAAAGGTTACAGGCATTGGTGGTATTCCATGAAATAATCATTTATTAGCCCTCCTTAAGCCACCGAGCCACATCCATTGCATGATAAGTGATAATGATATCGGCACCGGCCCTTTTAAAGCCAACCAGTGTCTCCAATACCACCTTTTGTTCATCCACCCAGCCCATTTTTGCTGCCGCCTTGACCATGGCATATTCACCACTGACATTATAGGCAACCACCGGGCAGCTAAACTCGTCTTTGACCCGGCCAATGATATCCATATAAGCCAGGGCTGGCTTGACGATTACTAAATCTGCACCCTCCTCAAGATCCTGCCTGGTTTCCCTCAGGGCCTCATCACCGTTGGCAGGGTCCATTTGATAGGTCTTCCTATCACCAAATTGGGGAGTAGAGCCGGCAGCCTCCCTGAAGGGTCCATAATATGCTGAGGCATACTTAGCAGAGTAAGACATTATGGGTATATTGGTAAATCCTGCTTGATCCAGTTTCTGTCTGATGGCAGCTACCCTTCCATCCATCATGTCGGAAGGGGCAACCATATCAGCCCCAGCCTCAGCATGGGATAGGGCAGTCTCGGCAATTAGCTCCAAGCTGGAGTCGTTATCTACAGTATTACCAACTATCAGACCACAATGACCATGGCTGGTATATTCGCATAGACATACATCCGTAATTACTAATAGCTCGGGAAATTTTTGTTTTAATGCCCTGACTGCCTGCTGGACGATACCATCCCTGGCATAGGCCCCGGAACCAACCTCATCTTTTTCCTCGGGAATACCAAAAACCAATATCCCAGGAATGCCGGCTTCAGCTACCTTGCTAGCTTCCTCTAGAAGAGTATCTATGGAGAGATTATAGATTCCTGGCATACTGGCTACTTCCCGCCGCACTCCTTGCCCGAAGGTTACGAAAACCGGGTAGATTAAATCATCCAGGGAAACCTTATTTTCCCTTACTAATCTTCTAATATTTTCACTGCCCCTTAGACGCCGATGGCGCAGCTGTGGAAAACTCGTCATGGCACAAACACCTCACATTCAAACCTTAATTCCTATTTCCTCATCAGTCAGATAGCAGGCGGGATCTTCTGCCCAAAAGTCTCCATGCACCGCTTCAGCCCTGGCCCGAAAATTACCATTGCAATAATTTAGCCACTGGCAGCGGGCACAGCGCCCCTTTAGTAACGGCTTTCGATCCTTAAGCCCCGCTAAAATTGGATTGCTTAGGTCAGTCCAAATATCACCAAATTTCCTCTCCCGTACATTGCCAAAACGGTGGTTTCGTGTAAACTGATCCGCATGGACGTTACCTTCCCAATCCACCTCACCAATGGCAATACCTGTTCTGTTTCCCCCATTGCGGGATAGCAGCTCTAAAACATGCTTGGCTTGTTCAGGGTTTTCTTCAAGTAATTTTAAATATATATATATGGCATCGGCGTGATTATCCACTGTTAGTATTTCTTTATTTAAACCCCGCTTATGGAAATCCAAGGTTCTCTCAATGATTAAATCCAGGGCTTCCCGGGACTCCCCATGGCTAATATCTTCCTTAATCATCTCACTGCCACGTCCCGAGTAGACTAAATGATAAAAACAAACTCTAGGTATATTTTCCCTTTCAATTAAATCAAATATCTTATCTAATTCCTTGTGGTTATGCCGGTTAATGGTAAAGCGCAGGCCAACCCTCTGACCCACAGCTAAACAGTTCCTGATACCTGCCAGGGCTGCCTGGTAGGCCCCCTGCCTGCCCCTAAATATATCGTTAACCTCACCGATTCCATCAAGGCTTATTCCCACATAGCCTACCCCAATATTTTTTAGCCTTTGGGCAACTTCCGGGGTAATCAAGGTGCCATTGGTGGAAATTGTGGTTCTAATACCCTTCATCTTTGCATATTCAGCTAATTCAAAAAAATCTGGACGCACCAAAGGCTCCCCACCTGAAAAGAGTAACACAGGCACATTAAATTCGGCCAGGTCATTAATAAATTCCTTGGCTTCTTCGGTATTTAGCTCGCCGTACTTCTTACTATCGGATTCTGAATAACAATGACGGCATTTCAAGTTACAGGTGCGGGTAGAATTCCAAACTACAACAGGTCCATGCCCAGTAACGGCACCATGTACCTGTCCCCGGGAGCCCTGGGCATATCGCAGACTGTCTCCAAAGTTTTCCGTTCCACAAAGCAGTTTACTAATACCGATCATCTAGCTCCCACCTTTACTAATAGTATAATTCCATAAAATTTAATCCGGTCGGGAGAAAGAAAGGACTCCCGGCCGGTAGGTTTGTTTTATTACTTCTGTGAAAAATGGGTAATAATAGCTTCTACTAAGCCAGTTATGGTATATTCACTGGCTTCCAAATCCACCCGCAACCCCAGTTCCCTGGCAGTACGGGAGGTGATAGGCCCAATACTAGCCACCACAACATTTTCCATCAATGCCTGCAAACCTTCTTCCCCTACTAGTTTAACAAAGTTTTGCACTGTGGATGAACTAGTAAATGTAACCACATTGATTTCGCCACTGACAAGCCCTTCCCTTATGGCAGCTGCATCCCCATCTCCCAAAATTGTATGGTAGGCAATTACTTCCTCAACCTGGGCTCCCATTTCTTCTAAGGCTTTCGGGAGTAGTTTTCTGGCAATGTCAGCCCTAGGTAGCAATACCCTATCTCCAGGAAGAACCTTTCCCTTTAAGCCCTCGACAATTTCCTCAGCCCTATATTCACCGGGCACATAATCTACCATTAGTCCCCGCTTTTCCAGTTCTTCCTTGGTTCTCGGACCAATGGCACAAAGCCTGACATCTGTTAAATCCCTAATGTCTTTTCTTTTGGCCAACATCCTATCAAAAAACATTTTTACTCCATTGACACTGGTAAAGATTACCCAGCGGAAGGAGCGCACATCTGCTATGGCTTTATCTAAAGGACCCATATCTTCAGGGGGTGCTATTTGAATGGTGGGAAATTCCCACGCTTCTCCCCCTAAAACTTCAATAGCCGAAGACAAAACACTAGCCTGCTCCCTTGAGCGGGTAACTATGATGCGTTTACCAAAAAGGGGCCTATTTTCAAACCAGGCCAATTTATCCCGAAGTCTGACCACTTCTCCTACTACTATAACAGCAGGGTTTTTAAAGCCGGCCTGGGCAGCCTTTTCATTAATATCTGCTAAAGTTCCTGTAATTGTTCTCTGTTCAGGCCTGGTTCCCCAGCGAATAAGGGCCACCGGTGTGTCCACGGCTCTTCCATACTCCATTAGTCTGGCGCATATGCCGGGCAAATTTCCCATGCCCATTAAAAATACCAATGTGCCGGCTCCGGTAGCCAGCTTATCCCAGGCAATACTGGAATCATCCTTATGGGGGTCCTCGTTGCCGGTTATGATGGCCAGGGTAGAAGTATAACCCCGGTGAGTTACCGGAATACCAGCATAGGCTGGAACAGAAATGGCAGAAGTAATTCCCGGCACAACCTCAAAGGGCAGGCCATTTTCAACCAGTAATTCAGCCTCTTCTCCACCCCGTCCAAATACAAATGGGTCGCCACCCTTTAACCTGGTAACAACCTTCCCTGCCCTTGCAAGATCAACAAGCAAGTGATTTATTTCATCCTGAGTCATGGCATGACGGTCAGGAGATTTACCAACATAGATTCTTTCTACACCGTGCCTGGCATAGGACAGCAACCTTGGACTGGCCAGACGATCATAAACCAGAACGTCGGCCTTGCGAATGCACTCCAATCCCTTTACTGTAATTAGTCCCGGGTCTCCGGGTCCTGCTCCAACTAAATAAACAATACCTTTAGCCATATATCATTCCCCTGACCTAACTTTTTGCAAAATTTCCTTGCCACCCATAGTAAGTAATTTCTCTGCCACCTCTATACCCAGGGCCTTAGCTCCGTCTATTTCTGCTTCCCCCTGGGTTCTAAGAACCTGACTGCCGTCCAGTGTAGACACCAGCGCAGATAAGGTTAACCTTTTATTTTTTACTTGTCCGTAGGCCCCAATGGGTACCTGGCAACCTCCCTCAAGGTGCCTTAAAAGGGAGCGTTCCGCATCGGTAGCAACCCTGGTTTCAGAATGTTCAATGGTCTTTAGCATTTCCAGTATATCCCTGTCATCCTCACGGCATTCAACTGAAATTGCTCCTTGACCAACGGCGGGCAAGCATATATTAAAAGGAATTATCTCAGCAATCATATCTTCCCATCCCATTCTGATAATCCCTGCCGCAGCAAGGATTATTCCATCGAGTCTTTCTGCAGCCAATTTTTTCATTCTTGTATTTAAATTTCCCCTGAGGGATTCCAATTGGAGATCCGGGCGGTAGCTTAGCAGCTGGGCGCAGCGTCTTAGGGAGGATGTACCTATTCTTGCACCCCTGGGAAGCTGCGAGAGTTTCCTGCCATCTTTAGAAACAAGGGCATCCCCCGGGTTATCCCTTTTACATACTGCCCCAATGGTCAAGCCTTCAGGCAATGCTGTGGGCATATCCTTTAAGCTGTGAACTGCAAAATCTATTTCCTTGTTTTGCATGGCTATCTCTAGCTCTTTGGTAAAAAGTCCTTTGTCACCAATTTTGGCCAGAGCCACATCCAGCATCTTATCACCCTTGGTCTTCATCTCCACCACTTCAAAGGTAACTTCGGGATGCTGCTTTTCCAATTGCCCTATAACCCATCGTGTCTGCCACAGGGCCAAGGCACTATCCCGGGTCCCTACGGTAACTTTACGTCTCATGGTAGCCTCCCAAAATTTTATTCCTTAGATCCGCTCTCCATTGCCTTTGCCGTATGGACATGGTGCCAGTCGGTACAGTTGGAGCCGGATATCATCTTTTTCCTTATTGGTTCAAGTTGGGAATTATTCTGGGTTCTTTGACCCTCAACTTCTAAATTAAAAAGATTTTGCAAAATTTCAGTATACAAGTGTCCCTCGGGGGTAACTGCATACTTCTTCAGTTTAACTACCGGACTATGAAGAAGCTGGTTTACAATGGAATTAGCCAGGGACCCAATAATCTTTTTCTCCCGGTCATCTAAATCCCCTAAACGGTTAAATGCCCTGGAAAGTTCTCTCTGTTTTATCTCTTCGGCTCTTTTTTTCAGAGCCGTAATTGTAGGCACAACAAATCTGGTGGAAAGCCAGCACATGAAGGCATCCAATTCTTCCTCGATAATGCCGTCAGCTACTACTGCAGCCTTCCTGCGCTCAGCAAGATTAGCGTCAACTACATTTTGCAGGTCATCCACATCATAGAGGGTAACCCCTTCTATCTTGTCTACCTCCGGATCAATATCCCTGGGAACAGCAATATCCACCATCAGGATGTTTCTATTACCCCTTTGCTCCATTACCCTTTTCATATCCGGGGACTTAATAACATAATGGGAGGCAGCAGTACTGGATATAACAATATCTGCCTGGGTCATATAGTGAAAGAGCATATCAAATTTGACAGCCCTGCCGTTAAACTTTTCGGCAAGCTGTACCGCACGGTCATGGGAGCGATTGGACACAATAACGCTGGATACCCCGTTGGCCACCAGGTTTACAACCGTCAATTCACTCATTTCCCCTGCACCTATCACCAAAACCGAGCAACCTATTAGGGATTCCAGACTCTGTTTTGCCAGTTCAACAGCTGCATAGGGTATGGAAACGGGGTTTTGGTCAATTCCGGTTTCAGTCCTAACCCTTTTGCCGGTGGTAATAGCCTGCTGAAACAGAGTATTTAACACCACATTGCTGGTATTTGCCTCCAGGGCCATTTCATAGGTTCTTTTTACTTGTCCTAGTATCTGAGTCTCACCTAAAATCATTGAATCTAATCCAGCCACAACTCTGAATAAGTGCCGGATAGCATCATATAAGGTATGGGAAAAGGTGTAGTTTTTAATATCGGAAATATCTAGCCCAGATTTTTCAGCTAAAAAGCCCCAAACCGAACTCATTCCCGTATCCAGCTCCACAGGTGCAATATATATCTCTGTCCTGTTACAGGTTGACAGAATAGCACACCCATCAATGCCGGGAAGTGCCTGAAGCTTTGTCAGCCACTGGGTTATGTTGTACTCTGGAAAGGATAGTTTTTCCCGCACTTCCAGCGGGGCGGTGCGGTGGTTAACTCCAATTACCGCAATAAGCATTTTTCAAGCCGCTCCTTTACCTGGTCATACTTTTTCATCTTTAGTAGCTCCAATATGTCTGATTCTACCAGGTCATTAAAAATCGCCTTCCTTTGAGCAATGTCATCCACATTGCTCAATACCTGGCGGCGTACATCGGATAAAAGCTCTATAAACTCAGCATATTCTTGGCCATATTGAACCTCCAACTGCCTTCTAATCTTTGCAGCCAACAGTGGGCTTGAACCACCTGTGGAGACAGCTATGGTTAATTTGCCCCGGCGAACCACAGATGGAACCTGAAAGGTCCCTTTATCAGGGTCATTTACAACATTTACAGGCAGATTTAGTTCAACACAATCCTTACTTATCTGGTTGTTTACTTCTTGACTGTCTGTGGCAGCAAACACCAGGCAAACTCCTTGCAGATCCTTACGCTGGTAGTTTCTTCTCACCAACATAAGCTTACCTTGCTCAGACCAATCTTTTATATGTGGAGTAACTCTGGGGCTCACCAATATTACATTGGCCTGACATGCCAAAAGTGCTTCTAGCTTTCTTTCTGCAACCAGGCCACCGCCAATTACCAGACATGGCTTATTTCCTAAATCCAGGAAGATAGGATAAAGATTACTCATAATAACGCTAGTTTAGAACCTCCTGATACCAATAAAGTCGGCAATCTGATAAAATACCTGCTTTATAGGTTTATCCGGCAAATAACTAAGATTATTTTTTGCCTTGTCTATATATCTGCGGGCAGCCTCGAAGGAATAGTCAATACCACCTGAAGCCTTAATTATATCAATAGCTTCTCTTACTTGTTCATCGGTTTTTTCTTTTATTTCTACAAGTTCTTTTAGTCTCTCCCGTTGGCTGCTTCTTTCCAAGGAATAGATCACAGGCATAGTCAAAATGCCCTGGCGCAAATCGCCCCCAATTGGTTTACCTAACTTTTGTTGTTCTGCAACCATATCAAGAATGTCATCAGTTATTTGAAAAGCCATACCTATTTGATGGCCAAATCTGTACAGCCTGCGTGCTTCCGACTCGGGTGCCCCTGCTGCCACTGCACCAAGCTGGCAACTGGCGGCTATAAGCAGAGCTGTCTTTCGCTCAATACGGTAAAAATAGTCCCGCCAGTTTTGGCTGGCACTGTATGCAGTAGAGATCTGGTGTATCTCAC
Organism: Desulforamulus aquiferis; assembly: GCF_030577015.1. Lineage (NCBI taxonomy): Bacteria > Bacillati > Bacillota > Clostridia > Eubacteriales > Peptococcaceae > Desulforamulus > Desulforamulus aquiferis. Next base: position 158,850 of record NZ_JARPTC010000002.1, on the reverse strand, counting down.
CCTCACACATTTTTACACTGGTTTCTGCCAACACTTTGGATATTACAGGATTTTCATAGTTTGATATTAGCACCAATGATTTGGCAAAGAGGTAATCTCCCGTATGCATGGAGATTTTGTTGCCCCAATTAGCTTTTACGGTAGGGGTTCCCCGCCTGGTTAGAGAATCATCCACTACGTCATCATGAACCAGGGATGCCATATGTATTAATTCCAGGGCCACCGCTAAGGGTAATAATTTATCTAAGCTATAGTCATAAAGCTTCCCTGCCAAAAGTGCAAAAGCCGGACGCAATCGCTTTCCTCCGGCATCTAGCAAATGCATGGAAGTTTGAGTTAAAAGCGGGTCTCGGGATTGGACAACGGACTTAATTTCACGCTCAACCACCCCCAGATCGTCCCTTACCTGGTTAAAAAAATCTAGCATAATCTAATCTGTCACCTACTTGATTAGGTTATCTTACCAACCTTAACAGGTACTTATTCGCCGATAGTTAAAAAATTCCTCCCCATTATACAATTTCTGCACATAATGTAGCTTATAGTATTTTTTCATTAAAGGTAAATTTTTATCCTAGGAGGAAAATATAACCTTAAGGGTGAATTACAGTTTTATAGTAACTCTTCAAAAGGAGAGATTTGAATATGACAAAGAGATTTATTATAAAAAAAGAAATGCTTGATGTGTTAGATCCAGAAACCATGCGAGACTATGTTAGCAATATTCTACAGCACATCGAAGACTGTCAGGGTAATCACTCACTTCCAAATTTAGAAAGTCTAGGGCAGGATGTTCTGAAAACCTCCTTTGAGTTTGGCCTTGTAGACATAAACAGCGGTTGCTCCGGCTGCTCCGGTGGATGCCCCACAACAAAGGAAAAAACTCCTGTTTCTAACAAGAGCGGTAAAGTAATACCCTTTAAGAAGCTACACTAATCTAGGATTAGCTATCCTTCCCTTTGGCAGGATATAAATATTTTACAAGCATTAAATAATAATGCCTGCTTAAGGTTGCTTCGTAATTCGTTGTATTATATAATGTAAAAGCACTTTGTAATTTTCTGCGAAAAATATTGAGACTATCTTTTCGCAGCAATGGGGGTGGATGGTGCCTGGTGGTGCTCCTGGTCTTCAAAACCAGTCGTTGGGCAGTGTTCCTGTCCATGGTGAGTTCGATTCTCACACACTCCCGCCAGTATTTTCAAGGCTTCCGAGAAATCGGAGGTCTTTTTTGTTTGGTGCGAGTCAAGGTTTTATCCCACATAATTACTATTGGGGTGACATTTTCCCACAGTTTTACACAATTTCACAAGGAATTTTAATACTCTATTAATGTTTGTCCTGTAAACTATACTTAATTCACCACCTCCTCTCATTAATTAATATAGATGACACCTTCGGGAAGCGTTGCGTTTATCGCAGCGTTTCTCGTTTTATTTAGTCATAAATCTCAAAAGGACTTAACCATGGTCAAATGGCTAAGTCCCGCTTGTATATACCCATTATTCGCTTTCTAAAATTAATTTATATAAACCGTCCATATCATTTACTATAATTTTATTTCTTGATTTCTCTATAATTTTTTCCTCAGAAAGTTTCTTTAGTATATTGCTGGTTGTAACCCGATGCAGTCCAGAAATATTTGCTAATTCTTGGTGTGTCAACTTAATATCTATTAAGTATTTATTGTCAGCTAATTTTTTACCATTCTGATGAGCCATTAGATAAAGCAATTTAGCCAAGCGAACCCCAGGGTTGCTAGTACATAGGTCCTCAATTTGATTTGTTATTACCCGAACCTTTTGGGCCAGCAGTTTATATAAAAACAACATTATATCGGGATAATCAGAAATATGCTTCAAGAAAAAATCCAGACTAAAGCTATAAACAACGGTATCCTCAGCGGCAGAAATGATATGTCTGCTTGGCTGCTTGTGAAAAAAGGGTACCTCGCCAAACACATTTGGGGCATTTAAATACCAAATTACTTTTTCCATCCCAACACTGGTTATGGCACTCATTTTTACCTGACCAGTTTGCAAAAAATAGATGTTCTTCACAACATCTCCAATATCAACAATTAGTTCTCCATCCTTATATTTTATGGGCTCACCATACTTTAGAATAGGTTCCCAGTTTGGTACCTCGATGGAAATCATTGGAGAAGCCAAGGCCATCAGGTATAAGTGATCATTATATGTTGAACTCTTTATAGGATCACCTCCAAACTTTCATACTTTTTGATTCTATTATAACCCTTGCTGGAGCATAACTTCCAAAAGATCGCACCTTGGGGCAGGGATTAAATCATCTCCTGCCCAAGTGTGTTCTATATACTATTTATTGGTAGTTAATATTTTAAGGCATGCCGATCTTCTTTAGATTAGCTCAAGCTTTAATCATACGAAGAATGGCAGGCTTTTGCTGCAAGCCCTTCATCCTCTCTACCTCTTGTCCATCCTCGAAATAGATCATAGTGGGATAGCCACCAACACCATATTTTTCTACTGCTTCCTTGTTCACATCATAATCTAGCATTACAATTTCTGTAGCATCAATTCCTTTGGCTACATCCTTCAAAACAAAGCTTAACATTTTGCAGGGTCCACAGGTCTTAGAATAGAAATCCACCAAGACCTTGCCCTTTTCAATTATTTCCTCTAATTCTGCACCATTGATTTCTCGAACGGTAACTGCCATATCAAACAAGCTCCTTTGCTATTTCAGTTTTTCAATATATTTTGCTGCAGCTTGTGCGGCAATTGCCCCGTCACTACAGGCAGTAATGACTTGTCTTAAATGCTTGCTGGTAATATCACCCGCTCCATATATACCGGCTATCTTTGTGGCCATATGCCCGTCGGTTTCAATATACCCATGGGCGTTTAATATTCCCAAGTCTCTAAAGGCTTCTGCCGTAGGCTCCAAGCCAATGTATTCAAAGGCCCCAGCCCCTGGAACTGAAATTACTTCGCCTGTCCGGGTTGACTCCGCCTTTAGTCCCTCAAAGGTGTCATCACCAAGGAACTCAGTAATTTTATAATATTCATAGACTTTCACATTCGGCAGCGCCCTTAATTTATCACAGGCAGAAGGATCCGCTGTTAAATCGAAAAGCGTCACAATGCTCACCTCTTCTGCCAGGCCTGCCAGATATATTGCCTCTTCAACGGCAGAATTTCCGCCACCGATGACAATAACCTTTTTACCTTGATAGTGGGGACCGTCACATATGGCGCACCAACTAATGCTAGTTCCTGCAAACTTAAATTCACCTGGGACTCCAAGCATTCTCGGTTTAGTTCCGGTGGCAATAATGACTGTCGTTGCTTCAAAGGTTACTCCTTCTTCACAAATTAGTCTTTTCTTTGACCCTTCTAATTCTATAGCTTTTACTGTCCCATAATCAAATGTGATCCCCAACTCCTGGGTATGCTCAAACATTTTAATTGCCAGCTCTGCGCCATTAATGCTTCCCATACCAGTATAATTTTGAATTTCAAAAGTATTTACAATTTGTCCACCTGGTGCCAGCTTGTCAAGTAAGAGGACCCGCAAATTAGCTCTGGCAGCGTATATAGCTGCTGTCATACCAGCTGGGCCTGCACCCACAATAGCTACATCATACTCAGCCATTTCATCTATACTCCCTTCTACAATAGACACCAGCAATTAGCTATAAGGGATATCACTGTGTCTAGCCACAACAACTAACCAAATAGATAGCCTTGATAATTCCTTTAGAAGTCGATAGTTATACCTGTATGATATTTTTTATCATCAACCACAAGGTAAACCTCTAAGGAGCCAGACAGACCTTCTTTGTTTACGTAATATTCTACAACTCTGCTGTCGTCTTCCTGAAGGAAGGTTCCCACACACATTGCTGTAAATGGCTTTTTGGTGGTAGGGATGTAATATTGATGTTTTGCTTCGTTATTTTCCAAGACAAGCATAACCACTTGCCCCTTTTCAAAGCTACCCTTAAAGGCCAGTCGATCCTCTTCCAGGGCAAACTTTGGCTTATATCTTTCTGGAATTATGAGACCGGTATCTTCTACATCGGGGATATCAGTTGAAAACTCTTCGGTAACACCCAGACTTCCTAACTGTGATCCTTTCCCAAGAACAAGAGTTTCTTGCTTTGAGTATAGAGACATCTTCTCTGCCCTGTAGTAGTTAGCAGGTAAATGCATTTCATAAACCACCTGGTCATCTAACAGTTCCACAGTGATCGAGTTCAGCACCACCAGGGGATCATTTGTATCATACTGGGAAGCTAGTTTATCTGAAGCCACTCCATCGTAATTCACAATACCGCCGGAATGTACCAGATAATGTCCTTCACCATAATATTCAACATTACATATATAGGGAGAGAAGAATTCCGAGCCCCTTTCTTTTCCATACTGCCATACTTGCTGGATAGTCATGTCTGTGGTGTTGATTCTATAGCGGACACCACGGGAAAAATTGTCCTTGGCTTTCAAATATTTGTCAGGTGATTTTGCACGGTAATGTCCATTATCAAACACAAATATATCACCGTCAGGCAGTACCATACAAGCATGCTGCTCATACTGCCAATCAAACTCCGTTTGACCCACAGGTTTAAAGAAATATCTATTAACTAAATCTTCCGGCCAACCCTCTGGGTCCCCGATAATCCAGTTCAGTTCACCTGTTTCATAATCAATATTGATGATAATATCCTGATGTCTCCCCGACAAGGTCAGTGAATGGGTTTTTTTATCATACCAAACAGCATTATTGTGAAACCAGTCATACTCAGTCCAACTGCCTGATTTGCCAACTGTTTGCGGAAGAATTTTTTGGTAGTCCCACTCTTTAAGAATTTTACCTGTTTTTCTATCGACCAGTACTGCCATATCTTCAACAGTACCCCGCTTGAAATCTTGTGAAAGAATTATGAAATTGCCATCCTCCAGTTCAAGCTGGTCATGATGATAGCCTCCTGGAAGTCTATATTCCTTGTACACCTTCCCGGTCAGACTCATTTCAATAACACCTGTAGTATGATAGGGAGGGGCAACCAGCCTATAAGAACCAACAAGAATATTACCATTAGATATCCTCTTTAAGTCAAAAACAAAGTTTAAGGTTGTGTACCAGCGGCAATCACCCTTATAATCATAGGCCGCGTCATAGGCATAGCTTGTTGGAGTAACGAAAATAACATTGTCTTTCAGATATTCCGAGGTTGTCTCAATTTTTGTTGGTAATTTTACTTTGTTAGGTAACGGTTCGGTTTTGATTTCCAGCACCTTTTCTTCTCCCGTTTCCAAACATAAAGATATTTTATTATCATAGTCGCCATACAAACCATAGATAGGCAAATGATGAATCTTGCTTTTAGGAAAAGTATGTGAAATATCCCCTGCAGGCTCCTTTCCTTTAACTGTGATGGTGACTCCCACTTCCTCATCGGTACGGAACATTACCAGTGCCGACAAAGGAGCAATTATATAGGGATTAACCTTGACATAGGGATTTTGAAAGGTATAGTCACCGGTATCAAATTCCTTTAGGAATTGTCTTTCCGCTTCATACTGCTCATTAATGATATGATTTACCCTTTGGAGTGTAAGCCTCTCATTCATTACATATCCTCCATTCATTATTTGTGTGGGATTGCACAATAATTTTAGATAGTTTGCTTGCAATATTCCGGAGAAACAAAAAACAACGCCGATTGGTGTTGTTTTTTGTTGTTTAGCGCACCATTTTACACAAGGTTCATAAAATCTAGTTAAACAAACCTACGAATTTCCAATAAGGGTAAGCAATTAGTGCTAAGAAAACTGCACTTAGAATAATCCTTATCGCCAGTACTTTAATCATATTTTTCAATGATATATAACCAAACCCGTAGATAAACATTAGAAGTGCATATTCATAGGGGAACAAATACTGGTCTAAGCCTTGCAGTAAAGCATAAACTATCGGCACCGGGTTAATCCCGGAACTTATGGCCATCTCGGCGATAGGAACGGTAAAGCTTGCCGCTGCCGCCAGGGGAGTTAATACAAAGTTCATCATTACCCCAAAGAACCAAACGGCCAATATGGTATACAGCTCGCTGCCTGTTAGGTAAGGAAATAAAGTCTTTGCAAGCCACGAACCTGCTCCACTTGCCACCGCCGCTGAGCCAATGGCCATGGTTCCGGTAATGAAAAATATCATGCCCAGCTTTACTTTACCTAACTTTTCGTTATTCATTAAATCAATCTTGGGTAAAAAACAAATGGCGGCAATGGTCATAAATATCCAGGCGGCATCAACATTATGAATCTTGTCTGTTACTAGGGCGATTAAAATTACTCCCATCAAGCCTGCAACTTTTTTCTCGTCGACAGTAACTGGCCCTAACTCCTTATAACGCTGATTTATCAGTTCTTTGGCTTGTATTTCTTTTTCCGGTTTTAGCATCAATAATACAATGGCCAGAGATATAAAACTCCAAAGGGTGAAAATTAACCAGTTATAATAAGCATACTGAGACCATGAAATTGTTTCTCCGGCCACCTTAGCCACCAAGCCGGAGGCCATAATAATATGACTACCACCGGTGAGGTAAGAGAATGCCGGGTTAGTTACGGCAAAAAAAGCAGTAATCATTACCCCGGAAGCAGCCCGGGATTTGGCCGGTAGGTCTAAGGCTTGACATATACCAATGGCAATTGGTGTCAAAATGGCCATTTTACCCATGGCAGTGGGGATAAAGGGGGCAAGAATAATACCTGCTAGGGTAAGGCCAACCAGTGTCCCCGTATAGGTTGCACCCATCTTTAAAATTGTCCAGTAAGCAATTCGTTTAGCTAGGCCTGTACCAATGAGCACCGCACCAAAAATCATACCGCCTACAACTACCCAGGGGATGGTTGTGGTCCATGGTGAATATACTACGTTGGTCTCAGCTATTTTAAATATTAGATAAAATACCGGTAGCATTAGGGCTACTAAGGTTTCGGGCAGCGTACTTAGCACCCAGCTTAGGACAGCCCAGGCAGTTACCGCAAAAAATACCTTGATTTCTGGGGTGAAGGTCTCTGTTGCAGGTATTAAGAATATCAACGCTGGCAACACGAGGTTGATTAGCCATTTTGACCATAAATATTTGTCAGTCTTTTCTACAACCCCTTGCTCTACCACAGGGGTAGAAACACCGTTTGTGCTCATATTTACGTCCTCCTGGTCAGCGGAAGATTACCATAAAAAAATCCCCGCCGCAAATTTATTTGGACATTCACTTCAACATTATTAGAATGATAACAAAACCAAATGTGTATCTAAATGAACGGACTATCAGAGTTCCTACCCTGTATGACCTGTATTTTAATACCATCCTCCTTTGTTTTTGCACAATTAACTAGTTATTGTGAACGTTCTTTCTATCATTATTATAAATAAAACAATTTTACTTTTCTGTAAACACAACTACAAAAACATCACTTTAGAACAACTTTGGTCATTTACCGGACAAAATGTTAAAAGTGGGCAAATATTTGTCACAAATTAGAGTATTTTCCATAAAATTAATATTAGGATTATGGAGAGGAGGATCTACCATGGGTGGATATGGAACCGGAGGATTTGGAGGCAGTAACTCTTTTATTGTTTTCTTAATTCTCATCCTATTGTTATTTGGCCAAGGTTATGGCGGCTTTAGTGTAAACAAATGAAAATAGTAATTCCCCGGCGGTGCCGGGGCTTACTTTTCCTTACAATCTAACTGGAATAACTTACCTCTCAATAATAAACTATAATTGTACGAATATATTAGTATAACCCCTCCTATTTTTTGATAGGCCTAGGATATTTTTACATCTAGGCCTATCTTGTTGCTCTTTTTAAATTAAGCTAAACTACGGACTATTTTCAGTATGTCTTCAGGAGAATTAGCCATATAGTCCGGCCCTTCTTTGTTTGCCATTTCTATTATGTCATATCCCCAATCCACCCAGATTATTTTTACTTTAGCTTTTTTACTGGCCACAATATCCCTTAACTCATCTCCAACATATATGGCCTCACTAGGTTTTAGCCCCTTAGCACTTAAGAACTTATTAATAATTTTATCCTTGCCAAAAATATTATTAGAGCAAAGAATATCACTTACTTCAGTTATTTGTTTTTTGTCAAGAAAAGCTCTAATATTCTTCTCAGCATTTGACGATATAATGGCAATTTTGTATCCACTAGCTGCCAATTTTGATAATAAATTATTAATACCCTCTATCATAATCAGTTCTTTATCAGATGCTTCATACAATTTATAAATTTCCAAGGCAAAAAAGGGCAGCCTATATAGGGGAAAGTTGAGATACTTACATCTCTCGGGTATGGATAACCTTCTCAAAGGCTCAATATCCTCTGTTTTTAGCAGCTTAAACTTATATTTGTTAGCAAGTTGATTGTAAACTGAAATGAAAACCTCCTTTGAGTCAACCAAGGTTCCGTCAAAATCAAAGATTATATATTTAATCAAATTATTTCTCCTCTTTCTTTTATTCCTTACCACCATCTTTAAGAAACCCCTGGTGAATAACCAGGGGTTCAGTTTTCGAAAAACTACTTATATTCGGGTTTTAATAGTGTTTATAAGGAAAAGCTACTATAATATACTACTCGGAGGCTAAATTAATGAACGAATTGCTAATCAAGCTTTTCACATGTCCGATTATAGTCTTGGGTGCAGATTACTTTATAAATCAAGTTCACTACGTATCCCCTTACCAAGCAGTCATTACAGGCTTAATAATTGCCATAGTTGCTTATTTTATTGAGCTTAATCTCTTAGGACCCGGAACAATCTTGTTGGATACTTTTTTAGATTTCTTATTGGCAGCTATTGTAATATATTTGTCATCTTTTGTATTTCCTGGCTCATTCATTTCTTATACTGGCGTTTTGCTAACTGCCCTTGCAATTACAGCTGTAGAATATTTCCAACATGTATGGTTAGTATCAGTTGGTTATAGGGATATCCCCTAGCAGCTTACACAATGGTCTTTTTCAATTCTATCCACTTTTCCCTCTGAAATGATTCAATTTGTTCCGGTTGAACACCAAAATATCTTGAGATATCCTGGACCTCTACCTTTGGCGGGAATTGACGGCGGTTAAGCCCTCCATATTTTCTAATATTATACTTACCCCATAAATATAATATCATAAAACTGCATCCCGCTATAAAAAGGGTGATGGCAAAAACCTTTATAGTATCAAGTATATGAGGGAAAATTACCAGCTCGTTAACTATAAAGGATAGGTTAAAATACCATAGTAGCAGAGAAAGAATAATCTGCGTCAAAAAAACCACTATATACAGCCAGCCTAGTGTGGTTACTAAACTCTCCAGAACCTTTAATACTCCCCTTTGCCTGCCATCTATAATCACGATATCCCAATCCCCCTATCCGGGCTATCCCACACAGCAAATTGACGTCTTCTATTGCTTGCCAAGGCCTTGGGAATAGCCCTTATCACAACCAAGGCATTAATATACCAGTAGAAAATTGGGTACCATATTGCCCAAACATAATATTTTAACAATCCTTTATCGTAGGCTCTATCAATTATCATTGCTATCACAAATTGCACTAGACATAATAACGCTAAATAAGAACCAGACCAAAAAACAGGGTAAATAAAGGTCTTTGTTGTGATCATTTTAAGGATAAAAGTAATTGTAACAACTATCCAGGAAATGGACCAGCATATACTTGCCAATTGTTCTAAATATATAGGAATTAGTCTTTTCTGTCTCCAATCTAGAAATATATTTCCGTGCCTTAGTAGAACCTCTATTCCCCCCTGTGCCCATCTTACCCTTTGTTTCCAAAAGCCTATCAGGGTCTCAGGAACTAGCATCCAACATATTGCCCTTGGTTCAAAGCGAACATCCCAGAATCTCTTTTGAAGTTTCCAGGTTACACCTATATCCTCTGTAATCACATCTCTATCCCATAATTCACAATCAAGGAGGGCACTCTTGCGAAAGGCTACAATGACACCTGATACCGTCATAACCTTTCCCAGAATTCGCTGTGAACGCTTGATTAACCCAATAATGCTTGAAAACTCACAAAGTTGTACCTTTGACAATAGTGAGCTGCGGTTTCTTACTCTCGGATTTCCTGTTACCGCCCCAACCCTTTCTCCAAAGCGGGGAGTTGTAAAATGGGGCACCATATAGCTAAGGGCATCAACATCCAGCAAGGCATCAGCGTCAATACCAACGATAATTTCTCCCTTTGAGGCTATTAGTCCCAAGTATAAAGCATTTGCCTTGCCGCTGTTTTGATGTAAATTAATTATTCTAAGCCATTGATACTCTTCTTCTATTTTTTTTAATACATTGACAGTCCCATCTTTACTTCCATCATTAATAACTATTACTTCATAGCTTGGATAATTTAAATTATCTAAATGCTTGATGGTCTCCTCGATGGTAGCCTCCTCATTGTAACAAGGTATTAAAATAGATACCAAAGGAGTCTCAATGAGCGGCGGGGAAGCTTGTCTCTCTCTTCTCATATAATATAAAAGCCCCCCGATGATCCACATAGTGCTCATTACTAGGGGGTACCAGAAGACATAATGATATAGTATATTAAGCATCTTTTTCTCCTGCATCATAGTTAAATGTTTTTTTTATAATTTTAATTGTAACCTTTCAACTTGAACATTAAAATGAATAAATCTTTGTTAATTAGCTAATTTATGGGTGTTTAATCTAAGGGAACTAACAAAAAAATAATGCCTGGCTTACTCCAAGCATTTAAAGCTGTATTATATCTTTTCCAATTCATCTAAGTCCCTGGCTAATAATTTAATCTCAGTTCTTAATTGGCATTCCTCAATTTTTAATCGCCTAACTTCAGACCTAACAGTCATTAGCTCTTTAACCAGTTTGTTTAGAAGAGTAAGTTTTTGTTTGTGGCGGTAAGAATTAATATCGGTAATCATAATAATATTATTCCCATTTTATAATATTTTATCCAATTCATCCGATGCCCTGTTTATTGCTTCCTTTAATGAATCTTCCCTTTCCTTTAATTCAAAAAAATAGAAGTAATCAGATTGTTGTCTCTGATGAAGGCTCTTCAAAAAATTCACATCAACACCTTCAGGGACATTAACGATCATGGCCTGATAATTGGGTAAATTTAAATCTCCGAAATATTTGAGGTATTGTCTTACCTCAAGTAGTTCCTTTACCAGGACATTTAATCTTTTCAATTGACAGTGTTTACGGTAATCCCTGATATCAGTTACCATTAAATATCACCTATTAGGTCTTTCGACATTTAGGGATTGTTTCCTGCATCATAGATGATACGTCTTACATTAAACAATGGGAAACAAAAATACTATTTACCAACATATATCTTTTTCCAAAGATCCCCACTACAAATATCTTTGATTAGTATTTGGCTGTAATTCTTTTTGTTACTAAAACCATTTAGGGGATAGTCACTTATATTGAAACAGGGTCTGTGAGCCTCATGGGTAAAGGGCTTCTGTCCATGACGCTGGCATTCCATTAGCCAAAGTCTGACTAACTCATCCATGCCTGTATTTACCAGTTGGGATCTTAAATCCTGGGCCCTTTCGGAGCTCTCTAAACACACAAAACTTTGACAGACCAGGGATCTTGCTAAATAGTTTGAACATATCTTCTGGGTTTGGTTTAGAAAGGAACATGCTCCTTCCAATGTAAAGCCTAGGCTTATATCCACAACTCTACCCTCAACATAAATATAACAATACTTTTTTAAAAATTCTAAGAGTAAATTTTCTGAACCTAGTTTTAGCTCCTTGCTTGAAGTCTCGATATATTTAAATACATCTACACTGGTCAACGGTATCCTTTCCCAGCAGCATTCGTCACACCCACGGCAGGGTGATGACATATTCGTATCTATAAAGTTGTTTAAGGCATCTAAATAATCTTGTACCGTTGCACTAGGGTCCAATATTTCAAGATCATATCCTTTACTCCCCGAGTCCTTAAATACCTTTATTGACATATTGCTCCCAGCCTTCTTTCTAAACAAGTATTAGGAATTTTGTTTGAGTGAAATGTGGAATCTTAGTAGGGTCCCACTGATAGTATATAATATCAGTCAAATCGGCAAAATAAGCCTCTAAGATTGTCGAGAAACTGCGCTGATCTTTCTTCTTTTATTGTGATTTATTAATCATTTCCTTTGACCACCTGGGTAAAATAACTACATAAATTATACTTTGGAGAGTGACGATGATCTATCGTGCAAAATCCCTTTGGTTTGTACTTTTATTATCTGTGATATTTTCACTTTTGTTTTTTCATTTTCTTGGTGACTATAATTTAACATTTGAAGGCCTACAATTCCAGGTGGAGACCTCATTATACATTCGTGGAATTACGCAAATAGAAGTGCCCCCCCTTGGCTTAGTGAGGGCCCACACCCACAGAACTCCGGTAATGCTAACGGTTAGACTTAATAATATTGATTTAGACCACTTAAGGCACATTCTGGAGGAGTCCCCGGATCAAGCTCAGTTAACCCAACAGCTTGAACTAAGGGTGCGACAAGAGGCTACTCGTTATGTAGCTATGCTGGTGCTTATTGCAATTATTGCTGGACTTTTGGCCGCATTTTTCATGCGTTCCAATAAGCCTGAAGATTATTTTAAAAGTATCTTTGTTTCCGTTGCTGTGGTTGCTTTCTTGTTAACGGCAACCTATAAGGATTATGATGCTAATCAGTTTCGTAATCCTGAGTTTGAAGGGGTTTTAAAGGTTGCACCCTGGATGATAGGCATTGCCGAGGAAGCCATTGCAAAAATTGACACCCTGGGGCGCAAGCTGGAATTAATAGCGGATAACTTTAATAAGCTTTACCAACAAATAGATGAATTACAGCCCCTGGAAACTGCTGCGGGAAACATTAGGGTACTTCATGTTTCTGACATTCATAATAACCCTGCTGCCATACAATTTATAAGCCGGATGTCAGAGATTTTTTCAGTGGATCTAATAATAGATACGGGAGACATCAGTGACTTTGGTACCCCTTTGGAGGGGCTATTATTAGAAAGCATCAGGGATTTGCCCGTTCCTTATTTATTTATCGCAGGAAACCATGATTCCCCGGATATCATCAACAAATTAAAGGAATTTAGAGGCAATGTCTTGGTAGCTGAAAATCCCGTTGAAATCAGTGGTCTTCGCATAGCCGGGTTTCACGATCCGGTATCAGCCTCCAATGTAATCACTCCTGCAGCGCCAGATATGGTAAGCAAACATATTGCTGAGATTAAAGAGTTTATTAAGGCTGAAAATGAGCATAAGCCTATAGACATTATTGCCGTGCATAGTCCCTATGTAGCCCAGCCCTTGGCCGGATTAGCACCAGTTCTGGTATTTGGTCATAATCACCAGTTTGGGGTTAGTACAGCTAATAATAGTGTACTGGTCAATGCCGGTACCACTGGTGCCTCTGGCCTAGGTACTCTGCAGGAAATAGAGAGACGTCCCTACTCAGTAATGCTGCTTCATTTCTATGTGGATAGTGAGGAAACACGTCTGCTGGCAGTAGACTCAATCAGGGTAGACAGTGTGACATCGGAATTTAGTATGCAAAGGCATTTATTCGGCACTGCTCCAGATGAACCTGAAAATACGCAAAACCCAAGTTCTTAGTTGGGTTGATCCAAAGAAAAATAGCAGGGCTATTGCCCTGCTATTTTTCTTTGGAGCGGAAGACGGGATTCGAACCCGCGACCCTCGCCTTGGCAAGGCGATGCTCTACCACTGAGCCACTTCCGCATTAACAAAGTTAATATAGCATATTCTGGCTGGACTTGTCAAAATATATTTATAATATTTTACCGATGAAATTCCTCTAACGCAAATATTTACCGATTAATATCTTATTCTAATACTATTAAAGTAATCATAGGTTTAAACATAACAAATTAAAAGGGGGCGATAATGAAAAACTTAAGCATTCCCTCCCGGTATTTGCAGGAATTTTATAGAAGACATAGAACTGAAGATAGAATTCAAGGAATAGTATAAAAGGAGGGTATGCTAATGTACAGTAAGTTATTAGTGCCCGTAGACGGTTCAGACAGAGCTGCCAAGTGTTTGACCCACACAATTGAGTTGGCCCAAAAATTGGGAGCGAAAGTTACTTTAATGCATGTTGTTCCAAGCCTTCCACCCTATGTTAACACATCCGTTGACCGACTAGGTCAGGCACAGCAATCAATAATCGAAGAATTAATGAGGAATGGTAAGGAAATGCTTGAAGATTTGCTTTCCTCGGTGGCCGGAAAGGGTGTTGATGTGGATTTATACACTGTGATGGGGCAACCGGCAGATGAAATTTTAGAGAAGGCCCGTGCGGAGAATTATGACCTAATAGTAATTGGCAGCCGTGGTTTAGGAGAGATAAAAGGTTACTTAATGGGAAGTGTCAGTAACCGTGTTTCAAGGCACGCTTCTTGTCCGGTTTTAATAATCCGCTAATACAATATAAAATTATGATAAGGCACGCCTAAACCTTCAGGCGTGCCTTATTTATTAACTATAACTTTTGTAAAATAATATTTAGGCTAGCTGGAAAGCTAGACTCCAGGGTCCTACTATCCTTAGGCTCTGTTATTACTGTGGAATTATATGAGCCGGGGTCTGGTTCCTGGGTCGAATATTTTACAATCAAAGTACTGTCTTCTATAACTAATTCTTCAATTCTAACTTCATAACCACTGGAAGGCTTTTCCCCCCAAGTTAGCTCTACTTCACGGTTTCCTTCTTTATTTACTAGTATTTTTGCCGTTACCTCTTCGTTCTTTACCTCTATCAAGCCGGATAATTTCTTGACTATGGCTTCAAATTCCCTTGGTGTGACATGCTGCTTTGGTTGAAACTTTCCTTCTTTTAGTGTCATAACATTTGATCCTACTACGGTCAATATATCATTAATGGCCTCTGACCTAGCCTGTGCAAGATCCTTTATGGAGCTGCTATTAACGCTATTATCCTCTAAGCTGTTCTTTGCTTTATTTCTCAATAGACCACCCAGCATTTGGGCCATTTCTTCCCTATTTATCTTATCTGAAGGCCGAAAACTTCTTTCAGAGGTATCTACGGCACCATTATATCCTAATATCATTATTGCTTTAGCAAAAGATGAGCCTTGTGAAACATCATCAAAGAAATCGGAGACCTCTGGGGCCTTGAAAAATCTGTATGCATCCAGGTTTAAATCAAGGGCATTAACAAGCTTTTCCGCAGCTTCACCCCTGGTAATATGTATTATTTCAGGTTTTTTAACTTCAACCGGGCCGGGCTTTTCTGTTGCTGTAGATATAACTTCAGACTCCTGCACCAACTGCTGAACTGGAGCTTTTGCTATTTCATCTGCTTGCCCTAATTCTATTGGCCAACAGACAGCGGAACCTAATACAAAGGCCCCGAGGAGCATGTAACTGATAAGCTTTTGCATAAATTTCCCTCCTCGAATATATTGACGTATGGGCCAAGTTTAAAGTTCCACTTATTCTTAAAAGATAATAAAAAGAAATTCCCGTACCAGCTGGTCGGGAATTGTAATAGTAATAAATTTTAATAAAAATTAATCAATTAAATCTAGTTTTCCGCCGGCTAAACTATTAATCCTTATTAAAGATTCTATACGAACCCCGGATTCCCTTAGCTGCTGGCCGCCTCCCTGGAAAGCCTTTTCTATTACTATGCCTATACCTACCAATTCAGCATTGGCCTGTCTAACCAGCGATGCCATACCTCGCAAGGCCTCTCCCCTGGCAAGGAAATCATCTACGATAAGGACTTTATCATCACTGGTTATATATTGCTTAGCTACAAAGACATCTACTGATTGATTTTTAGTGAAGGAATAGATATTTGATGAATAATAACCTTGCTCTAGGGTTGATGGTCTTTGCTTTTTTGCAAAAAGCAAGGGAACCTTTAAAGCCATGGCTGTGGTAAGTCCCACTGCTATGCCAGAGGCCTCAATAGTTAATACCTTCGTTATTTCCTGTTTGGCAAACCGTCTAGCAAATTCATGGCCAATTTCTAACATTAAATCAGGGTCAACCATATGGTTGATAAAGGAATCAACCTTTAAGATATGGTCTGATATTATCTGTCCATCTTGTTGAATTTTTTCTTTTAGAAGTTCCACACCTATTCCTCCAATTTAACGTTCCTCACGATCATAATGCAAGCCTAAGGCACCTGGTGCTCCAACCCTATTTGCCAAGGCCTTACGTGTAACGATAATAAGAACAACTATGGTAAAAATATAAGGAAGCATTTTAAGGAAGAAGGATGGAATCATAATACCCATTGCCTGGGCACGGAAGCCCAGAGCGTCGATCCCCCCGAAAATATAGCTACCAAACATAGCCCTCACGGGGTTCCATGTGGCAAATATAACCAAGGCTACAGCTATCCAGCCTCTTCCTGCCGTCATATGCTCCAGCCAGGTTGGGGCATAGGCAATGGAAAGATATGCTCCTCCCAAACCGGCCAGCATACCGCCCATAACAACATAAATATACCTGACCCGATAAACACTAACCCCAAGGGAATCCGCAGAGGCAGGATTTTCACCCACTGCCCTTAAATTAAGTCCTGCCCTGGTTTTATAAATTAATAGCCAAAGAACAGGAACTAAAATATAGGATAGGTAAACCAGCGGGTCCTGCTGAAAAAATATTGGTCCAAGGTAAGGAATGTCCCCCAAAATGCCCAGACTCACTGGTTTAAAGGAATTTTCAAGGGGTATCCCGATGAAGGGTTTGCCAAGGAAACCAGACAAACCTGTCCCAAACAGGGTCAATGCTAAACCTGTAACAACCTGATTGGCCTGCATGGTTACCGTTAAGAAAGCATGAATTAATGCCATCAAGCCACCAGCCAGCATAGCCCCCAAAACACCAATCCAGGGGTTGCCAAAGCTTATGGCAAAGGCAAATCCGCTAACTGCACCAACCAGCATCATACCTTCAACCCCAAGATTAAGGATTCCAGATCTTTCAGTTAATATCTCTCCAAGGGCGGCAAATAAAATTGGGGTGCCTGCAGTGATGGCGGTGGCCATAATAATGATGATAAAACCTTCCTGCACTGGTTACACCTCCACCTTTGATTTGCTCTTTGCTACTAATTTAAATCGGTTAAAATATTCTCCCCCTAGAACAAAAAATAGCAGGGCACCTTGAATCATGGAAACAATAGCAGCAGGTACTCCACTAGACTGCACACTGTAACCGCCCACCTGTAATGCTCCCAACAACACAGATACCACAATAATTGTAAAGGGATTTAATTTAGCTAGCCAGGCCACAATAATTGCTGTGTAGCCATAGCCTGGACTTATACCCTGCTGCATTCTTTGTGTGATGGCTGATACTTCAGCCATACCGGCCAACCCTGCCAAGGCTCCACTAATAAACATTACAATCAATATGTTCTTGGTAATACTCATGCCGGCATAACGTGCCGCCCTAGGACTTTCACCTATAACTGTCACTTCGTAGCCCCACCGGGATCTTCTCAGCACATACCATAGAACTACTGCTATGATTAGGGCAAAGAGCAAGCCTAAATGAACCCTGGTGTTACCTAAAGTGGGTAATATGGCAGCCGGTTCAAAATGGGCACTTAGTGGAAAATTCATACCCTGGGGATCCTTCCAGGGACCAAAGACCAGATAGTTTACCCAGAGGATTGCCACATAGTTAAGCATCAGGGTGGTAATGGTTTCGTTTACACCCAAATATGCCCTGGGAATACCAGGGATTAAACCCCATAGTCCACCGAAAAACATGCCTACTAAAATCATTGATGGCATCATTATATAGGCAGGCAGATGGGGGAAGCTTAGAGCTACCCATGCCGCACCAAAGGCTCCCATGTAAAATTGTCCCTCAGCTCCGATGTTCCAAAGCTGCATCCTAAAGGCGATTGAAACACCAAGTCCACACAGCATAAGGGGTATGGCTTTAACCAGGGTCTCAGATATACCGTACTTTGAGCCAAAAGCCCCTTGAAACATTCCGCTATAGACTGCAAATACCTGCTGCAGGCTGATACCCTTGGGGGATGATAAACCATTAATATAAAGAAATATGGCACCGGTTAATAAAGCGAGAATAATAGCGGTAAGGGGTACTAAAAATAAACTTGCCTTGGAGGGGGCCATTCTGCGCTCAACTCTGATCATGATACCTTTTCCCCTCCTAACTCTGAGCCTAACATCATTAAACCAATCCTTTCAGGCTCAGCCTGTTCCACTGGAAGAATCCCCATCAAGGTACCCTTATATAATACTCCAATACGATCGGATAGCTTTAATAGCTCTTCCAGGTCCTCGGAAATTAAAACAATTGCCGCACCTTTGCTGCGTTGATCCAACAGCATTCTATGCACTGCTTCCGCAGCCGCAATATCCAAACCCCTTACAGGATAAACGGCAACAATAACTCTAGGGGAAGATGCCAATTCCCTCGCCAGCAAAAGCCTTTGCAGGTTACCACCCGACAACATTTTAACCGGGGCATTTAAACCTGTTACCTTTACATCAACTTCCTTGATAAGCTTCTGCGCATATTCCTTTGCCCGCCGCCGATTAATAAGCGGACCCCTGCCCAGCCAGGGTCTTCTGTATTCTTTAAGAATAAGATTATCTATTGCTCCCAGGTTGGGCACCAATCCGGACCCCAGACGATCTTCAGGAATATAACTGACTTTCTCATCAATAATCTGAAGGGGTGTAAAGTTGCTAACCTCTTTGTCACCAATAATTAGGCGGCCCTTTGTAACTGCCCTTAACCCCACTATGGTTTCTGCCAAATCCCTTCGTCCGTTACCGGCGATACCGGCAATACCAAGTATTTCTCCCTCTTTTACAGTTAGTGAGATATTACTTAGCCCTGCCCGTTCACCGTCACCGGCTGCAGAGACTTGATCCAATATTAATACGTCGTTACCTAATTTGGCAGGGTTTCTCTTTTGTGGCATGGTGATGTCCTGACCCATCATAAGTCTGGCTAGCTCACGCTCATCCACCTGACTTCTTTCCCTGGTGGCAATGGATTTACCACCTCTTAAAATAGTTACCCTGTCGGCAACTTCCATAACCTCATTTAATTTGTGGGTGATTAGGATAATAGATTCACCCATCTCGGTCATTTTTCTAATAACCTGAAACAGTTCCTTTGCCTCTTGGGGCGTTAAAACAGCAGTAGGCTCATCTAATATCAATAGTTTTGAACCCCTGTATAGCATTTTGACAATTTCCACCCTCTGCCGTTCAGCCACTGAAAGCTGCCATAGTTTTGCAGAGGGATCTACCTCAAGCCCATATCCTCTGGACAGGTCTCTAATTTCATTTTCAACGCTTTTAGCATTCACTAGAAACTTTGACTTATGACTGCCTAAAATCATGTTCTCAGCCACTGAGAAGGTTTCCACCTGCTTAAAATGCTGGTGAACCATGCCAATTCCAGCATCAATGGATTCCCTGGGTGACTTAAAGCTATACTTTTGTCCTGATATGAATATTTCACCTGAATCAGGACGATAAAGGCCCGATAAAACGGACATAAGGGTGCTCTTTCCGGAACCGTTTTCACCAAGTAAAGCTAGTATTTCACCCTTCTTTACCTGTAGGTCAACCCGGTCATTTGCCAGCACCCCAGGAAACTTTTTAGTTATTTGTTTCATTTCTACCAGGAAATCGGTAGTCAAGTTGTTCTCCCCTTAAATTTTGCTGCTGGCAGGAAACCTGCCAGCAGCCATTGGATTTTTTATTTAGGAATAGTTCCGTCTACGCCTTCAACAAACCAGTCGAAGGATAACATATCTGCATCAGACATAACCTGACCGGCAGGAACCTTTTCTTGTCCACTCTGGTCTTTGATAGGTCCGGTAAATACGTCCCATTTACCTTCTAAAATTTCTTGTTTCTTAGCTTCTACCAATTGCTTAACTTCGTCGGATACCATTGGACCATAGGGAGCAAGACCTACGATACCGTCAGACATTGGACCCCAGTATTGATCGCTCTTCCAGGTACCTGCTTGAATGGCCTTTACAGTATCAACATAGTAGGGACCCCAATTCCAAACTGCGGAGGTTAGAACAGCCTTAGGAGCCATGCTGGCCATATCACTGTTGTAGCCAATACCAAATTTACCCTTTTCCTCAGCAGCCTGCATAGGTCCAGGAGTATCCTGGTGCTGGGTAATTACGTCAGCCCCTGCTTCCAGTAAGCTCTTAGCAGCTTCTTTTTCTGCGGCAGGATCGTACCAGGTGTTGGTCCAAACAACCTTAACCTTAGCTTCGGGATTTACTTCCCTAACACCCACTGTAAAGGCGTTGATACCACGAATTACTTCGGGAATAGGGAATGCGGCAACATAGCCGATGATATTGCTCTCGGTTTCCTTACCAGCCATTAAGCCTGTGAGGTAGCGAGCTTGGTACATACGGCCAAAATAAGTTCCTGCATTCTCAGCAGTTTTATAACCGGAACAGTGTAAAAACTTCACATCGGGATATTTCTGAGCTACTTTAATAACAGCATCCATGTAACCAAAACTGGTTGCAAAAATAATCTTGTTACCCTTCTCAGCCAGCTCTGTTAATACGCGCTCACTATCTGCACCTTCGGGAACAGACTCAATATAGGTTGTCTCGATACCGGGTACTTCCTTCTCAAGGAATATCCGGCCAAGATCCTGTGCATAAGTCCAACCACCGTCACCAATAGGCCCAACATAAATAAAAGCTATTTTTAACTTCTCATCGGCAGCATCTTTCTTTTCTTCAGCCTTTTGCTCTCCACCACCACAGCCTATTACAGCTATGGACATAACCAGCGCAAGAGCAAGACCAAGCATTCTCTTTAATGTAAGCTTCACTTATCTATACCCTCCTCAAAAATTAAAAAAATAAAGGCCAACCAATGGAACCCGACTTCATCCCTCCTTAATAAAATCAACAAATAGATAATAAATTGGTATTCAATAAAACGGCATGAAATCCTGCCTACTCGACAAAAAATTAGTTTTACATTTCAGTGCAGAAACTGTCTAGCTTTCAGACAGATGTCAGTGTATCTTTAAAAAAATATTCTTTTTTTGGAATAGTTTTCATATTTTCTGATAATACTCTAAAGGTAAAGCTTTAAGCTTCATTAAATCTGAGGAGGAAATAAATTTGCAAGGCAAGGTAAAATGGTTTAATGCTAATAAGGGCTATGGCTTCATCGAAGCCGAGTCAGGAGCAGATGTATTCGTTCACTATTCCGCTATTCAGACCGATGGATACCGCAGTTTAGAAGAAGGTGAGCCTGTTGAGTTTGAAATAGTAGAAGGAAATCGCGGACCCCAGGCTGCTAACGTTATAAAGCTCTAATAGTTTAGAGAACAAAGCATTATTCCCAAACAAAAAAAATCCGGTCAAAACCGGATTTTTTATTTTTATCTGAATATGATGGTAAGGTGAGGTGTTCATATATGTCAATCTGCCCATATTGTCAAAAAGAAATGGACGCAGGGTTTGACACCTGCCCCCATTGCGGTGTTACTATGACTTATTTATACAAATGTAATCGTTGTGAGCAGGAATTTGCTGCCACCGGAATTTTAAGATTCTGCCCCCTGTGCGATGCAGACCTTACGGATCAGCTTAATTAATGGGTGCCAAGCAAGGTCCTCATCTCAGGACGTATATAATATACATCCTTTGCCGAAACCTGAACCAATTCCCTTTCCGGGTATCTCAAAGCAGTCAATGCGCCTCCTGTTGCACAACCAGTATCAATATTAATGGTATTATTTTTAAACTCAGGTTTTTCCACTGGAGTATGCCCATAAACTACAAGGGCCTTCCCTTTATAATTTTTAGCCCAATCCCTACGAATAGGAAGTCCTTCTTGAGTAACCTCTCCTGTGGGATCTCCATATAGGCAGAAGCTCTCTATTCTTTTATTTATTTTTCCCATCATATTTTCTTTGATCCCTGCGTGTGAGACCACTAATTTGCCATTGTCTAAAATCAGATAGGGTGAGGCTGCTTCAAAGAATGCTTTAAACTCTCTTGAAAAGTCCTCCCTTTGCACTGAACTAAGCAAGTCTAACTCCTCAACTGTCTTTTCCAGACCATGTTTTACCTGGACTTTTCTACCCAGCAAATATCTATATAGCTTGTTACAGTGATTTCCTGGCACATATAATGAACTTCCCCTATGAGTCATTTCCATGACCAGCTTGATACTTTTTAGGCTGCGGGGTCCTCGATCCCCAAGATCACCTAAAAACAATGCCCTTCGACCATTGGGATGTCGATATCCTGCTCCCTCTGCTTGATAGCCCAATTTTTCCAGCAGCATTTTCAATTCGTCAAAACAACCATGAATATCACCAATAATGTCAAAGGGTCCCTTTTCTTGCTTCTGATTAAACCGCAAAGGTTATCACCCCTGTCACCACACCGGGATAAATATCACATACTAAAAGAAATCCTCATCATCCTCTTCTTGCTTTAGCCAGTCAATAACCGGATCATAGCCTATGAGACCTACGGTGGCGGTTTTTACCCCCAGTAAAGTCATACCTTTCCCCAGTAGAGATTTTTTAAAACTATCAGAACGTCCCAACCCTGTAAAAGCAATACCTCCCACAACGCTTAGGATTCTTTCAGTGGAATTCATATTTTGCCTCAATTTGTTCACCTCCATTTTTATTATGGTCTGTGAACTGAATTGTCTATCAACGAAATATTTGTCATTAACTCCAATAATCTCTTCATTGGCCTAAATTGGCCATCTTCACAATTTGGGCAATACATTAAATGGACACAACATTCTTCTGTATAGCCTTGATAACCATCCTCATAAATTGCTTGTTCTTCATAGGCGCTATAGGGATCATAAAAGTCCTGAATTATGCCCATATCTTTCAACTCCTGCCCACAATTGGGGCAGCTCATAGTTACTTTAAAAAGTCCATTACATAATATACAAACCTTATCCAAGGAAAACACCTCGTTTATTACCTTAATGTTGTTATTCTCTCCTTGCCGAGGTGATTTATGTTCTAATGGGCCTTTAAAAGTTCCTCGACACAAAGCCAGCAATTTGTGATCAAGGCTTTAATATCATTGTCTGAGGCATCTTCAACATGAATTCCAGCCACCACTACCACTGTCTGATTAAAATGTTTAGCGATTTTTTCTGCAATTGGCTTAGCCAATTCATCTTCTTTATGCCCTAAAAGGGGAAGTACGCTGGAATTGCAGCTTATCTGGTAATCCTTCTTTAAACTGGGCCTCGGCAGGGTTAAAACCACCGCACCTATATGGGATTTATCACCCCCATATAATTGACAAACTAGACCGTCATCAGAGAAGGTAGCCTGCAATTCTATTTTTAAAGAACCTTCACCCGCAGTGAATATATGATTCTTTACTGACATGGTTACTCCTTTCTGCAATGGGAGCAATGGGGCACTGCTATTTTCCCACCCATTTGTTTCTCTAGTCTATCTATACCTGTCCATCTGGATAGGGCAAAGGTTACAATTAAAGCTAAGATTAATCTCCCCAATATGATAACTGTTCCATCAGCCCCAATTGCAATGAACAATCCCGTATCCTCAAATACTGAGTGAAATAATACCAAAAAGATATTGATTAAGAATAAATCCCGCCAATTGAGGTAGCCGTTTTTGGCACTATCAATAATGAATCCTGCCCCGTAGGATAATCCGAAGGTTAGTCCCACAAGAATTGGAAAGGCCCCTTCCTTAGGCAGCCTATAAATTCTCATTACAGGTTCCAGCCCTTTGGCCGCCCTTTCTAATAAGTTCATATCTTTGGCTATTTCCATCAACAGCATTAGCGGAATTATGATTAACGCCATCTTAAATACACTTTTAAGACTCCCTGTTAAAGCCACCTGTAAAAATTCAAGCCAATCCATATAATAACCTTCCATTTTTTCAATTAATTATAAGATTATATTAAGTACAACCCCTGAAATCAGACACAGAATAAAACGACCTCCCCCAATCAGCCAGGGATTGATCCCACATTTAGCTGCAACTGCACTTTCAATAAAAATTGTATGTGAAAGCAATAACATCATGGATATAATAGTAGTTTCCCTAGAATCTAAACTAAGGGAGGCCATAACCCCCAGGGCGGCATATAAATTTAACACATTCCCCATCACTATCGCCAGTGCTGCCTCGCCTGGCAGTCCCACCCATTTCATAAAAGGGGAACCTAAAGAGGCAATTTTGCCCAACAGGGGTGTAAAGCTCAGAAATGTTACCGCCACGTAAATTGGAACCACCACCTTAGATAATGTCCAGGTGGTGGAAAGTCCTTTATTTAATCCTCGTTTAAAGGTGTCTACAGTGACCATGTTCTTCCCCCTAAATCAATACCCTGTTGTCCCCAACCCTACGGGTTAACCTTTCTCTGTCAAAGGTCTCTAAAAGAGGAAGGGCATATTTTCTGGAAGTGTTTAGTAGATCTCTGGTTTGTCCAACAGATATTTCCTTATTCTCCTTTAAAAAATTAACAATTTTAGTTCGGGCCTGTTCAAAGCTATGGCTAGCCAGATATAGCTCCTCATCTACCAATTTGACTACCAGGCCTTTTCTAAGGAGGTATTGCAGGTATTCCTGGGCTTCAGATTCCTTCAGTCTATGCCCTTTAGCAATCTCTGTCCAAGAAGGTGGCTGAAGGCTTCCATCCCGAAGGGATTTAAGTAGTGAATCAACAGTTCGCTGATATTTATCCGATAAATCCCCCTGAAAGGACGAACTGGATAGTGTCTTTTCAAAAAGCTTAATATATCCATCTGATTCCATAGCTTGTAACAGATATTGAAAGTTCTTTGTATTTATTTGAGAAAACTTCCTGGAACGCAGTTCCTCCCTAGGATAACCTTCCCGCAAGGGATGCTCTTGATGATAGACTTCTGCCATATTTTTGACTTCCTGACCCCATTGGTGATAAACATATCCCGAGACATATAAATCTTTTTTATCTGTAGGTATTATTTTTATATTCCCTTCAACCAATAGCTTTTCTGTTCCTTGTTGTATATCTTCTTCAGGAAGGTTTAGTGCCAGGGCTAACTCTTCAAGGGTGAATAGAACCTGTTTAGCCGACAACAGTTGTTCCACCAGTTCGTCTGGCTCTCCCATCTCCTTAGTAGCTATAGCCTCAAGAACCTCTGGCCGAAAGCGCTTGTGCTTAGAGGCATTGGCATCTATAACAGTTCCCCCGCCGATGGTTCTCATTGGAGAGTAGGAGCGAATAACAAAGCGATCTCCTTTACCAGCAATGGCCTCATCCTCTAATTCCAATTGGGCATAAACTTCCTGACCTGGCTCCAATTCATCCCTGTCTAATAACCTAATCCGTCCTAAAATTTCATCAGTACCCAGGTACATACGAACCCTGGCCCTATTTTTAAGCGGTTTTTCCGTTCCCTCCAAAAGCAAAAACTTAACATCCATTCTGTATGATGGCTCAACGCTTTTTGGTGCCACCACTACACTGCCCCTGGTTACCTCATGAACCTCTAAACCTGAAAGATTCACTGCAGTACGCTGTCCGGCCCTAGCCTGTTCAACCTTCTTTCCATGCACTTGTATTGAGCGAACCCTATAGACATTGCCCTGGGGCATGACTTCAACGGCGTCTCCTACTATAATCCTTCCTGATAGAAGGGTCCCGGTGACAACAGTACCGAATCCGGTGACTGAGAAAACCCTATCCACCGGCAATCTTAATTTTCCTGTACTAGTTCTTTCTTCTGTATCTTCCACTGTTTTATCGATCACAGCAAGGAGCTCGGAAATACCTTGACCCGTGGTGGAGGAAACTGCCATTAGAGGTGCTTCTGCTAAAACTGTTCCCTTTATAAAATCCCGGACCTCCTCCTTTACCATCTCCAGCCACTCATCATCCACTAAGTCCGCCTTTGTAATAACTACAATTCCCTTTTTAACCTGCAGTAGTTGAATAATGTCAACATGCTCCCTTGTCTGGGGCATAACTCCTTCGTCAGCAGCAATTATCAGTAGAACTAAATCAATTCCACCAACTCCTGCCAACATATTCTTAATAAATCTCTCATGTCCAGGAACATCTACAATACCAGCCTGCTTGCCGCTGGGCAGCTTTAGCTGGGCAAAGCCCAGTTCAATGGATATACCCCGTTCTTTCTCTTCTTTAAGCCTGTCTGTCTCAACACCAGTAAGGGTTTTGATCAGTAAAGTCTTGCCATGATCAACGTGACCGGCGGTACCAATAATGATATGCTTCATTGTTTAGGTAACCTCCCCGGTGTTAATTACCTTGGCCATAACCTCAGCCAACATGTCCAATTCTCCTTGCTGAACAGTCCTTAAGTCCAATTGAAACTTGCCCTCCTGAACCCTGGCCACAACAGCAGGCTCACCCATTCTTAAATTAATTGCTAATTTATCAACGGACATATTTTCTGGCAGGCAAGATAAAATTATAGTGGGTAACTGAGCAGTAGGCATTGAGCCACCGCCAACCTGAGAAATACCTGGCATTATTTGGAGCTCTGCAGGAACATTCAATCTGTTTCGCAACTTTTTTTGTAAAGTACGGGCTCTCCTTTGAATGATATCTATCGGTTCAGTGAGCATCCTTAGGGTAGGAATATTTTGCAATGCCCTGTGGGAATCTAGATACTCCCTTAAGGTGGCCTCCAAGGCGGCCACTGTGAATTTATCAATTCTCACTGCCCTGGTCAAAGGATTTTTTTTCATTTTTTCTATATAGTGTTTCTTGCCCACGATGATGCCGGCCTGGGGTCCCCCTAATAGTTTATCCCCTGAGAATGTTACAACATCTGCCCCCGCCGCAACCGTTTCCTGTACACTTGGTTCTTTTGGCAGGCCATACTTGGCTAAGTCAACCAAAAACCCACTACCCAGATCTGACATGACTGGAATTTTATACTCGCTACCCAGCTCCACCAGTTCTTCTACCGTTGTCTCCCTGGTAAAGCCCACTATACGATAATTACTGGTATGTACATGTAGTAGTAGTGCCGTTTCACCAGTAACTGCAGAACGGTAATCCCTGGGATGGGTTTTATTAGTGGCACCCACATCAACTAATATGGCACCACTTTGTTCCATAACCTCGGGTATTCTAAAGGACCCCCCAATTTCCACCAGCTGCCCCCTGGAGACAATTACCTCTTTTCCCTTAGCCAGGGTGCCAAGGGCAAGTAAAACAGCAGACGCGTTATTATTTACCACCAGGGCTGCCTCAGCCCCGGTAAGTTGAATGAGCAATTCTTCCAGTGGTTCATACCTTGAGCCCCTCTTGCCCGACTCCAAGTTCATCTCTAAATTACAATAGTTCGAGGCCACACCTATGGTGGCTGTTTTGGCAGATTCAGCTAACAAGGCCCTTCCTAAATTTGTGTGTAAAACCACACCTGTACCATTGATTACTCTACGCAGATTTGGTCTGGCAGACCATTTAATTCTATTAATAGACTTTCTTAATACAACATCAAAAATTTCTTCAGATGTTCCAGTATACTCTCCATCTAATATTGAACATCTAAGTTCATCAATGGATGACCGGATACTGTCCACCACAATTTTTCTTGGGTTATCCCTCATTAATTCAATAATTCGAAAATGCTGGAGAAGCTCATCTACCTTTGGTAGATCTCTTAATAATGATTTATCCACTGATAAAGCCATAATTTCCTCCATAGGATTATTTTCACTATCCTCTAACATTATATGGTACTAAATATATAAAAAGCAACTAATCCAAAGACTAGTTGCTTTCCTTTATATTGGTGGAAATATTCATGTTTTTAATAAATTCCTTTTCAGCATAGTCCAGGTGAATGAACATAGCATTCCTTGATCCCTCAATGTTTCCAGCTTGGATATTATTAAAAATCACTTCATGTTGCTCATATAAATTTTGTGGTGTGCCAAGTGTAAGATACATTTTCTCTCTAATAGTCACCATTTCTTTTTTCATGGTTTCGGAGATGGAATTCATTAGTCTGTTGAGTAGTGAATTATGTGCTGCGTCTGATAATGCATAGTGAAACTTTATATCCGCCACATCTCCCAGGCTGCCACCTGCTATGTCCTTTTTCATTTGCACCAGCCAGTGCTTCATGTTTTTTAAATCCTCTTCGGTTCTGCGCTGGGCTGCTAAAGCAGCGGACTCCACTTCTACTATTTTTCTTAATTCCATTAGTTCAAATATTGTATCTTTTCCAGTCAAAACGGCCAAGGACATGATATCATTCATGGCCTTGGTGCCCATCTCCCTAACGAATGTCCCTTCACCAGGTCTAATCTCAATTAAGCCAATGGCCTCCAGTGCCCTGTATGCTTCCCTAACTGCCGATCTTCCAACCTGCAGACGTTCAGCCAGCTCCCTTTCAGGTACAAGTTTATCCCCTGCATTTAATTCACCAGACGTTATCATTCCTTTGATTTGTTCTACAATTTCTTCATATATTTTTTTTGCTTTGATGGGCTTAAACTTCATTATGCAGCACTCCAAACCTAAGTTTTTAACAAAGATGATATAATTCTAGTGAATTAACGTTCAGGCATTAGGAGTCCTATGTATCATTCAGTGGACTGATGGTATGATCATACCAACGACAAATTATCCTAATATTTTAATAATACTGTAAGTAACAAGCAGTTGTAAATATATATTTGAATATTAGAAGTAACTTCTAATTACTCTGGTTCATTTCCTTAATTAATTCTGTATAAAGCTCCGGCCTGCGTGACTTTAAATAAAAGCTATTGGCCATGGTAGAAGATTGTTGTCCTCTTATTTTATTAATTTTATCGGACCTTAGATCAACCAAGAGCATTGATTCCTTACCATTAAAATCCTCAGCCAGTACATTCCCTTTAGGATCTAGGACAAGTGCTCCCCCGCAAAAGTTTCCGCCTCCACCATCTTCTCCAACCAGATTGCAGGCTGCCACAAACACTGCATTATCATATGCCCTGGCAGCTAGATACTTTAACCATATGCCCCTACGATCACCCACCACCACCGGAGAGGCATGTGGCGCAAGCACCAGTTCTGCACCCCTCAGGGATAGTATTGCAGTCATTTCAGGGAAATGCATATCCCAGCAAATCTGAATGCCAAATTTGACCTTAGTATGATCAAAGACCTTAAAATCGCTGCCTGGAGAATAATAAGGCTTCTCACTATTGCCCAGATGAGTTTTTCTATACTTCTCAACCACTCCCTTTGGCTGAACCACCAGTTGGGTAATAAATGGCTTTCCATCATCATTGCATTCAGCTAATCCAACTACAATAACAATATTATTTTGAGCAGACATTTCCATTAGAGGTCGGCTTACATCGCCAGCCTCCAGATTTACTGCTATTTTTTTCGCTATATCTCTACCATAGCCCGTAATACACATTTCTGGGAAGCAAATAATATCAGCCTTCTCACCTGCCGCTTGATTTACATACCCATTTATTTTTTCTAAATTTTCCTTTACACCACCTAGCTTGGACTCCATCTGAACTAAGGCAATCTTAGTATCAAGCAAAGCTGCACCTCCCAAGTTTTCTAAAAGAAAAACAAACCGTGCCAAAATTTGGCACGGTTGCACTTCGAGCTAGGCCCGGCCAACATTCCTCAGAATCTGAGTAATTTGTTGGGGCTTATTCATGGTATATAGATGAATCCCCTCAACTCCATTGTCCAGCAAATCCTGCACCTGGTTGCTGGCATATTCTATACCAGCTTTTTCCATATCATCATTATTATCTCCATATTTATCAACCATCATTAATAATTTAGCCGGCATAGAGGCCCCACATAAAGAAATTATTCTTTTTATCTGTTTTCCATTCAGTACTGGGAGAACCCCGGCCGCCACCGGGCATTCAATGCCGATCCTGCGAGCATTTTCCATAAAGTTATAAAATACCCTGTTATCAAAATAGAGCTGGGTAATTAGGAAGTCTACCCCTTGGTCAACCTTATTCTTTAAATGGTCTAAATCATCACTTAACCTTGTACAATTACAGTGTCCTTCAGGATAAGCCGCAGCACCAACACAAATATCACCTTGGCTTTTTATGTGCTTTACTAAATCAGCGGCATATTGGAAATCGCAGGTAGAGAAATCGAAATCTAATTGATCTGCAGGTGGATCTCCCCGTAAAGCCAAAACATTTTCAATATTTTCTTGCCGCAGTTCCTTGACTATTTGGTCTATTTCAGCTTCTGACTGACCAACACAGGTCAAATGAGCCATAGTTTCTATCCCATACTGATTTTTTATTCTGGAGGCTATTTCTTTTGTACGATCACGGCTGCTGCCACCGGCACCATAGGTCACACTTATATAATCAGGGTGGAGCTTAGTAAGCTCCGCCAAAGTGGAAAATATAGTTTCCAGGGGTGTGGTACTTTTGGGTGGAAAAATTTCAAAGGATATTACAGGATTTTTCTGGAGATAAATTTCAGAGATTTTCATATTCATCACACCTTAACTTCTATATTATAAATTCTTAATTTATTTTTTCTTACAACACCATTACATTTATTCAATAAGCTTGTATATTACACTAAAGAAATAATATACTATTAATTGGAATTAACACCAATAACATACTTGAGGAGGCCTTTTCTAATGACCACAGAAAATAATTTAAAAGAAGCCTTTGCGGGGGAATCCCAGGCCAACAGAAAATACCTTGCCTTTGCTGCTAAAGCTGACCAGGAAGGATATCCTGCAGTGGCTAAGCTATTCAGAGCTGCAGCAGAAGCTGAGGCTCTTCACGCCCTAAGTGAGTTAAAGGCACTGGGTGGAATTAAGTCCACCGCAGAAAATCTTCAGACAGCAATTGACGGGGAAACCTATGAATTCACTCAAATGTACCCCGGTTTTATTGAAACCGCCGAAGCAGAAGGTAACAACCAGGCGAAACGTGCCTTCCACTTTGCCAATGAGGCAGAAAAGATTCACGCTGACCTCTACAAAGCAGCACTGGAAGCCCTTGAGAGTAAAGAGAATGTCGACTATTACCTATGCCCTGTCTGTGGGTACATTCATAAAGCTGATGCCCCAGAAAAATGTCCTATCTGTGGAGCCAATGGCAGCAGTTTTAAAAATCTAGGTTAATATTTTACTATCAAAAGTGGGATGTGACAAGTCGCATCCCACTTTGTTTTGCGCTCCTATATACTAAAACTCTTTAATGATCCGGTAATCTGTAGTCCTCTGGGCTGGTGTAAAACCTGCGCTGCTAATACAGTGCAGTATTTCCTTGAGTGCCACCCTATAGTTTACCCCTGCGGCCCGAACCACATTTTCTTCCAGCATGGTACTTCCAAAATCGTTGGCACCAAAGCTTAAAGCTATCTGAGCTATTTTCGCTCCCTGGGTGACCCAGGAGGCTTGAATATTTTTTATATTATCCAACATTAGTCTAGCTACGGCCAGAGTTTTCAAATATTCCACTCCGTGGGCAGTTTCACCGCCTAATTCTGTATTCTTCGGCTGAAAGCTCCAGGGAATAAAGGCC
Organism: Desulforamulus aquiferis; assembly: GCF_030577015.1. Classification (NCBI taxonomy): domain Bacteria; kingdom Bacillati; phylum Bacillota; class Clostridia; order Eubacteriales; family Peptococcaceae; genus Desulforamulus; species Desulforamulus aquiferis. Next base: position 127,176 of record NZ_JARPTC010000002.1, on the reverse strand, counting down.
GTGAAACCACTGGAACGATCCTGGGCTTCCCTTACTCTAATCATGTGCAGGATACGCTCTTCGGTTGTTTCGATATGCCCAAACATCATGGTGGCTGTAGTCTTCATACCAATTTTATGGGCTGTGCCCATTACTTCCATCCACTCTTCCCAGGTTATCTTTTCAGGACTTATGGCCTTACGCACCCGGTTATCCAATATTTCAGCCCCGCCCCCAGGCAGTGAATCCAGTCCTGCCGCCTGAAGTTTCACCAGCACCTCCTGAAGAGATAAGCCTGATTTTTTGGCAATGTGCCAAATCTCAGGGGGTGAGAAAGAATGTATATGGATCGAATAGCTCTCTTTAATGGACTTTAGCAAATCCAGATAGTAATCTAAGCCTAGTTCAGGGTGTAAGCCTCCCTGAATTAAGAGTTCGGTTCCTCCCGCATGCAGGGTGGCATCTATTTTATTGAATAATTCCTCTTTACTAATAATATACCCTTCAGGGGAGTCAGGATCTTTCCAGAAGGCACAAAACTTACAGCGGCATGTACAGATATTTGTATAATTAATGTTGCGATCAATAATAAAGGTTACCCGGTTCTCCGGGTGTAATCTCTGGCAGACTATATTAGCGGCGGCACCAAGGGCCAGTAAATCTGAAGAATTTAAGAGGGCAACGCCCTCTTCTAGACTCAGGCGGTGCCCTTCTAGCACCCTTTTAAGAATTGGGGAAATATCAGGCACCTTCTTCACCCCAAACCGATAGCCGTACCCTTTCTTCAATAAGACCGCTCTTATAACAATAATCGTAAAAGGTCAGTAGAGCTCTCTTATGTCCTTCGTCAAAATCGTTGTTTATGGTTTGAAAATATTCTTCCAAAACCTCCATGGGCAGTCCACTTCTACGCCGGGCCTTCTTTAATAATCCGTCATAGTTGGCAGCTGCGTACTCCTTAGCTTCCACCAAGGTTTTGCAAAGTAAATCTATCTCTTCAGGGTGCTCTAAAGCAAAATCTTTTTTTATTATCCAGAGGGCAAAAACCATTCTTTCTCCAGTAAATTGTTTCCACACCTCTCCTAAATCAGTAACATGATAGGGCAATCCTTCTTCCTTGACCCTCAAATTAGCCCTCATTGCATCATCCCCAATAAGCAGAGCTCCATCTGCACATGACATCATTTTATCCAAATCCGGTGCTTGGGTCTCATATTTTGCCTCCACATGATAGTAATGGTCAAAGAGAACCTTAAGCAGAGCTATTGAAGTAGAGGAAGATGATGTAAGACATATTTTTTTCCCTTCAAGTTCAGTTACAGGAACATGACTAAATAAAAATATACTATGAACCGGACCATCTGCACTGACTGACAAGTTAGGAAGTATAAAGCATTTGTCTACATGACGAGCATATTCAATTGATGATAGGGCGGTCACATCCAACTCACCTTCAAGCAGCATTTTATTTAACATTGTTGGTGTTCCCTTAATTAACTCACCTTCAAAGGGTAGAATCCCATCTTCCAAGGCATGGAATACTGGTAGGCAATTTAGGTAGTCCACCTGCCCTAACCGAACTTTTGCCACTAAAAACCCTCCCCAAGAACATTGTACAGGGTATCCCGTTCTACGGGCATCTTACCCGCAGCCTTGATCATATTTATCAATTTGTTTTTTGTCATAAACTGAGCGGTTTCTGCCCCTGCATCATGGGCTATTTTTTCTTCTATTACTGTTCCATCCAGGTCATTAACACCAAAGGATAAAGAAGTTTGAGCCATTTTGGGACCATATAATATCCAATAGGCTTTGATATGCTCAATATTATCCAGCATTAACCTGGAGATTGCAAAGGTTTTAAGATCATCATAGCCAGTGGTATGAGATAGCTGCTCCATCTCCAAGGCAGTGTTTCTAGGATGAAAGGCAAGTGGAATAAAGGTCAGAAATCCACCTGTTTTATCCTGCAGCTCCCTGAGCTTTAACATATGCTCAAGCCGCTCCTCTACTGTTTCCACATGTCCGTAAAGCATAGTAACATTCGTTCTCATCCCTATCTTGTGGGCCGCCGCGTGTACTTCCAGCCATCTATCGGCAGTAATTTTATTTTCGCAAATTATATCCCTTACCCTCTGAACCAATATTTCAGCTCCGCCTCCAGGTAAAGAGTCAAGTCCCGCTGCCATTAAAGTTTTTAAAACTTCTTCCAGGGATAAATTATGAATCCTTGCTAAATAATCAATCTCCACCGCTGTAAACGACTGAATAAAGGCACCTGGTGCAGCCCTGCGAACACGTTGAAGCATCTCTACATAATAATCCAGCTTTAAATTAGGATTAAGGCCTCCAACAATATGTATTTCAGAAACCTTTAGCCCATGACATTCCCCAGCCTTTGCCTCTACCTCGTCCAGTGACAAGGTGTATGCTCCCTCATCCTCAGCCTTTCTACCAAAGGCACACAATTTGCACAGAATCTCACAAACATTAGTGTGATTAATATGCCGATTAACAATAAAATATGTTCTATCACCATGTTTTCTCTTTCTCACAATATCTGCAAGATAGCCTATTGCCAGCAAATCATTGGAACTATATAATTTTAACCCGTCTTCCATGGTTAGCCGCTTGCCCTGTTCCACCTTTGACTTAATTTCCTTCAACTCACTGTTTTCAAAGAGTTCTTCCATGTTCTTCCCCTTTCTTCCGGTGGGACAAATTTAATGGGCTTAGTATGTCTTCCCTAAAGTAGCTGGAAAGGGAATAAGATATCAAAAATCGTAAAAGCAAACATTGTTACACTAAGGGTCCCGTTGAGGTTAAAAAAAGCTAAGCCTGCCCGGGAAAGATCCTCCGGGACCACTAACATATGCTGGTAAGCTAAAAGCCCTGTAGCAATGACGACCCCAATAAAATAAAATAATCCAAGGTTTAAAATCAAGCCCACGCTTAAGAAACAAATCGGTGCCAGGATATGAAGAATTGTTGATAACCTCAAGGCACTTTTAATACCAAATTTTGCAGGAATGGAAAATATACCTTCCCGTCGGTCAAAATCAAAATCATCACAGGCATAGATTATATCAAAGCCTGCCACCCAAAGTAGTACACCAATCCCCAGAATAATCGGTGCTGGATGAAAGCTCCCGGTTATGGCAACCCAGGCACCTAGGGGAGCTAATCCCAGGGCTAACCCACACCAAAAATGACAGGTCCAGGTAAACCGTTTGGTAAAAGAATAAAAGCTTAAGAAGAACACTGCAACTGGAAACAACTGTAGGGCTAGGGTGCTAAGGTTATAGGCCGAAACAGCTAATAACCCGAAGGATAACATAGTATATAACCACACCTCATTTACCCCCAACATGCCCTTTGGCAGGGCTCTACCCGCGGTTCGAGGGTTTTTTGCATCAATATGCCTGTCAACCAATCTATTTATGGACATAGCCGCAGTCCTTGCTCCAACCATGGCCAGGGTAATCCAAAGGATATTATGCAGACTAGGGATTTTCTGCTCCGTTAATAGAGCAGCAATATAGGCAAAGGGCAAGGCAAATAATGTATGCTCGACCTTAATCATTTCTAAAAACACTCTGAACTTATGAAAAGCCATAAGCACCGTCCTTCACCAAAACTTTAGCTGATAGGAAGCTTTTCTACTTTACTTAATACCAACATGTACAGCTACAATACCGCCGGTAAGCTCATGATAGACGGCATCCTTTAGCCCGGCACGTGAAAACATATCCCTTACCACCGACTGGTGGGGAAATATCTTAAGTGAGTTGGGTAACCATTGGTAGGGGCCATCCTTTCCAACCCCCATCTTGCCCAATAAAGGAACCAGTCTGTCAAAATACAGGTAATAAAGCTGTTTAAACACAGGGGCACTGGGTTTTGCCAGCTCCAAGGAAACCACTCTACCTCCAGGCTTAACCACCCGACGCATTTCATCTATACACTTTTCTACATCTGGAACGTTCCGCAGGGCAAAGCCAATGGTGGCACAATCGAAGGTATTGTCCTCAAAGGGTAATTCCATGGCATTTCCCTGAACTAATTCAATAGAGCTTTTATATTTGGTCTTATCTATATTTTCAACGGCTTTAGCCAGCATATTCTCACAGAAGTCTAAACCTATAACCCTTCCCGTTGGAAAAGCTATCTTTGCTAATTCAATGGAAAGCATACCGGTACCACAGGCAACATCCAGTGCCATGGCCCCTGATTTTATATTTGTCTGTTCAACAGCAAATCTACGCCAATATTTATCCCTATTAAAGCTAAGGGTTGTATTTAATAAATCATAACGATGAGCGATTGAGGAAAAGACTCCGTGGACAAATTCCTCTTTACTTTTTCCGCTAAAGTTCTGCAAAAGTATAAGCCCTCCTTTCAATTAGACTACCTTTCTGACTATGCCGTCAGTTGTGCGAAACAAAGAGGTTAGTTCTGTCAGCATTTTTTTGTCAGGGCGGTTAGGTAGTTGTTCAAGGGCTTTTAGAGCAGAGTCTAAATATTTATTTATTTCGCCACCAGATGCTCCATTACGGCACATACCATAGGCCATCCCCAAATCCATTCCATAGTCAAACAACAGGCCTTTTTCATATTCAGGCGCCCCTGCCAAATCGCCGGCTAGAAAGGCGGAGCCAGCCATAAGCTCGGCCTCTTCCAATTTTAATATTTCTTTATTTATCTGACTATTTTCCGAGTGCAGGCTATTATTTCTTAGAATCCCGCCCTCGTTTATTTTAGCTATAATGTTGGCCAAAGGTTTTAGGTAGTGATTCATATCATAGCTGCACAGGGTAGTAAAAAATTTTCCATATAGATAGTCTCCCACTAAAACAGGAAACTGGGTACCATCTCTAGGATCTGATTCTGATTTTGAATTTATGGTGACTTCAGGAATTCTCCTGTGTACTTGAGAAGCCATAAAAATAAACTGCACAATGGCTCCAAGGGAAATAACCTTGGCTGACATGCAGTTATAAAAGTGGGCAACAGAAATAACCACTGCTGGTCGAATAAAATTATCCATTGGTGAAAACTCTATGTGGGCATAACTCCCAACATGACCGGCTTTAATGGTAAGTTGTCCTTTAATTTTTTTGTGAACAGACTGTAAATCTTCCCGGATATTAGCAAAAATATCGCCAGACATGATAAGTCCTCCTCGGCTGCGGATAACTTATTACTATTTCGTTAAGCATAGGCGATTTCCTTCCTCTTACCCCTATTAAAATACTTAAGTAACCTTAAAATACTTAGCACTATGCCACTATGTACCATTTGAACCATATTTATGGGCAAAAACTAACGAGCCTTGCTCCTCCATTTAAGTTGAGCAAGGCTCGTTAGGGTTTACTGCATTTGGTACTAATAAATATCCCTCCTATGAATTTACGGCCGCTAAACGCGGAACCATCCCAGGCAGGATTCCTCTCTTAGTTTCCTGAGCAGCCATATCTTTTGCCCCAAACTCTCTCGTCAGGAAATTGCAGGCATCCCAGGGATTTACTGTGTCGCCGCAGGTAAATACATCTACCGCAGCATATCCTAATTCAGGCCAAGTATGGATGGCCAAGTGACTCTCACTGATTACAACCACTCCACTTACACCCTGCGGGCTAAACTTGTGGAATACAAATTCGCGGACCTCAGCCCCCGATTCCAGTGCTGCGTTTACCATAATTTCCTCAACCCTCTTTGCGTCATTGAGGATATCAAAATCACAGCCATAGATTTCAGCCAAGACATGGCGGCCCAAAGGTTTCATCTTAGTTATCCTCCTCCATTTCATTAAAGAAAAGTATTGGAACCAACAAGCCCATTACCATTTTTCGGGCTGGCCAATTCCAACCAAAATCAATTTTAGCATAAACTATTTGATTGTCAATAAAATTTTACGCAAATCTTGGCTTCATTTGGCGAAAATCCCTAATAGCACCTTATTTCACGATATTTATCAATTTCCCTATATTTTCTATACTCTTTTCTTTCACCCTACTATATTCCATTAATAATAATGTACGCCTGTCTAGGCAAAAAGGTGTTAGAGATATTGACCTACATATCCCTTTTTTGCTCAGTTAAGACCAGGTAAACCAAGGGAGGAGCAGCAAAAATCATTGTTGTGGCAGCAGCAACAACCCCTGAATCATTAAAGGCAAAGGCTACCAAAGCACCTGTTAGGACTCCTATAAAACCCTTGTACAAATAGGGGTACTTATCCTTAATATTTTGCATTACTCCCCTGGGGCGGTAAAATAGCAGGGCTAGAACCGCTAGGCTTGCCAGAAGAATTCTGCTCCAAACGGTATATTTAAGAAGCTTCATATTCATAGCCCATTTTCTTTGAATAATATCCAGCACTTGCCCAGGCCCTGAGCTTATAATTAATGAAGCTGTGGTCCCCATATGGGATCTTAAATCAGGTGGGCGTGTCAAATCAAAGGCAATAAAGCCACCCACAGCAACAATCACTAAACCTGCCACCGTTAGGATGGTATGCACCCTAAAGCGTACTCCTAGCAATAGTAAAAAGGTAACCAATAGGGCTGATGTGGCCGCGATGGCTCCGCCCACATTTGTACCTATATGCGGGGAAGCCATGGCATATACCCCAATCAAAAATATTATACCGGTGAGGGCAATTAGAGGCTTTCTCCACTTATCAAAATACTGTATAGCAGCGGTGGTGCCTATGATTAATGAACCAATTAAGACCCCCATGTATTCATTTCCAATTCCATAAAATCTAGCTCCCACAATAGGGTCATATCCCAGTATAGACTGTTTTTGCAGATATGAAGCATTCATCAGATCTATCAGAATTGCGCCGGCAGTGGCTAAACATATGAAGATAAAGGGATCCATCCCCAGTTTCCTATGAATCAAAATGGCCAAACCTACTATCAAGGCTGTGGCAATAATAAGCTGGAGAACTAAAATAGCTACTGAGCCTCCCGGCAAAATGGGTATAAGCAGTTCCGCCAGGGGTACTGCCATCACTAATAATAAAAATGGCTTAATCAATTCTGCCATGTGGCGTCTAAAAAATACACCAAAGAGGGCAACAAATAAGACTACTATCTGGATCATAACATAGGCAGATTGTACAGGCGGCCTTGCCTGATAGGTGGTAACAAGCCTGTCATTTAAATTTTGAAGGTATTCCAAGGTATTCTCTCTCATTTGCAAATTCGAGCTACTTAAGGGCCTTCCCGACATTCCCAGCACAGGTTCCAATCCTAAAGCCTTAAGTATCGTAGGTGCAATATCGGTATTCTTTACAATACCATCTCGCTTTGTGGTGCCTGAGGTTAACAGGGAGCCTGGAGCAAAACCAGGTCCTGCGGCTACCATTAGGGTAAGATTCCTATTACCCCTTAATGCTTCATAGGTAGGTGTTGGACTTACCACCAGTAACATTTCCTTGGAGAAGTCTAACTGGGTGGTTAAATCGCCCACAAAATCATCTATTCTATTTAAGACCCCGGCCCTCTGTTTGGCATAGGACTGATCAGTGCTTCGATCCCTCTCTTCATATAATCTAGTAACATCGCCTGTTTCAACTACAATCAGTGATACACCCATATCTCTGTATTGCAAAACCTTCTGGCTGATCTCTGCAAAATTAGTTCTTAAGCCTCCCAATACATCATCCTCGTGGAGCAATATGGATCTATCCACAAGTCCAAAGTCTGTCAAGCCTTGCTTGTCCATGGTGATTGTGGTGGCCAGTCGCCTATGAACAGCAATGGAATCCCCATTACCTATTACTGCAGTTGAAAGGCCAGCCTCCTGAAGTGCCTGTCCCAATGCACCCGGTTTAGCAGGATAAGGTAAATTTTGGTTAGCTCGATTCAATTTACCAATTGCCAATTGAATCACAGCCTCTGGAGAGGTTTGCCATCCTGTGCGTCTTAAATACTCAATACTGGCAACGGTATCCAGCACCTCTTCGTCGCTGTTAAAGCCATTAAGGGCATCGCCGCTACCTATCAAATGTGCACCGGCACCAATGGTGGGATAGGTATGCTCAGAATTAATTTGAGCACCTGTGTTATTATTAAGAAGTCCCAGGGAACCTTTTTCTGCTAGCGACTTAATATTTTTTAAACTATCCCCTTGATAATCACTAACATCCAATCGGTCGATAACAACCAGCACTACCCTCTCAGCCTGTTCAACTGAATTAACCCCCGCTGCAAAGGCGGGGGCAGCATATATAAATAATAATAGGGCTAACAAACCGGCCCTAAATTTGGGCCAGAAAAACAAATACAAAATTTGTCTCCTCCGTTCTTAATTAACTGTAAATATTATTTGCTTCCAGAAATTTTCTTTTCCAATAACTGCCCGTAAAGGTTTTGAGTTCTTTCCACCATTGTTTCCACTGTAAATTTTTCCTTTACTAGCTTATGTCCTGCTAGACCCATGCGAACTATACGTTCCCTTTCCCCTAACAAACCAGCCAGTGATACAGCCAGAGCCTCGGGATCTTTAGGCGGTACCATCAGACCCGTTTTACCCTGTACAATAGCTTCTGGGATACCACCAACCTGGGTTGCTACAACTGGTTTACCTGCTGCCATCGCTTCTAAAATTGTTAAGGGTAATCCCTCTGTAATTGAAGGTAGGACAAAAATATCAATTATACTCATGATTTCAGGAATATCTTCTCGGCGACCTGCAAAGGTGACCCTGTTTTGTATCCCTAAATCTACAGCTTCCTTTTGCAAAGCCTCCATGAGTGGTCCGTCACCAACAATTAGAAAATTCACCTGATAATCCTTTAATAGGGATGCTGCCTTTAAAAAATAACTTAACCCCTTCTGGGAAGCCAGCCGGGCAATTGTACCTATCACTGGACCAAGTTCAGGGATATCCATACTTTTTCTAATAGTCATTAAATCATTTTTTGTCTCAAAACGCGAAACATCAATACCATTATATATGGTAGTTATATGTTTACCCTGCAGGCCCTCCCTTTCAATTAATTCCTGCTTAAGGGCATCAGATACCGTTATTATTCTATCAGTAAATCTGGCCAGAAAACGTTCCACTGAAGCAAAAAGCCTCTTCTTCCATTCTGGCCACTCTTCATAAAATATACTATTATGGGCTGTGAAAATAACCACCGGAGTTCTGGCAATGGCTGCCGCGACTCTCCCCACTAAAGCCCCTTTAGAACTATGTGCATGCATGATGGAGGTTCTGGTATTATGTAGATGTCTTATCAAAATGCTGGTTGCTGCATAGTCCTTAGCTGGAGATAACTCTCCAACTAAAGGAATGGGAATAACCTTAACGTTCATATTATAAAGAGTTTCCCACAATTGACTATTCGGAGGACATGCGACCGTAACATCAAATCTGGATTTATCGGTTCGATTAACCAGATCAATGATATGATTTTTCATTCCTCCAGCAGCAGGTCTTACCACGTGCAATACCTTTATCTTGGCCACCGGTGTCACCCCTGCCGAAAATATGAATATTATTTCCATAACTATCCATTTTAATACATCACATTCTATTCGCCACAGCTTATGTTTTTACCTGCACGGGGTCACAAAATAAAGGCTAGAAGGATAAAAGGCCGCGAATGGCGGCCTTTTATCCTAGTTTACTTTAATTGCCTCGGTTGGGCAGCTTTCTGCTGCTTCTTTTGCAGAATCTTCTTGGCCCTCAGGTACTTCATCTACAATAGCATGAGCCTTATCATCATCATTCCATTCATATACTTCTGGACATACATCAATACAAGCACCGCAGCTAATGCAGAGATCCTGGTCTACTACTGTTTTCATGGATACACCTCCAATTAAATTTGCAAAGTTAGTTTTGCTTTAACAACGGAAATTATACCCGTTTTTGGACATTATTAACCATGAAATAACAGACTTGCTTCCTAATAATTATTGCGACCAGTGTCCATTCTTCTCTCTTCGTCAAGACCAACTGAAGAGAAAAGCCTCTGAAATTTTAGGAAATCCTCCACACTCATTATCTCGGAATTAGAGTAGAAAATTCGTCCGGCGTTATTTACAGCACCCCAGGTTACTTTTACAATATCCTTATTTATACCCTCTTTCGTCTCGGTCTTTACAAAGAGTTTAACTGTCATATATAAATCCCCCAGAAACATTTTTTAAATAATTATATCACTGTTTTTATTTTGACAATAAAAAAGAAGAACGGGTTATCCCGCTCTTCTTAGAGTGTTACTATTCGCAACCGCAATCATTAGAGACACGGCCACCACAGCCATCGGAAACTGAACTGCAAGAGTCAGCACATTCATTGGAAGTTGTACAGGATTCCAAAGCTTCCAAATCTTCTACCTCTTTTTTCGCCCGTTTCTCTTTAGCCATTTTGTAACACCTCCCGTTCTATTGTACCCGAAACAACAAAAAACAATCAGTAAATCTTTTCCTTTAGATAATTTTTATGGAGAAACTGAATATTGTGAAAAGCCTTACTAACTGATAGTCTAAAATCTGAGAATTTTTTAATTTTTTTTTAAATTAATTAAAATGGCAGCAGGATTTTTACTGAAAACATTTAATATTTATATTAATTGGTCAGGCCACCTTACATTCATGCCAGTAGCTTTTATAATTTTCCGAAAATTTTGGTTCCATGTAGTAATGTTTTTAGTGGATTTGGACTTACTAATAAAGGGGGTTGATAATTACAATAGCAGATACAATTAGGCTATCTTATGAAATTCAACATCATTAGGGAGGTCTTAACCTATGCTTGCATTTATGGCAGCAGTGCCTATTTTGGTAACAATAATATTAATGGCCGCTTTTAACTGGCCTGCTAAAAGAGCTCTACCTGTTTCCTGGTTACTCTCGGCAGGTATTGCACTTACAATTTGGCAGATGGATTTCCAACATGTTTTTGGTTATTCAATCTTTGGTGTTCTTAAGGCCATTGACGTACTTATCATAATTTTTGGTGCAATATTAATTCTTAATACTATGAAGCTATCTGGTGCCATGACCACCATCAACAATGGATTTAGTGGCATCACAAAGGACCGTCGTATCCAAGCTGTAATTATCGGTTGGATGTTTGGTGCCTTCATTGAAGGTGCTGCTGGTTTTGGTACCCCAGCCGCCCTTGCTGGTCCCCTGCTGGTTGGCTTAGGCTTCCCTCCTCTGGCTGCAGCAATGGTTGCCCTCATTTTCAACAGTACTCCTGTTTCCTTTGGTGCAGTTGGTACTCCTGTATTCGGTGCCATGAGTACCTTAGCGGGGAACCTGACTCAAGTTGGAGCCGAGCAAGAAGCTTTTACCCTAGTCATGACTAAATGGATTGCTATCCCTCACGGTTTAGTAGGCGTGTTTATCCCCTTGCTGGGTCTCTGCCTCCTAACTAAGTTCTTTAGTGAAGAGAAATCCATCAAGCCAGGTCTGGCTGCTGCTCCCTTTGCTATCTTTGCCGGTCTGGCCTTCGTTATACCCTATATCCTGACAGCTTCCTTCTTAGGCCCTGAGTTCCCATCTCTGGTTGGCGCCTTTATTGGCCTACCCATCGTGCTGTTGGCTGCTAAAAAAGGCTTCCTGGTACCTAAGACTTCCTGGGATTTCCCACATAAGTCCAAGTGGGAATCTGACTGGAAATCAGTTATGGAAGATAAGGGAGATATTGGCGAAGCTAAAATGTCACTGGCAAAGGCCTGGGCTCCCTATGCCTTAATCGCTATCATACTGGTTGTTACCCGTATCCCTGCCCTTGGTCTAAAGCCAATTCTACAGGCTCAAACTATTAAAATTGTTAATATCCTAGGAATTGAAAACCTAACCTATAGCCTCCAATGGGCTTATCTGCCTGGCACTATACCCTTTATCTTAGTTGCGATGATCACCGCATTAATTCACGGTATGAACTTCCAGCAAGTTAAAACTGCCTGGACCTTGACCTTTAAGCAGATTTCCGGTGCGGCCATTGCCCTCTTTGCCGGTGTGGCACTGGTGCAATTAATGCTGAACTCTGGCGTTAATGCCGGTGGACTGGACAGCATGATGACTGCTATGGCTAAAGCTACTGCAAGCATGGCCGGTGATGCTTATCCCTTTGTTGCACCCTTTATTGGCGTGCTAGGTGCCTTTATCTCAGGTTCCAACACTGTTTCAAACATTCTCTTCTCTTCCTTCCAGTTTGAGACAGCTAGAATCTTGGCCATGCCTGAGATACTAATTGTAGCACTACAGGTTATCGGTGGTGCGGTAGGTAATATGATTTGTGTTAACAACGTAGTTGCAGTGTGCGCTACCGTTGGTACCATCGGTGTAGAAGGTAAGATAATCAGACGAAATGCCATACCTTGCTTCATCTACGGAATCGTAGTGGCCACAGTTGTTGCATTAATGATTTACAGCGGATTTAACCCCTTCCCAATTTAATAATCAAAGCCAAACGTTAGCCCCGGGATTTATGCCCGGGGCTAAGCTTTTGTTTGTGTATTCTCCCTATTTTTTTCCTGATACCTTTGGAACGCCCTTTTTTCTTGTGGGCTTTGTAGGTACTGTGGATGTCCTTTTGGCACCCATATATTTAACAATTACAGCGCTTGTTAATAAAGCAATAAATGCCTTGATAAATAAATCTTTCGCCAGGACAACCTTGGCAAATTCCCAATACCAGGATATTCCTATCTCCTTGGTCAGTTCCATATCAACAGCAAAGGCCTGGAGTGCCGTGATGGTAATAAAGATTCCAATGGCATGAATGATAAATTTCTTGTTATTCATGTTTATTCTATACACTCTCTCTCCGGAAAGTTTAGACTTTGCAAAAATAGCTCCTGATAGCGTGGGTCCTCCGCCAGCCCAAGGTGTTTAAACTTAGTGCTTAAAATCTCCGCGTCCTTCCTTAAGGTATGGGATAGTAGCAGCATTACCGCTCCTGTACCGGCTGTATTACCTACCTGTTTTATTCTCTTTGAAGGAATATTTCCCAGCAGGCCAATTCTTTGGGCATTGGCTGGATTTAGATAATTGCCAAAGCCGCCAGCCATTAAAATACTGCTAATATCCGTATCTTCTATTTTAAAGTCTTTCAAAAGAATTTTAATCCCAGCCTCAATGGCCCCTTTAGCCAGTTGTATTTGCCTTATATCCCCTTGTTGGATACTGACCCCATTGGCCAATTGAAAATAGGTCTGTCCATGATCATCCTTTTTCAACCTGCTTCTTATTTTAAAGGAAGTAACTGGTGGTAACTGTGAGGCTTCGGAAATATTGCCCTCGGAATTTATAATTTCTAACCTAATCATTTCCGAGATAGAGTCAATTATTCCCGAGCCACAAATACCCAGAGGCTTTATATTTCCTATTACTTCAAGGTTAACATCATAATCCAACCAGACCTTATTGATGGCCCCTGCTGCAGCAATCATTCCCTTTGAAATATTGCCCCCCTCAAGGGCCGGTCCTGCGGGGGCAGATACTGCTACAAGTCTATCTTTATCTTTTAGTAATATTTCAGCATTGGTTCCTATGTCGATCAGCAATGTTTTATCCTGGGAGTTTGCCAAATCACAGGCAATTGCAGCAGCAAGTGCATCTGACCCGATAAAACCTCCAATAAATGGCGGAAAATAGCATATAGCCTGGGGAGCTATTTGGATTGCCAGCTCTTTACCTTTTATGTATGTGGGTCCCATGGCATAAGGCTGAAATGGGGACTCCTTCAGGCTTGCTATGGGCCATTTTAGCAATAGGTGAATCATAGGCGTATTGCCCACAATAACTATTTCGCAAATTGAGTCGGGTGATACCTTAGCCTCAGAGCAGCATTTCTGTATTAGTTTTTCAATACTATTTATGGCTGCCAGGGTAAGCCTCTGGTAATGCTCCTGGGACCTTGCACCATAAGCCATTCTGGTAATAACATCGGTCCCGAAGGCAACTTGTCCATTTAGTGCTGAGTGGGAGGACAGGCAACTGCCGTCTGTGAGATCATGAAGGTATCCTGCCAGGGTGGTTGTTCCAAGGTCTATAGCCATGCCAAGGTGAGCTGCAGCTTTACTGTATTGTTTTGTGCTGGAAGGCTGAGTATTTACTTCGTCCTCTAGATACACCTTCATCCCATTTATAACCATTGTCTGGCAGGCTAAGGAGAAGGTAGCCCCTTCCTGTCCAGGAATAGTTACCCTGACTCCACATCTCCCGCACCGCTCGGTACCACCGCAGGGTGCGACTAATTCAACACCGGCTATTCTTGCCGCCTCTAATAGCGTTGTATCCCCAACAACCTCTACCATGTGACCCTCAGGTAGAAAGGTAATCCGCTTCTTATTGCTTTTCAACCCATCATCTCCGCTTTTTACAAGCCCACAAGTTCCTTGGCTACACGTACCGCTTCAACGGCATCCTCTGCGTAACCATGGGCGCCAATTTCCCGGGCGTACTGCTCTGTTACAGCTGCCCCTCCCACAATGACCTTACAGTTCAGACCCCTTTCTTTAATGGTATCTATTATTTGGGGCATATGAATCATGGTAGTGGTCATTAATGCACTTAACCCAATAATCTCTGCTTGACGTTCTTCAGCTACTTTAATAATTTCCTGGTTATCAACGTTTTTTCCTAAGTCAATGACATCAAACCCATGATTTGCCAGCATCACAGATACAATGTTTTTTCCTATATCATGGATATCACCCTTCACCGTTGCCAAAACAACTGTGCCGGTTTTTTTGGCAGGTCCCTTGGCCAGTTCCGGTCTTAACCTCTCAAAACTTTTGGTCATAGTTTCCCCGGCCATCATTAATTGTGGAAGGAAAAACTTCCCTTCTCCATATTTTTTACCCACTTCCTCAATACCAGGAATAAGAGCTTTATCGAGAATATCCATGGGTGCCAACCCATCGGTAATGGCCTTTTCAATGTAGCTGATGATATTATCCTTATCCCCTGATAAAACAGCATTGTATAACATCTCCAGGGGAGTGAACGCCTTAACCTCTTCAGTTTTAGCAGGGGTAACTCTACCATCCTTTGACTGTTCCCAGGCAATATATTGTTCCGCCCTCATATCCCTGCCGCATAATACGGCAGATGCCCTGAGGGTTTCCATCATACGTTGTTCCTGGGGATTAAGTATAGCTGCATCTAGTCCCGCATACAGGGCCATGGCAAAGAAAGCAGCATTTATCAAACCCCGGTTAGGTAAACCAAAGGAGACGTTACTCACGCCTAAACTAGTGGTTGTCCCAAGTTCCCTTTTAACCATAGTAATGGCCTTCAAGGTCTCAGGCACACCTTCAGGCTGAGCGCTGACAGTGAGTACCAGACAGTCCACCATTATGTCCTCCCGTGGAATGCCAACTGCTTCAGCCCGCTCCACAATTTTTCTAGCCACAGCCAGTCGCTCTACCGCGGTGGGAGGAATGCCGGCGTCGTCCAGGGTGAGGGCTATCAAAGCAGCACCATATTTTTTTGCTAAGGGCAGGATAGTCTCTAAACTGTGTTCTTCACCATTTACAGAGTTTATGATCGCTTTGCCGTGATATATTTTCAGGGCGTGTTCGATAACCTTTGGGTCTGTACTATCTATACACAGGGGTGCATCCACTAAAATTTGCACGGCATTAACTGCCCTCTCCATGGCTGCAATCTGGTCAACACCACCAACACCAACATTAACATCAAGGATAGCTGCCCCTGACTGTACCTGGGCCAGGGCGTCTCTACGGGTAATCTCAGTTTTCCCTTCCCTTATTTCGGCCTGCAGAGCTTTTTTCCCCGTTGGGTTTAACCTCTCTCCAATAGCCACAGGAATACCGTTTGGTTCAATAGCAACCGTTTTTACCCGGCTGGCCACCCTGAGTCCAAACTGCCTAGATCTCTTCACTGGTTGTAAGTGTTTAACGCTGCCCTTGATGGCTTGAATATGTTCTGGTGTTGTTCCGCAACACCCGCCAAGGAGTGATGCGCCATACTCAACAAAACTGGCTGCATATTGTGCCATTGTTTCCGGCATTTCTCTAAATACGGTTCTTCCATCAACAATCTCAGGCATGCCCGCATTGGGGGATACCAGGATGGGAATGTTTGTGCTTTGGCCCAGCTTTTTAACTACACTTACTAACTGTTTTGGTCCCACCGAGCAGTTAACCCCAATGGCCACAGCCCCTAAGCCCTCGGCCACCACAGCAGCAGTTTCCGGGTCGGTTCCTGTAAAGGTCCTACCTGTTTCATCAAAGGTAAAGCTGGCAACTACCGGAATATCTCCCGCATCTGCTGCTGCCACCAGGGCTGCCCGCATCTCACCAATATCCCCAAAGGTTTCAAAGAGTATTAAATCTACTCCTGCCTCAACCAAACACCTACATTGTTCGTAAAATTGCTGGTAGGCCTCATCAAAGCTTAGAGTCCCAAGGGGCTGCAAGAATTTTCCTAAAGGTCCAACAGAGCCTGCAACCATTGCTCCAAAGGGTTGGGCTGCTTCTTTAGCTAATCTAACAGCAGCAAGATTAAAGTCTCTGACACTATGTCCATAGCCATACTCCTCAAGCTTTGTACTTATTGCGCCAAAGGTATTAGTTGTAATTATATCTGCACCCGCCTCTAAATATAGCCGGTGTATGTCCTTTACAGCTTCGGGCTGACTTACATTCCACTCCTCGGGACACCAGCCTGATGGCAGTCCCTTTTGCTGCAGCAGGGTACCCATAGCCCCGTCCACAACCAGAATTTCCTTTCCTACTCTATCCCTGAAGGTCAAACTTAACCCTCTCCTTCCATTATTCTAACTCGGTATATACAATTTTCTTTTTGGCAGGACATACATTTAACCTGGATAATACTTCTATTAGGACCCCATCCCACCCAAAAGACAAGGGATTTTACCGGCTCCAGTTGGTAATACGGGGTACAATTTATACTTAAATTACCTGCCCCGGCTAGTTCCATGAGAAGTGGTAAATAGGCCAGCTCATTTTCTTTACAGCCGGGAATATACCTTGGTGTGGGGAACAACCCCTTGCTTCGATATTGCTTGGACAATAGATTTACTATCCAATCAGCAACCTCTTGAACTGCAATGTTTCCCACAGAATCAAGTATTATGGCGGTGGTAAAGTTTCCCTGTTTAAATGCTTCCTGTACCTTATTTTCTATAGCTTCTCCTATGGATACTGCTATCACACTAACTCTCTCGATTTTTGTATTATTGAACTTTATACCTGGAAGAGGAATATTATCTCCCCCGGGACCTATCAAATAGCCCTCTAATGATAATTCATAACATGACCAGGCTGCGGTTGGACATAACAGGGATTTTGCCTGTGTAATTACCTCACCAACTATGTTTCCTAGGGGAGAGACTAACGACTCACTATTATCCCCTTGCCCTAGCAGTCCCAGCACCTTATCCAGCCTTATCTCCACCGGCACCTGGGGCAGCAGCATAAGTAACCTCCCGCAAGTAATTTTATATAAAAAAACGCCCATTTAAAGGGCGTAGGTTTAACATCCTTAGCGCACCTCATCTTTCCGAGCTTCAAAAAGCTCCGCAGGAGTTGGCACCGCCGCCATCTTAGGCCGGTTGCCGGGTTTCATTGGGCCAGTCCCTCCACCACTCTTGATAAAGTAATCATTGTCGGTATTTGTTTATTAATCGTAATTTACACTAATTTAGCACTATCAGTCAATACTTTCTAAAGCATGTTTAGCGGCAGCTTCTCCGGCTACATAGCCTGTACTAAAGGCCACCTGCATATTGAACCCTCCCGTATGGGCATCAATATCCAGTATTTCTCCGGCAAAAAAAAGTCCCTTTATCAGTTTGGATTCCATTGAACGGGGATCCACTTCCTTCACTGCTATCCCTCCACCGGTAACAGTAGCCTCATCAATTGATCTGGTCCCTTCAATATTTACAGGCAGTCCTTTTAATAGTAAGGCCAGCCTACGCCAAGTTTCTTTCTGGATCGCTCCCACAGTTACCTGGGGGCTAACCCCGGCCAGCTCTGCCAATACCAGAGCTAGGCGTTCCGGCACCACCGTCGCTAAAGCAGTCTTTAAGATCTTTTTATTTTCCTCAAGGGCAATTTGCCCAAGCCTTCGGGCTATTTCCTCTTGATTTGTGCTTGGGTATAAGTCTATCTCTCCCCTAATGCTTTCTATCCCTGTTTTCTGTTTTTCTATGGACACATACCTTCCTACCCTGAGGGCGCCCGGCCCGGATATACCCCAGTGAGTAAAAATAATGTCCCCCATTTCACAGGCCATTATTTTTCCTTTACCATTATATAGGGTGATTTTTACCGAGGGTAAGGATAAACCCTGAACATCCCTTTCCCTAATCCATGGATCTGAGCATGTTACCGATACCGCTGAAGGAAATAGTTTTGTAACAGTATGGCCCAGCTTTCCGGCTATTTTATAACCATCTCCGGTGCTGCCGGTTTTGGGGTACGAAAGTCCCCCGGTGGCTATCACCGCTGCCTTTGACTTTAGCTCTTTTCCCCCAACCACCACACCGCGGCAACATCCCCACCCTTCAATGAGGGCATCAACCTTTGCCTGGTACTTGATCCTCACACCTAACTTTAATAGATGCTTTTCCAATGCCTCTACCACCTGGGCAGCACTGTTACTTCTGGGAAATACTTTTCCCTGGTTTTCCACCTTAGTCTTAATACCTAATTTATTAAAATAATCCCTTAAATCCTGCCCTGAAAATCTATATAGGCTGCCGAAAACAAACTTCCCGTTACCGGGAATATTGGCAACCATTTGCTCAATATCGGTATCGTTGGTTAAATTACACCTTCCTCCACCTGTTATCAGCATTTTTTTACCTAAGCGTTCATTTTTCTCAAGGAGCAGGGTTTTAGCACCCTTTGCTGCTGCCACAGAAGCGGCCAACATGCCAGCTGGCCCTCCACCCACCACTATTACATCATAGCTATTTTCCATTTCGAACTCACTTCCTATTGTTAATACACTAGTACCAAATATTGTATCACAGAGCATGACGGCTATACATTGGTCTACTAGAGTTAGCAGTTTGTTAAATTACAGTTAAGAAGATTATAAAAAATAATTCTTTGTTAAGAGATTGTTAAAGTACTTTTCCAAAACTTAAAATTTGTTAAAATATAAAAGGTTATGTCTACTAATGGAGGAATAATACATGGCAATTTCTATCCAAGATGTGTTATTTTTAGGCTTCGGTGGCCTGGGTATCTTTCTTTTCGGTATAAAATTTATGTCCGAGGGTTTACAAAATACCGCCGGGGCAAGAATGAAGGAGTTCTTGGAAAAGGGTACAAAGACGCCCCTTAGGGGTGTCATCACCGGTGCTCTGGTAACTGCTTTAATCCAGAGCAGTAGTGGAACCACTGTTTTAACCGTTGGCCTTGTTAACGCAGGCTTATTAACATTGAGGCAAGCCATCGGAGTTATCATGGGGGCAAATATTGGAACCACCATGACAGCCTACTTAATCGGCTTTAAATTGGAAAAGTATGCTCTACCAATTATTGCAATCGGTGTTATTATGCTGTTCTTTATCAAGAACAAAAAGGTAGCCAATATTGGACAGGTTGTCTTTGGTTTTGGTATGTTATTCTTTGGTCTGGAGCTAATGGGCTCTGGATTAAAGCCATTAAAGGATTTACAGTTCTTTACTGATCTAATGGTAGGCATAGAAAATAACCCTTTCCTTGGAGTATTTATTGGCACAGTTTTCACATTTATTGTACAGAGTAGTTCAGCTACTATTGGTATCCTGCAGGAACTTGCTGACCAGGGGGCAGTTACTTACAAGCAGGCAGTTCCGATCCTCTTTGGCGATAACATAGGTACAACGGTAACAGCTTTACTGGCATGCATTGGTACCACCGTTGCGGCACGCCGTGCTGCCATCACCCATACATTGTTTAACATTAGCGGGACAGTTATCTTTTTGCCATTGTTTTTATTTGGTATCTTCCCCGAGGTGATTCGTTTAGCCACTAATTATGTATTTGTATTGATTCCCGGCTTCGAGGGCACCTGGGAAACACTTAATATTAGGATGCAGATTGCCCAAACCCACGGCATGTTCAACATTACTAACACACTTATCCAGCTGCCCTTTGTATCCTATCTAGCCTGGGCCGTTACCAAGCTGGTGCCTGGTAAAGATGCCATGTTTAATATGGAACCCCGTTACCTGGAACCAAGATTGCTTGCCAACCCTTCGGTGGCCTTAGGACAAGCAACCCAGGAGATTTTAAGGATGGGCCGCCACTCCAGCGAATTCTTTGGTGAGTCTATCAGATTCTTCTTTAATCCGAAGGATAAAGAATTAAATCCCATGTATCTAGAACAAAAGGAAGAATTGATCAACAGGTTGGACAGCAATATAACCGATTACCTTGTCAAACTATCAGCAAGTAAAAATATGACCGAAGAGCAGTCTAACTATGCTTCTACCCTGCTCCAGGCAGTCAATGACTTTGAGAGAATCGGTGACCATGCAACTAATATTACTGAGTCCACCATTTTTAGCATGGAGAATAAGGTAACATTCTCAGAGGAGGCCCTGGCCAGTATTCGTCAAATTGCTGATCTTACAGATGAAACCTTAAAGATGGCCTTGGAAGCTTTGCAAACCGGAAACCATTCCCTGGCCAGACAAGTAATTAAAAATGAAGTTGTCATTGACAACCTGGAAAAGGAATTCCGCTTTGGACATATCATGAGGTTAAACGATGGTATGTGTAATGGTTCCGAGGGCTCAATATTCCTTGACATGCTAAGCAACATTGAGCGGGTCGGTGACCATGCAGTTAACATAGCCGAGTATGTACTTGGCAAAATGGGTACCTTAGAACGCCAGGAAGTAAAAATAACCAGTAAAAAGATTGCCTTTGGAGAAAATAAGTTTTAATTAATAGACTTGCAGGCAATTTAATATGTCATGCTAAAGGGGCCCTGTAATTTCTACAGGACCCCTTAGTATTACCTTAAATTAAGTAAGCATGATCATTTTATACATTAAATCTAAAGTTGATAATGTCTCCGTCTTTAACGATGTATTCCTTACCTTCCAGCCGGAACATTCCTTTTTCTCTGGCCTTACCCATGGTTCCTGCTGTCACCAAATCCTCAAAGGCCACCACCTCAGCTCTGATAAAGCCCCTCTCTATATCCGAGTGAATTTTACCAGCTGCCCTCTTAGCATCCGTTTGCCTCTTAATAGTCCAGGCCCTTACTTCATCTTCTCCTGCTGTCAGGAAGGATATTAGGCCGAGATAGTCGTATACCGCCCTAGCTAATCTATCTATACCTGGCTCTGAGATTCCTAAGTCTTCCATAAACAGCTCCCGATCATCTTCAGGAAGCTGGCTTATTTCCATTTCCATACGTCCACATATCTCAATAACTGCAATACCCTTATCTGCAGCATATTTTTCCACCTCTGATTTGCCTGGGTAAGTTCCTGCCCGGTACTGATCCTCATCAATATTTACTACCAACATGATGGGCTTCTCAGTTAGAAATGCATAGTTCTTCAGGGTGAATCTTTCTTCTTCTGTAAGACCCAGTTGGCTTATCAAGGACTCTTCTTCCAAGGCAGCAAGGCATTTTTTCAGCACTTCCAGCTCGAAGGCATTTTCTTTAGTAAGCTTTTTACCCGCTTGTATTCGCTGGATACGTTTTTCTACTAAATCCATATCGGCCAGCAGCACTTCATAGGAAATAGTCTCAATATCCCTTAGGGGGTTAATATCTTCTTCCACGTGGGGCACCTCGGAGTTTTCAAAGGCCCTTACCACATGCACCAGTAGATCTGCGTTTCTTATGGCACTGAGAAATTGATTACCTACACCCTTTCCTTCACTGGCACCCCTTACCAAACCCGGCACCTCACTAAATTGGATCTGAGCATAGGTTGTCTTCTTGGGCTTATACATTTCTACAAGAAAATCAATTCTTTTATCGGGAACCTTCGCAGATGCCGTAATGGTTTCAGTTTTACCACTCAGGAAGTTTGACGTTTCCTGGTTAGAATTTGTCAGCAGGTTAAAAATTGTTGTTTTTCCTACCATAGGTAAGCCAATTATGCCACTGGTTAGATTAGTTGACATATCCCTTAATCACTCCTGTATTTTCATTACTAAAGGATTTTATCATATATGGCCTGCATTTTCCACTAAGAAAGACTGGCCAGCCCATCTGCAAAAAAATAAGGCCGGATTTTTAACCGGCCTATGGCTTAATAATTTTCACAAAGAAGTTCGTAATGGGCTTGGGGATGGGCACAGGCTGGGCAAAGCTCTGGTGCTTCATTACCCTTATGGACATAGCCACAGTTACGGCACTTCCACTTGACTTCTTGGTCGCGTTTAAATACTGTACCTTCCTCCACGTTCTTAAGCAGTGCTAAGAATCTCTTTTCATGTTCTTCTTCAACTTCTCCAATTTCCCTGAAAACATCGGCGATCTCATTGAAGCCTTCTTCCCGGGCAATCTTCTCAAATTCTACATACATGTTGGTATATTCATAATTCTCACCATCAGCAGCAGCTTTTAGGTGATCTTTGGTATTAGTGATACCATTCAGGAACTTAAATAATCTCTTAGCATGCTCCTTCTCATTGTCAGCTGTTTCAATAAAAATACCGGCAATTTGTTCATAACCTTCTTTTTTAGCCATGCTGGCCCAATATGTATATTTGTTTCTGGCTTCACTTTCTCCGGAAAAAGCAGCTTTAAGATTGGCTTCGGTTTTACTTCCCTTTAACTCCATATATAAATCCTCCCTTTTAATATTTAATTTGAGCTTCAACCTTTTATTAATATACAACAAATGGTAAACTAATTCCTATAGCTTTACTAATATTTAAGCATTTGTTAATTTTTTCGTTAGATTAATACCCTAGCCATAAAAAGGCTGTTACAGCTTACCCTCCCACTCATCAGCCTTAAATCCCACCAGCACCCTTTCCCCATTTGTTAGGATAGGACGTTTAACCAGCATCCCATCCGAAGCCAAGATATCATATAATTCCTCGATAGCCATGGTCTTAATTTTATCCTTTAAACCTAGCTCTCGGTATTTCACACCACTTGTATTAAAGAATCTCTTAATTTCCAAGCCACTTCTTTGGTGCATCCCTTTTATTTCATCCCTCGAAGGATTTTCTTTGACAATATGCCGGGTCTGATACCGGATGCCCCTATTATCTAGCCAATCCTTGGCCTTCTTTACAGTACCTCAGCCCGGATATTCAAATAACGTCCATTCCATATCTATTGCCTCCGTTACTAAAATTCAATATTGCTTCCTTTTTTATAGCCGGTAAAGCTTAAGCTTGCAATTAACTCCTTCATCTCATCAAACACATGTACCACATAATTTGTAATCTTTTTGGAAGCAGATATCTCCTTTGCTTCTGCAAACAATACCTTTCCCTTTGTGGCCTTTAGATATGTAACGTTGGCGTTAATTCCAACGGTCACTTGCCCACCTGCATTGGAAGCAGCAGCAAAGGCAAAATCGGCTAATGTGAAGATTACCCCACCTTGAATCATGTTTACCGCATTATAATGATGTTCATTAATTTCCAGCTCTACCTCAGCTATACCTGGCTCTGCTTTTATCAGCTTTAGACCTATATAAGCAGCAAACCTATCTTGCTCAAAAAATTTAATTACTTGCTCACTCATTCTTCTTCTCCAATTCTAATATACAGGAATCAGCCCAGGGTTATCTCCCGTTATACACCGTCCACCCTGGGGTGTCACTATAAAGGTATTTTCAATGCCGACCATACCGATACCGGCAATTCCCTTCTTTGGCTCAAGGGCTATGGTCATGCCTTCCTGTAAAAAATCATAGAAGCCCTCGGCGATTACTGGTGTCTCATCTATTACTAGTCCAATGCCGTGGCCTAAAAACTTAACCCTGCGATTGCCAAAGCCCATAAAATTCTCCATGAACTCCGGACTTACGCCATTGATTATTGTTTCATAGATAAATGCCGGGGTAACACCTGGTTTAAGCAACTCCGCTATCTTATTTTGTATAGCTACACATTCTTGATGAACGGAAATGACTTCCTGGGGAAGGGATTCCCCAAACATGTAGGTCATGGTTTTATCTGTATGATATCCCTCCACACCACAAGCCACGTCAACAAATACCAGATCCCCCTTCTTGAGCTTTCGCCTGTGGCTGCCCAATAATGGCACTGCCGGACTTAACCCATAGCTTCCCCCAGGCCCATTAAAATAAGAAGGGTAAATCGAACCTTCCCCAAAACCAATCTGTCCAAAGAGCATTTCCGTATTAAACATACCGAAGCGGGCTATCCCATGATGCCCTTCCTTAACCATGACATCAAATAATTCCGTACCCAAGTCCGCCTCACTCATACCTTCCCTTAGCATCCTCGGCACATATTCCTCGGTTATCCTTTTGTGAAGATTGCCCGCTTGCTCCATTAAGGATAGTTCAAAGGGACTTTTTATTGCCCGCACGGCAGCTAGCTGAGCATCTATTCCCCTTGAGCCTGTAAAGGGAAAATATTTATTAAGCCGCTGGTAAAGGGCCAGGGGTACTACCTCAGTTTCCAGATAAACTGTGTTAGGAAAGTTTTTTATAGCGGCTGCAGCATCCCGGAAACTTTTCATCGGCTTAATGGAAGGAAATAACGATTCATCCAGGGCACGCTCGTAACTGCGTCGTACCCAAAGGGTAGGTTCACCATTCCTGAGTATAATAAGTATGCCATCCTGCATTGTTCCTGTAAAATAATATTGATTTACCTTGCTAACAATAATGGCAACTTCCCACTCGGGGTAAGACATATCCATTTGCTCTTGAAATCTTTTCATTCTGGTTTGCAATTCAACTAAAGGAACTTTATGAATCATAAACATTACTCCCTTTTTATTTGGGTCATACATTTATTGTAATATTTTAGCACTTGTTTCTCAATAATTATACAGAGGTAGAGATTTTAAAAATATACAACTACAAAGCTAACTTTCGAATTCTTAATATGCTCAAAAGATCCAAAGATAAACCTCATATTTTAAGCCTATAACCAACACCCCAAAGTGTTTCAATATATTGTGGATTTGATGAGTCTAGCTCAATTTTTTCACGAATCTTTCGAATATGAACGGTTACAGTAGAAACATCTCCTAGGGAATCTAATCCCCAGATACGTTCAAATATTTCCTCCTTGCTGAAAACACGGTTTAAGTTTCTTGTTAAAAGCAATAGGATATCAAATTCTTTAGAAGCTAAATTAATTTCCTTGTTATTCACAAATACTCTTCTTGAATTAGTATCAATTGTAAGTCCGTTAATTTCTATAACCTGTTCATTTCTTTTATCTTTTTTCGTCAGTCTTTCATACCTGTTAAGATGTGCCTTGATCCGGGCCACCAATTCATTGGGGTTA
Organism: Desulforamulus aquiferis; assembly: GCF_030577015.1. NCBI lineage: Bacteria > Bacillati > Bacillota > Clostridia > Eubacteriales > Peptococcaceae > Desulforamulus > Desulforamulus aquiferis. The sequence continues at coordinate 101,753 of NZ_JARPTC010000002.1, read as the reverse complement.
AAGGGCTTGGTGATGTAATCATCTGCCCCCAGCCCGAGTCCTCTTATCTTATCAATTCCTTCTCCCTTGGCAGAAACCATAAGGATTGGAATATCCTTTCTTTTCCTCAACTCTTTACATATTTGAAATCCATCGATACCTGGAAGCATCAGATCCAAGATAAGTAAATCGAAATCTTCTTTTAGAGCCCTTTCTATTCCCTTAGTACCTGAATTTTCCACCTCAATAGAGAATCCATTGATTTCCAAATAATCCCTTTCTAACTCAGCAATACTTATGTCATCCTCAATTATCAATATTTTTGCCAAGCTTATCACTGCCCCCTTCATATTTTCTCAGTACAAAGAAAATACTGGTTCCTTTATTAGTTTCACTGTCCGCCCAGATTTCCCCACCGTGCTTTTCAATGATCTGTTTGGCAATAGCCAGCCCGATACCACTTCCGCCAATGGAAGTATTACGAGATTTATCTGTCCTATAAAATCGCTCAAATATGAAGGGTAAATCCTCTTGAGAAATTCCCAGCCCGTTATCTTTTATTTCAATCAATACGGTTTCAGCTTTGTTTTCTACAAAAATGCCTATCCGCAGGGGTTTCTCTCCCATATATTTTATTGAATTTCCTACAATATTCATAATAACTCTCTGCAGCTTTTCAGCATCTACCAAAACAGTAATTGCTTGTTCTTGATGATGTAACTCAATTTTTCCTCCCTTTTTCTCCAAATCAAGTGTCGTGTCTTCAACACAGTATTTTAGATATTTAATAATATCAATAGGCTGAAAATTAAAGGATACCTCTTTTAAATCTAACTTGGAAAATAAAAACAATTCGTTAATCATGGTTTCCAAATCACATGACTTTTTATAAATGGTATCAATATATTTATTCATCTTTTCCGGGGAATCCGCTATCCCATCACGAATTCCTCCAATGTATCCCTTAATGGACATTATGGGTGTTTTTAAATCATGGGATATATTTGAAATCAAGGTTCTCCTGTTTTCTTCATATTTTTCCTGCATTTTCAGTGAATCCTTCAGCCTCACCCTCATTTCTTCAAAAGCAAGACTAAGGTCACCAATTTCATCCTTCAAATGTGGTTTCACTAGATAATCTAAATTCCCATTCTTAATTTCATTGGATGCCTGCTTTAACTTTTGAATGGACTTAATAATGTCTCTGTATACGGAAAAAGTTAAAAGCCTTGTTGTGAGAACAAGGATACTGATAATTATGATCACAAATAAGACCCGTGCTATAGTAATATCTCTCTCTAAAAGCTTTGCATTTAAAACTAAAAACAGGGAATTCTCAGATAGGTCGGAGAGATAATAATCTTTTTGTAGATAAATCAAATAATCACTCTTAAACTTACTCTTAAAATAGCTTTCTTCATTAAACTCCGCATTAAAATCCGGCAGTAAAGGGGCCAGTAATTCTTGGTCCATAATCCCGGAATATAAGATCTGCCCATCTTTTCTCCAGACCATACTTGCATATAAATTATCCAGTCCGGTATCCAGAGCTCTAATGAACTCTATATCTCCTAATTTATCTTCATTATTCAATTCCACAAGATTTATTTTCCTGGAAATCTCCGCGTTTTTTATTTCAAGCAGCTCTGATACGCGTATTGGATCGACATCATTAACATTATTTTTAGCTATCAATATAATTAAGATCACCGGAATAACTATCATACCAATATAGGAAAGAAATAAACGAGATTTAATGGACATAGGTTGTGTGCCTCCTAAATATCGAACAGGGCAAATACAAAGTATTTACCCCTGGTCCAAATTATGACAGGCTTACATTGTTGATAATGGTTACCTGACTATTTTCATTAATATACTCCTGTCCCTTTACCACCAGCAGATCTCCTTCCCTCAGTCCCTCAGGGATTTGTACAAAACCATTGTTGGTAATTCCCTTTTGCACAGGTACTTTTAGTGGAATATTATCTTTGATAATATAAACATACTGTTCATTGCCCCTGGTCAATATTGTCTTATTAGGAATCTGTATTTGGTTTTCAGCTTTTTCCAGTTTAAAATATACCTCAGCAAACATGCCCGGCTTTAATATGAAGTCGTCATTTGCTATTTGTATTTCAACGGGATAAATATTACCGTTGTTTACTCCAACTGGGTTGATGGATGAGACTTTGCCTGAATACTCGTCCTTGGAACCGGACTGAATAATTACCTTTACTTCATCCCCTAGAGAAATTCTGTTGATCAGATCTTCGGAGACGTTTGTCTTAACCACAATTGGGCTTAGGTTAACAATTACAAAATCAACTGTGGTGTTCATCTCCCCTGGCTGGATATTTCTTTGGGAGACAATGCCGTCAATAGGACTCTTTATTATAGTATCATTTACAGCGGCATCCAAGGACTTATAATTTAAATCTCTTTCTTTTTCTGCCAGCTCATAATTTAACTTGGCCTGATTGTAAGCTAAAAGTGCCTGATCATAGTTGCTCCGTGAAATGGCCTCGGCTTGATACAAGATTTCGTTATTTTTAAAATTTGTCTGTGCATCGTGCAATTTGAGTTTGGCGTCTTCTACTGCTTTATCTAACTTGCCCTTGCTTAAATTAACATCATTGATTAAATCTCCATTATCCAGGGTATATAGGGTGACCCCCTTGCTTACCCTATTTCCTTCATTAAAATAGACGTTCTTAACTGTACCCCTTGCCTGGCTTGAAACATTCACTTCCTCGCTGGCGGATAATTTCCCCATAGTATAATGATCCTTAGCTATTGTAGTGGTTTCAACCTTCATAACCTCTACAGGAATACTCTTGGCATCTTCCTCTACAGTCTTAGTTGAACAAGCCGTGAAAATCAAGGGCAACAAGAGAAAAATAAGGATTAACCATTTATTTGTTTTCATTGTTTTTGGGCTCCTTTCACTTACTCCTTATCTATTAAAATGGGTACTTTCTTTTGAAACTTAAGTTTATATTCTTCCACTAGTGAATATAAGATTGGTATAATCACCAGTGTCAGTACTGTAGACGTCATCAACCCAAAAATCAAAGTAAATCCCATTTCTCCATAAGTTAGATCCTTTAAGGCCAGAGGTAAAATTGCTCCAATGGTGGTCATAGATGTGATAAATACAGGCAGAAACCTTATTTTGCCGGCTTCTGTGAGTGCATCCAGCATATCGTAACCCTTTTTCCGTAAATCATTAGTAAAGTCTACCAAAACTATGGCATTATTCACTGCTATACCCACCAGGGAGACCACACCCATAAAGGCATACATACCGAAATTGTTGTGTGTAATAATTAATCCGAACATAACCCCGATCACTGCTAAGGGCACTGTAAAAAGAATGGTCAATGGCTGGGATAAAGAATTAAATTCAATGACCAGAATGATAAATACCAGGATCACTGCCACAATCATCTTAACAGCTAATTCACCAAAAACCTCTGCCGTGGCCTCAGACTCTCCTCCGTAGGATATTGTCACATCACCGGGAACAGAGTAATCACTTATTTTTGACTTAAATGTACTTAAGACCTCATTTACCGTAATTCCCTTGGTCAAATCCGCTTCCACTTTAATAATTCGCTGTAAGTCTTGATGTTCTATGGCACTGAATCCTCTTGTTTCCACAAGGGAGGCAACTTGGGTAAAGGCGATCTTTTCTCCTGCAGAAGAAGTAAAGTATACCTTTTCCAAATCCCTCAGAGTATTAAATCTTTCTGCACTTGTGCGGATGACAATATCTACTTCTTTCTGGTTTTCTCTTAATGTTGAAACCTTTATACCTTGCACGGCATTTCTTATCTCAGTGCCTATGGTTGTCGGGTCAATGCCTAACAGGCTTGCTCTTTGCCGGTCTACCACTACCTGGATTTCGGGAGCACCTTCACCCAAACTTGTACTTGGCTCAACTACCCCAGGGATAGAATTTAATATGTTTTTAAAATCCTCTGCAGTTTCAGCTAGCTCCTCTAAATTATCTCCCTTTAATTCAATACTAATAGGTATATCACCAGACAATCCCCGTGAGCCTTGGTTAACAGTTATCCTGGCCCCAGCGATATTCTTCACATCAGCCCTTAATTGATCGACTATTTCCATACTGGCTCTAGCTCTTTCTTCATAAGGAACCAGAACAACAGAAAGTTGTGCTGAATTGGCACCTTCAATACCAACTTTACTAATAAAATTATCAATTTCAGGATAGGTGAATAATACATTTTCTATTTCTTTAACTACAGTTCCTGAGTCATCCAGTAAATATCCGGTTGGTGTTTCTACAACAATTGATATATTGGGATTATCTACCGTTGGAACCAATGCTATTTTTAATAGTCCCAGCGGAATCACTGATAAACTGATGATAAAAATTAGGAGTGTGACTGCTAAAATAGATAATTTTCTTTTTTTATCTCTAAGAATCCCCGCCATAAATCCCTCATAGAGTTTAATAAAACTAGATCCATTAAGGGGGCTATTATTATATTTAAATTTTTTCAAATACATTGCTCCTGAAAACAGGACTGCACTGCTCCAAGATAATAAGCCAAAGGAACCGTTACTGAATGCATAAAGAGATAGGCAAAATACCAATAAAACAGATAGTATGTTTTGGATCAACACCAATTTAGGGTTCTTTTCCTTGTTCTTTACCTTATGTGTCCTCAGAAACCTGGAACATAAAGCCGGAGTAATAATTAGAGATATTATGAGTGATGCACCAACGGCAAACATCACTGTGATGGGGATTACTTTCATGAAATCTCCCCTAATGCCCGACATCAACGCCATTGGAAAAAATGCAGCCATGGTGGTTAAAGTGGATGCCGCAACTGCCGGTGCAACCTGATTGGTAGCAAACTTGGACGCACTTTTTATATCTAATCCCTGACCCCGTATTCTATTGATATTTTCCATAACAACAATAGCATTATCCACCAGCATTCCCAAGGCAATGATCAGGGCCAGCAAAGAAATTCTATTAAGGGTCATACCGCTGTACTGCAGCAACATAAAGGTACAAAGCAAGGAAATGGGAATAACAAAGGAAACAATTAGCGACTCCTGGAACCCAATAAACAAAAATAACACAATAATTATAATCAAAAGTCCGGATATGGCATTTCCTGTTACATCAGCCAATTGCTCATCTACTTTAACTGCCATATCATTACTGATAGTAATGAGGACATCTTCCGGGTATAATTTACCTTTGCCATTTTCCAGCAGTTCCTTAATTTCATTACTGGGCTTAATTGTATCTGTACTATCATTTCTTGTTACGGTAAGAGAAATGGCAGGTGTTACCGTTTTTTCTTGGGATATCCCCTCTTTATACATGCCGAAATATGATGTGGCTTTGGCGTAGCTGTCTTCAACGCTGGCTATATCCTTTAAGAAGACAGGGGTATTATTTTTTGTAGAAACAATTATATTCTCTAGATCTGCCGGAGATTGCAAAGCTGCTACGGTACGTATACTATACTGCAGATTATCCAGTTCAAGATTTCCACCAGGTGCATTGATATTGGCTTTTATAATTGCATTCTTTATTTCATTCATTGAAATATTGGAGGCAGCCAGTTTGGCCGGGTCTATATAGATATTGATCTCCCGTTCTAAACCGCCAACCATTTCAACTTCTTTAATCCCGTCAATTCTTTTTATTTCTTTTTGAATAGCCTCGGCAATATTCTTTAATGTAATTAGGTCATAAGCACCGCTTACATTTAAAACCATGATCGGTTCAGCACCTGTTTCAAAGCCCCTGACAACGGGTATACCTGCATCTTCCGGTAAATCATCTTGCAGATCCGCTATTTTATTTCTTATTTCCTGTAGATTTTTCTCCATATCAACACCAGGATTAAATTCAACCAGAACTGTTGAAATTCCATTACTTGACGTAGAGCTAATGGCTTTTACATCCCCTAGTTCCTCCAGCTTCCCTTCAATTTTATCGGTAATTAAACTTTCAACTTCATTGGGAGCAGCACCACTATAGGATACTGCAACCATGGCATAGGGAACAACAATTTCTGGTTGCTCTTCCCTAGGCAATTGCATATAGGCATTTACACCCATGAGAACTAGTGCGGCTAAAATCAAATAAACCACTCTATATTTGTTAATAAAAAATTCGGAAATTCTCCCTAAGAAGTTTCTAGGATCACTATTCATTTTTTTCGTCCTTTCAGTTAATCTGCACGTGTAAATATTACTGTAAGCTTCTTAAATATTTTGAAAGCAATTATTAATTTTTTCTTAACAGATAGACAACTAATTATTAACCCCTGTCATGCGCAACCAGAAATATTACGCAAAATTGCCAACCATATAGTAAACTTAAACGATACCAATGGAACAAAAAAATGACCCCGGCTCAATACCGGAGTCATTTGCTAGCTGCAATCTTTATATATCATTACCTATACATCTTCCCCATTTCCTCTAGTGCAACAGGGAGTCCTACACTAATACAGAAGCCAATAACCTCTTCAATTTCTTCCACACCTCTATTTTCAAGGACTAGTTGGACTATGGTTCCGAATGCTACCTTTTCGCCATGATATAAATGGTGGCATTCTTCAAATACAGTGAATCCGTTATGTATAGCATGGGCAGCGGCTAAGCCTCCACTTTATTATGCGCCTTAGAAAATTTACTATTCAGGGGCAATTTACATGGTTTGAATCAATTGAGATAAAATTCCTGCTGTTATATATTAATTGCATATATTAACCCTAAACCCTACTGGGGATATTAAGAATACCTACCTAGATTTAAGTGGATACTTTATATGTAGGGGGGGTAGCAAATGACAGTATTAATGACCAGCAAGCTGACGAAAAGGTTTGGCAAATTTACTGCTTTAGATGGGGTTAATATGGAGGTTAACAAAGGGGAAGTCTACGGTTTTATTGGCCCGAACGGAGCGGGTAAATCTACAACCATACGAGTACTATTAGGTATTTTAAAAGCCAGTGAAGGTGAAGCAACGATATTTGGCAAAGACGCCTGGAACGATGCAGTGGAAATTCATAAGCAAATTGCATTTGTCCCTGGTGACGTAAACCTGTGGCCTAATCTCACTGGTGGTGAAGTAATTGATTTATTTGTAAAGCTACGTGGTTCCAATAATAAAAATCGGCGGGAGGAACTCATTCAGAAATTTGATCTGGATCCTTCTAAAAAATGCGGGACTTATTCAAAGGGCAATCGTCAAAAGGTTGCATTAATCTCCGCCTTTTCATCAGAAGCAGAGCTTTACATATTAGATGAACCTACGTCAGGCCTTGATCCCTTGATGGAAAGGATCTTCCAAGAATGTGTCAGTGAGGCTAAAGTGGCCGGAAAAAGTGTCCTGCTCTCCAGTCATATCCTATCCGAGGTAGAAAAATTATGTGATAGGATAGGTATCATTCGCCAGGGTAAAATCATTGAAACGGGTACTTTAAAGGAATTGCGTCATTTGACAAGAACAAGTCTCCTTGTGGAAACAATAGAGCCTATCGCAGCTCTAAATGACTTGAAGGGTGTTCATGATATTCAAGAGCAGGAGCAAGCCCTTTCCTTACAGGTAGATGCAGAAGAATTGTCAAATGTGATTAAACATATAAGTAAATTCGGAGTTATAAAATTAGAAAGTGCTCCGCCTACCCTAGAAGATTTATTTATGCGGCATTATAAAGGGACGGGGGGAACCTCCACTGTTGGCGCGGGAGGTGCTTCATAATGCCCAATCAATATCATAATACGGGAAAAATAGCCCGATTAATACTGCGACGAGACCGTATGCGCATTCCCCTATGGATAATTGCCATAACTCTGGTCACACTAATTACTGCTCTAGCCTTTCTTGGCCTGTATGCTACTGACCAGGAAAGACAGGCAATAGCCGAAACAATGAACAACCCTGCTATGATCGCCATGGTGGGGCCTGGCTACGGATTAGATAACTATACAGTTGGAGCCATGATGGCCCATCAAATGCTGCTTTTTTCCGCTATTGTGGTGGCCATTATGAGCATTTTACTTGTTACCCGTCATACCCGGGTAGACGAAGAGGACGGGCGTATTGAAATGATCCTGGCTCTCCCTGCTGGAAGGTTATCTAACCTAAGTGCAGCCACCGGGGTTTTAATTGGAACCAATTTGCTTTTAGCCCTATTAGTAGGACTTGGCTTGTATGCCCTGGCTATAGAAAGCATGGATTTAGCAGGCTCCCTTTTATATGGTGCGGCATTAGGGGCAACGGGCATTTTCTTCGCAGCAGTCACAGCATTATTTGCCCAGCTTTCCGGAAACTCCCGGGGCACCCTTGGCTTTTCCTTTATGATTTTAGGACTTTCTTATCTAATCAGGGCAATCGGTGATGTCAGCAATGAAGCCCTTTCCTGGGTTTCGCCCCTTGGTTGGATATTACACTCTGAGGTGTATGTCAATAATTATTGGTGGCCGATTTTAGTCACCTTGGGAGTTGCCATTGCCATCCTGCTGCTTGCCCTTTATTTGAATGCAATCCGTGATTTGGGGGCTGGCTTTATACCTGAAAGGCCAGGCAGAAGAAATGCTTCAGCCTTTCTGCTAAGTCCGTTGGGGCTTATTTTAACCCTTCAACGCACAGGGCTAACTGCCTGGGCAATAGGCATGTTCATTTTAGGCATTTCCTATGGTTCCGTCCTTGGGGATTTAGAATCATTTTTGGAAACAAACGAAATGATGCGAGAACTGCTGGCCCCTATTGAAGGCTTTTCATTAACGGAACAGTATTTAACCATGATGATGTCAATCATCTCCTTAATTTGCACAATTCCCGCCCTGCTGGTAATTCTTAAGCTTAATGGAGAGGAAAAACAAAACCGCACCGAACACTTACTTGCCCGGGCGGTATCCCGCACAACCTTATTGGGAAGTTATGCTTTAATTTCTTTTATCACTAGTTTTGCTATGCTGCTGCTTGCTGTAATTGGTTTATGGTCTGCAGGTACAGCAGCAATGGATGCTCCCATTGCCTTTGGTACCCTCTTTAATGCTGGTATGGTATATTTACCTGCTATGTGGGTGCTGATCGGTGCTGCTGTGCTTTTGATTGGCTTTGTCCCACAAGCGGCAGTATTAGCCTGGCTATATTTAGGATATTCTTTTTTTGTGGTATACCTGGGGGCATTACTGCAATTTCCAGATTGGCTGGCTAACTTATCACCCTTTGGCAATGTTCCACAAGTGCCCATTGAAGATTTTAATTTGGCCAAGCTTTCTATAGTAACTGTCATTGCCTTGTTGCTGATAGTAATAGGCTTTGTTGGTTACAACAAAAGGGATATCCTTGGTAATAGTTAGGCACTATTTGTTTCAATATAATGTTCAAGCACTTCTTCAACCGCTAATCTTTGTATGTGGGTAATGGAGATTTGTTCCTTTCTCAATTCCTCTTCCACTGCCCGTAAATTATTTGTTACAAGCTGCAAGGGGCTACCTGTTATACTCAACACATTTGGGTGCCTTGCTATTTGCTCCCTAACCTCTGACACCCAAATCCTGGCCCAGTTTTCATATATTTCATCTTTATTTACAGAATAAATTATCCTTCCTTCATGCAAAACAGTTATGATATCGCAAATGCTTTTAATCTCGTCGATGGCATGGGTGGCCATTATAATGCTCTTTTCCCCATTTTCCATAAAGGACATTAAGTCCTCTTTAATTTTTCTCTGGGAGCTTATGTCGACACCAACTGACGGTTCATCAAGTAGCAGCAATTGTGGGTCATGGCATATGGAAAAGATAAATTCCACTTTCTTTTTTGTTCCTTTCGAACATTTCCCATATTTAGCACCTTCGTCAATGTTATATCTTTTAAGAAAATGCTCATAACGATGATTATCCCATTTGGGATACCAATAGGATACCATGGACGAAAGTTCTTTGATGGTCACATGTCCAAAGGGTTCTAACAGCTCACCAGCATAACCAACTCTTTCCTTAAATTCAGTCTCATTTTCTTTTGTTCTTTGACCTAAGAACTCAATTGTACCACCGTCAGGCTGAAGAATGTTCATAAGCAATCGAAGAAGTGTACTCTTACCTGAACCGTTTGCCCCGACTAAGCCCATGGCAGTACCCTTTTCTATCTGCAAATCCAAAGGCCCAAGGGTAAACCTTTTAAAATGTTTTGTTAACCCCTTTATGTCTAAAACTGAAATATTCATACCTTCCTCCACCTGACCTATTTACGGTCAATTTGTTTCATTACAGTATCAAAAATGACTTGCATTTCTTCCTTGGAGCAACCTAATTGTTCTGCTTGTTCAACAGCCTTTATAAAGGCATCATATACTGCCTTGTGTTTTGTTTCTTCTTTTCTTATTATTCCTATCTCCCTAACAAAGGTACCCTTCCCCTGGACTGTCTTGATAAATCCATCATTTTCTAGGTTTTGATAGGCCCTCCTTGTTGTGATAACACTACAGGCCAGGTCGAGGGACAGTGCTCTAATGGAAGGAAGGGCAGTACCAGGTGACAGCTGACCACTAAGTATCAAGGATTTAACCTGGGTTTCAATTTGATGATAAATAGGTTCTCTGCTCTCCTCTGAAACCCGAATTGGTAACTTCATATACCTTCCCCCCCACTACAGGAAATCTCTTTTTAGTAAGCGGTTGGTCAGTAATTGATTCCAGCTAAAGCACCCTATTATCCCAACAAGCAAGGAGATCAGAGCTATAACCCAACCAAAATCCTTTACTAATAAAAGACTCCATTCAACAAAGCTATAATTGGATAAATAGCGAAATATAACCATAATGATAATCAATACACCAATGAGAACAAAGGGGGTGATATGCAATACCTTACCGCTTGTTCCATATTCAATAAAGGGGTTAAACCCTCCCAGGGCCAAGGTATAGCCGAACCAAAAAAATATAAATACCAGAAACTCATTAGGAGTAATATTTTGAAAAAAAGTATCAGATAGGCCAAAGGCTATTATCATATAAAAAACACTAGACATGCTGATTAATGTTGCCAACATAATAAAGGTTCGGCTTAAGGCTAGTGTTTTTATCGGGATCGGTAGTGAGCGAAAAAAAGCCATTCTTTTGACATAAGGATCTTCATTAATGGTTCTATAGCTTAAATATGGCCCGGACATGAAAATTGCTGCTAATGATGGGGTAATTCCAATAAACATAATATCAATCATAAAGCTATTGTAAAAAAATGGCTCCATTGCAAAAAGCTTTCTGACAGATTGTTCAAGAAGCTGGGTTGTGAATAGCGCCAATAATACTGTGACCACTGCAGTAAATAATATAGCCACCCAACTTTGCCTTACTTCCTTTTTTGCTAACCAAATGGCCTGCTGTAGCATGGAATAATACCTCACTTCCAATTCATGATATCTCTCTACTGGGGAAAGAACCTATTAAGAAAATTGTGATCCTTATAGCCTAAGAAATCCACTCCTAAATAAGCTAAAATGGAAAATACTATACTCCATAGTGTAATGCTTATAACCATCCAATAAAGGGTTCTCTGTTTATTTTCCCCTAAAGACACTCCCATAAAGGCTGTAAGGTGACTTCCCACTAATAACGGGCCAAGGATGGCAAGACCAGGCAACCCGTATTTCTCCCATAATTTTTGTGCCCTTTGGGAACGTTTACTAGGCTCCTTTTGCTCAGAAGCCCTCCGATTTTGTCTCCATACTTTAATTTTATGAATAAAAATAATTAATAAAAATACGGTAAATGCATTCCCTGCCAAGCCTATTATGAAAGTTGGTACCACCGATAAGCCTGTAATAATGGCTAGGGGAATGACAACGTAGGCTTCAAAGAAAGGTACTGCAGCTAGTAAAAACACAAGCATATATGCCCACAATAATTCAAAAAAATTCATTTTTGCCCTCCTAGTGTTATGGTGTTTATATCTATATATACACTATAACATATGGTGGGATAAATTATCAAGGAATAAAAATAAGGTTCAACTGGTAATCAATTACCAGTTGAACCTTATAAGTATAACTATAATTAATATTTTTAGCTATTAATTAACTCCTTTGAATACATATTCTTACTTGTGCTTTCTACATAAACAAGCTTATTGTTTTCTATGGATATGGTGTTTATCTTGGCAATATCCGAGGACTTAAAAACCTCCTTGCCACTTTTATCAAATACTATAATCCTATAATGGTTATTGTTATCTTCCTCAAATGTACTAATGAGGTAGCCATCCTCAAGCTTCAATCCGGTTACCTTTCCGCCGGGATTTAAGGATTGGCCTGTAACTGCTTGATATAACTCATTGTCCTCCCTATTAACATAATAAACATTACCGTCCATTACCTGAATGTCAAAATTAAGGCTTACCGGGCCTGTAACTTCCAGTTGTCTCTCGTTTACTCCGTCAATAGTTTGTTTGTAAAGCTTGCCTTCACTTATTAAATATATATTGTCATCATCCATCTTAAATGAATTGGCCCTTAAATTGCTTACACATATTGTTTCCCCTGTGTGAATATTGACCCGGTAGATTTTACTTGCATCCGTATCCTTTTCTCTATTTACCCCTAATACATAGATGATATCACCTGTTAGATAAATATCCCCGCTGGCTCTCCCACCTTCTGAAGATCTCCCATGTTCATAATCCCAGCCATACAGATAATCGGGACTTCCCACCCGAACATATTCCTGTCCAGGGTATTTTACCATTAGATTATTACTTCCCGGTGGCCCCCTCTGGTCTAGCCTAACTGTGATATCCCCGAAAACTCTGAACGTCAAATAGCCGACTTCGACCTCTTCCCAGGTACCGTCGTCCTTTAATTTAATATAATAATCCGATCCCATAACAGCTCCGCCCTGATGGTAACTAAGCCAAGCAACTCCATCTTTCTTAATTAAATCATAGTAAACATATGAATCCCCATAGCTCCACATGGGAAGCTGATAAACTTTTCTTGGGTTTTTTAGATTATTTACAGAAGTCTGATAAATTTCACCTTCGGAACCACCATAGTAATAATATTGTCCGGCATTTATAAAGGGACCATCCTTATATCCTGGAAGGCTGCCTTGATCTAGCATTCCATTAGCTGACTGGATAACTAGCCCATTTGTTGAGTCAAATTTATAATCCCAGCCAAACTCTTCAACACCAAATCTCCAAGTCATAGGGAAATAGGTTACATCCCTGAATACCAGGAGAGGGTATTCCTCCTCAGAATTATTGATGGCTTTTCCATTTACCTTTACATTAAATTCCGGGATATTAGCCGTATAGGTATATCCGTTTCTGACCTTTCCTTGGTAAGGCCTATAGGCTCCAGAGATACCTGTTTTATCTATTTCAAGACCGTCTACCCTATCCCATTTTGTTTCGATTCCTAAGAATCTGCAATCATAATAGGTCATGGGGAAATATGTAATATCCTTATATATAATAAGGGGGTATTGGCGATATTTATTGTCTACCTGAACCCCGTTTAAAGTAACGTTAAAACCGGGAAGCGAGATCTTAACAGCCTTTGATGAGGCAAATGCCCCAACAGGAATCACCAGCATCAGCAATGCTGAAATGATCAACACTAGAACAATTTTTCTCTTCATACTTTAAACTCCTTTTATTGCTAACTTCATTCAGGGAAAAATCCATTTAAGTTATGAACAGGTTCTTCATTGATGCTTTACAAAACAGGTTGCTGTTATCATGCCATTTATTACTCCTCAACCCAGCTGGCAATATGCTCCATTGTCTCAGTCCTCTTTTGCTTTTGTTCTCCTGTATCTATGATCCAATGCCCTTTTCTTCCTGACTCCTTCACTGTCATCTCAAAGTGGCACATGGCGATCCCTATGTCAATACGTTGTATATTGTAGCCCATTGCTTTTGCATATCCTTTTGAAGAGCATAAGTAAAATTGCCATTGTTCCCCCATTTTCACTATCCTCCAAGGTTGTTTGTTGGAGGCTGATGGGGCTAGCCTTACCATCTCAAGGGGGGTTATGTATTCTCCAGCCTCTGACTGCTGTATTGGTTTATCAAACCCTTCATTGAAAAACAGCTCCTTCCAATCCTTTCGATTATTAGAGCCTGCTGTAAATCGCATTAAGGACTCCAGTATTCTTTTTTTCTCTACTTTATAACCAACAGGTGTGATCGCTGGTAGCATCTCATGATCCTGTAGTTTTAACAACTTTTCAAACCCGCTCCTAGTAAAGGTCCCTCCTAACCAACAGGTTCCTAGATTTAAAGCCGTTGCAAAAAGGATTAGTTTTTCAAATATGTATCCCAGTTGTTCTAAATCACCTTCTCCTTTTTCAACGATTCCTGCAATATAGGATCTAGCCCCCTTTATTACCCCATACGTTCCTATCTTACCATCAGTATTTTTAGCGATATCACCATCATTGATTAATTGAAATCGCACCTTAGGCTGAAAAGGTCCTTGTATTGTACTAGCAAACTCCATTAACTCCTGCCTTATTTCCTCAGGTATAGCATCTGACTTATAAGTCCTGACCGAGGTTCTATCTCTAATCACCTCTATAATTGGCCTATCAAAATACTGACTCATTTACCCACTCCTCCTGGGACAAGGGGACAGGTTCCTTGTCCCACTAAATCCTATCCACTACACTTTTTGGTATGCCGGTTATTCTGGCTATTTGCCTAATAGTTATCCCTTCAATCCTTTTTATTATTCTAATAATTTCATTTCGTTTTTCTATTTCAATGCGCTGCAATTCACTAACATTTAATATTCCCAGTTTCTTAAGGTATTCTATAACTTCATCATCGCAAATCTTTATCTTTTCTCTGTGTTTTAAGCACTGGTCATCATTTTTTTCGCTCATAAACTTAAGGAGAGACTCCTTTGATTTTGTTTTGTCACCTAAGATAAGGCTAAAGGCAAAATCAACCTCAACATGGTCGCTATTCCCCATATATTCCCTATAACTACTCCATACATATTTCTCCATGTCTTCAGTGATACCCGCTTTAAGAGGGTTTTGATGTATATATCTAAGTACGGTTAGAAAATACTCATCTGTTTCAACTGCTTCGCTTCTAAACCTTTCCTGAAACAAATGACCACATCTAGCATACTTTTGATTGTACCAAGAGACATAACTACTACTTATTCTTTTGACTATTTTTGATACTGACTCACCATTCTCTTTAATCAGTAAATGAATATGATTGTTCATAAGACAATAACCGAAAAGTTCATAGTTGCAAATTTTCTTATAGAATCTGATAGTGTCAATAAACCTTGTACGATCCTCATCAGCCTCAAATATATTCTGCCTATTATTTCCTCTTAAAATTAAATGATATATTCCACTATCACTTTTCTTTCGTGCTTGACGTGCCATCAAGATCACCTCAAAACAAGTATATCAGTTTTTTATTAGTTTTCAGTAGTGGGACAAGGTACCTGTCCCCTTGTCCCTTCCCTGAAAATTAGAAAAAAGATTCCTAATAAAAAAACACTAATCAAAACCATGTAGTGACCCAGCTCCGGAATAAAGTAACCCAGTCCCCCCCCTTTATAACCCATACCTCGTAAAATACTTAGGTGCAATGACAAAGGAATAGCCTTGTTAATCCATTGCAAGAATTCTGGTAATAAAGCAACTGGAACCTGACCACCACTTAACAAAAAGGAGGGGAGCATCAGAAAAACGATTCTGCCGTTAGCCTTCCCGGGGTTAGATGCTGTCCAACCCACCAGCATTGCCAATAAACCTGTACTGAATGTATACAAAAAGAATGGAATGAATATTTGCCACCAATTGGCTTCAAAGCGAAGACTACCAATCTGTTTGAGAATACCCATGACTAAATAGGATGAAGCGCAGGTAATGAGTGCATAGGGTATTATGCGTAATACAACGCAGAGAGGTTGTTGCAAATCCTCCTCCAAGCGACCATCCTGCCGAAGACGTGGAACTATTGATATGGTTTGTAAGCCAAGGAGGGCGACCATAACCACATTTATAAACAGAATAACGGAATTCATGAGGGTATGATTGGTGGGGTTATACAGGGTACGCTGCTCTAAAACCAAAGGCACACGAGCTCCTTTGGTTGCGTTTTCCATAGCAATGACTTCGCTGACTCCCGTGCGTATACTATTGGCACTGGCATTCAGGGTCATGTCTAAGTATAGGCCCATATTCAGAGGTCTCCCTTGTAAGAAAGCTGCCTCTAATCCCGCCGGGAGATATAATACGCCAGAATATTTTTCATTGTACAAAAGCAGGTCGGCTTCAATATAGTTGTCATAAATACCAACAACCTGAACATATTGGGAAGAATCTAGCTTATTGACTAGTTGTCGACTATAGGTGCTGTGATCAAGGTCAATAACCGCCAAGGGTGCTTCATTTACTACACCATTTTTAAATATATAGCCAAATAGGGCAGCAACCACCAAGGGAACGATCAGCATCAGGATAATAAATTTACCCCGGGTAATGTGCCTCCACTCATCAATGAGTGTTTTCACCGCTATTCACCTCCACTGTCATTCCAGGAATAAGCTCTGGGGTATTTTCTATATCAATGCGAATCAGAAAGGAACTTACATCTGCCTGTCCTTTTTCTCGACTCATTCTCATATTAGCATATTGAGGTGCTGAAGTTATATAGCGGACCTTACCTTCGACATTTCGTTTTAAGGCTACCACATAGCCCGACACCATGCTGCCGGGCTTATATTTATTAATTTGTGTTTCGTTAACATAGATATCGTAATATAATTGATTGGATTCTATGACAATAGCAATGACTCCTGGTGCGATATTTTCTCCAATCTTGGGAACAATACGGGACACTTTACCATCCGCCGGTGCTTTCAATACCATACGATCCTTTTGAACTTCTAAGGCTTCCAGTTGAACCATCATGGATTCCTTTTGCTTTTCAGCAAGTTCCACGTTATAGTCGTTGTTTTGGATATCTGTTTTTAGCTTTTTGAGGGCTGCCTGTTGCTGGGATAAGGCGTTTTTGGCGTTCTCAAGCTGAAAAGTGACGGTATCCAGACTTGCCTGAGCAACCGCCTCGGCTTCAAATAATGCCTTTGTACGATCATAGTTTATTTGTGCAAGGTCTAAGGCTTGTTTGACAGCTTCTACGGCCAGTATTTGACGCTCAACATCTTCCCCACGGTCTCCTTGAGCTTTGACCTGTTGGAGCTTGACGTCCTGTTGTTGGATATCAGTCTTTAGTTTTGCTATTTGCAATTCGAGGTCAGTAGGCTCAAGTGTCATCAAAACATCACCCTGTTTTACCTGTTGCTCCTCGATAACTTGTATAGCTATTACTTTGCCACCCACCCCTTGAAAGGATAGGTTCAAGGTATCGGCAGTTAATAAACTGTTTTTCGTCACGGAAGCCATTGTTACGGCATCCTTACCCTCAAGCATCATCAAGGTCCCCCCGGTAAAGAGGGCAGTAATTAATAAGATAAAGGGGAGCAATCTTTTTTTCATATACGTGAATCCACTCCTGTTATTTGCTAAGATTTAGTAGTTTGAATTAATCCTGCTACAGTTACAGGTCCTAAAAAGGTAAGTTTTAATAAAATCACTGACATATCCCGTGGAGATTCCTTCATACCACTTTCTAACCAGGACTGAATAACCCCAAGGTATGCTGAGCTAAGATAAGCAGTCCAATAATCGGCAGGAACCATCATTTTTTCCTTATTAAAGGTTTGTACCCTTTTTAATAATGCTTTTCTCAATACCTCTTTCAGCTTCACTTGAAAGGATGGATTACCCTTGGGTCCCAATATAACTTTAATAAAGGGGGAATTTTCTAATATGTATTCAAATAGTTTTATTACGAAAGGAAATGGTTCAAAATAATGCTTTAATTTCACTACTTCCTCTGGTCTTAGCTGGAGTGCAGCCTTTATAATTTCGTTGATTTCTGTAATAATCTCATCTTCACATTTTTCTAGTAGGTCTTGTTTATCACGATAATGCAAATAAAAGGTTCCCCGATTAATATCAGCTTTTACAGTTAGTTCATTTACTGTGATACCATCAAAACCCTTTTCTTCCATTAACTCAGCTAGGGCACTCCGAATCAATCTTTTCGTTCGAATGGTTCTTCTATCTATAGTTTTTTTTGGCATATTTTATCTACTCTCTAATAATAGTTAGACCTCTTAGCACAAACCCAAGAATCCATTATTCCGCAATATTTTCTAAACAACGTGTTCATTAACGATCTATTTGTATAGTATATTATTAGGTGTTTTTCCACAATAAACAATATCCCTAAGAAAGTTAATAAATCAACAACCACATAAAAATTGTTAATAATAACTATAAAAAAAGACAAACCTCACTAGGAAGAATGTCGGGAGGGGAGGGACAAGGTACCTGTCCCCTTGTCCCTATGCGTTGAACCTATAGCCGGTTCCCCATAGAGTTTCGATGTATTGTGGATCGGCAGGGTTAGGCTCAATCTTTTTCCTTACCTTTTGAATGTGAACAGCCACGGTAGCAGGTTCACCGAAATAATCCTCACCCCATATCTTCTCGAACAACTTCTCTTTGCTGAAAACAATATTGGGGTTGGAGGCAAGAAATAATAAAAGTTCATACTCTTTGGTGGTCAAGATAATCTCCCGGCCATTGACAAGAACTTTGTGGGAAGAAGTATTGATCTCTAACCCCCTATGGCTGATAATCTCTACGGATGCCTTCTTGCCCATTAGACGTTCATATCTCTGGATGTGAGATTTTACTCTGGCAACCAGTTCAGCCGAACTGAAGGGTTTTGTCAAATAATCGTCAGCACCGAAGCCTAGGCCTCTGATTTTATCGATGTCTTCGCTTTTGGCTGAAACAATGATTACCGGAACCTCTAAATTTCTGCGGATTTCCCTGACAATTTCGTAACCGTCTATGCCTGGTAGCATTAGGTCGACGATAATAATATCGTAACCACCGTCTAAGACCTTTTGTAAACCTATTTCGCCATTTTGGCAAATATCTACTTTATAACCGTTTAACTGGAGGTAATCCCTTTCCAGTTCAGCAATATGAAGATCATCTTCAATTATCAGAATATGCTTCATGGCCAGACCCTTTCTCCGTAGATAATGGAATTGCCAAAGTAAAACATGAGCCTTCTCCGACAACACTTTCAACCAATACTTTTCCGCCGTGTGCTTCCACCAATTCTTTAGCTATAGACAGACCTAGACCTGTACTCATTAAGTCTTTAGTTCTCTCACTATCAACCCGGTAGAATCGGTCGAAAATTCTAGGAAGTTTATCTTCAGGAATCCCTGGTCCGTTATCCCTTATAGTCAAGTAGCTGAATCCTTCACTTTTATATAGTCGTGTTTCCAGCCTCAGAGCCCCCGGTGGTCCATATTTGATAGCATTACCGATAATATTGCGGATTACCTGATAAATCCTTTTCCTGTCAATAACTACATTATACTTTTCTGCCATATCATCGGTATAATGAAATTCAAAGCCCCTTTCCTGGAGCTCAAAGCTGAATTCGGTCATCAGATCATGCATATAAGCTTTAATTGGCACACTTTCCATCTTGAACTCCAACTGGTGCATGTCAAGTTTGGAAAACAAAAAGAGATCATCTATTAAATGGTTAATATAAACTGTGTTATTATTTATGATTTCTAAGTATTGAGCCATTTTCTCAGGTGAGGTAACAATACCGTCCTGAATTGCTTCAATATAGCCTTGAATGGCGGTAATTGGGGTTTTCAGATCATGGGATATATTGGCAATCAGCGCCTTCCGGTTTTCTTCATACTCCTGCTTAAGATTTTCATTTTCCTTTAACTTTTCTGCCATAATATTAAAAGATTCAATTAGGAAGCCGATTTCGTTACAAGCGTTATTATCTATCCTCACATTGTAATTACCCTTGGCAATTTCCTTAACTCCATCATGAAGCTGTAAAATAGGCTTGAAAATTCTTTTTTCTAAGTGACTAATCCAAACAAAATGAACAAGATGTCCTATGATAAACAGACCGAGTAAAAACGTGAGAATTTTGTTGACAGGGAAATAAATTAGCATATAAATCAATAGGATGATCAATAGCAAAAAAACAGGCCTTAGGAATTTCAAAGATTTGTGGGATAAAGCAAAGTCTCTGTGCCGGTACTGCTTCATATGATGCATACGATGCATATAAGAATGATAAAATCTATGTGATTCCTTAAATCTCTGATATTCTTCCGGGTTAAACTTTCTATGTCTATACATGATTCACCTACAACCTTTTCCTCATTATATCCTATAGTTTGGAAATTTTAAAACAAGTCATGGGAGCTGAGCATAGCTCCCATGACTGTTTCTCTAATCATACTAAGTTATAGCTTGGTGGAAACATGCAATTTTACAAGCCAGGCAGCCGGTACAGTTTTGTGGATTATTAAGGTGAACATGATTATGCAAAAAAAAGTTTACTTTAGCCAGTACGTCATTGGGACATTCTGCAATACATTTACCGCAACCTCGGCACTTTCTCACATCTATTGAGATATACCTGGTCTTTAGAATTCTTTTCCTAGGTTGACGCAAGATTGCTTTTAGCATCATGGTTCACCAATTAATTATTTATAAAAGTGAGCTTAGCTTTTAAGTTAAGGCTATGACCTTCATCCAAGCTACCTTGCCGCTTTCCACTTAACAGTATCTCAACACTTTCTATCTCATTATTTTTATTGATCTGGGCAGTTAAGATCAGTTTTGGATTTTGTAATTCATGAAATTCTTTCATCAAGCAATGTCCATGTTGATGATTTTCATGGGCATGCCCATGACCATGGCTTTCCATAAAATGTTGTTTTAATTCTTGCAATTCCTTTGGTAATTCATTCATTTCCAGAGTTATCAAGTTGGAATTGTCTGTTTGTGGTTCAACCTTTGTTCTGTTCAATATGTCCAGAGCTAAAGTTAATCCCGTGAAAAGGCCTTTCAGACCCCCGTGCCCCCGGTGATGGAAATGAGGATGTCTTCCCCTAAAGCAGCCCTTTGACTGTGACTTACTCAGTTGTGTGTATTCTGTGTTACTCTCATGTTTGAATGTTTTCCCCTGGTAGTCCATTTCTGTCTTTATTTTGGCTACCATAAGACCTGAAGTCAAATTCTTGGAAAATTCATTTTCCATATGGAATATTGCTGTACTATCCTTGGCACATTCGACCTGCAGAAAACCATTAAATACTTCCTTTTCTTTCATGGTTTTAGCGATATCATACATAAGTTTAATCTTGTTCATCTGAACAACCTCCCTTTTTGTTTATAAGGTCATTCTAAACGGCAATATTAAACTCACTTTAATCGAACTATAAATTTTTTATAAAATATATGTTGTCTCCTACTCCTGCTAATCTATTGATAAATAGTATAATCTAAACTTTTAACGGAGAACATCACGCTTATTTAGGAATTTATAGGCAATAGGAAAATCCCAAAGATAATAAAAAATAAATATACCAATATAGGTAAGTACCATTGCCAAAATTCCATCCCTTGCTCCGGGTTACCATTTGATTTTTGTACCAAGTAGAACAGCATTATAGCGGTTGTGGCTATTTCATTTAAATTAAGGCTAAGGTTATTTAAAGGAGTCAAAAAACTTTTTCAAGTCCTCTTTAGTTTTTGCGTTCAAGTTATGCCACCTTATTCCTTGTACTGCACCCTCCAGACCGCAAAGGGAACTAAAGCAGGTATCCCCCTCTAGCATGCGCAGTTTTATAAAAGCCTCTTTACTTCCTATTTTCCTTAATGATTCCACATCGTTGATTCCAACTGCTGCAAGACGTTTTTCCATTATTTTACCTATATTTGGTAGGTTGGTTAAATCTGACATATTGACCCCTCTTTTCAAAAGATCTTTTGACTTGTGGCAAATGCGTGGTAAGGCAGGGATAACAACAGGTATTAAGAATAAAAATAACCTCTTACACATATTTTACCATTTTACCTCAAATCTGTGTAAGGGGTATATTTTAATAGCAATATAGAATTAAATCGTCATATTTTTATGTTTTATAAGGGTGTTTAACCTTTAAAATATAAATTTTTCAATATCTAAAATTAACCATAACTGTTCATCTTTTTTG
The DNA here is from genome assembly GCF_030577015.1 of Desulforamulus aquiferis. NCBI lineage: Bacteria > Bacillati > Bacillota > Clostridia > Eubacteriales > Peptococcaceae > Desulforamulus > Desulforamulus aquiferis. The sequence goes on along the minus strand of NZ_JARPTC010000002.1, from coordinate 79,594 downwards.
ACTATGCCTTTAATATAATGATTATTACCTACCATTAAATCAACTTTCTGCATTTCTTCATCTAGAATGTCTTCTACTTCACACACATTATCTACAATTAGTCCGAATTTCCTATTATTAATTTCAATAATAATAATTCTTGTATCTTCAGTATAATCTTGCTCCGATATACCCAAGAATCGTCCTAGTCTAACCACAGGAATAACCTTATCTCTTAAGCTAATAACTCCTTCAATTACGGTTGATGTCCCAGCAATAGGTGTTATCGTTTGCAATTTGATAATTTCCTTTGATGACATAATATCAATACCGTATCTTGTAGCACCAATCTCAAAGATTACAGCTTTGGTTTTTGACATGATGACACCACCTTACTACAAATCATTTGATATCTTGTTTAATTGCTCGGATAATGCCATAATTTCCTCAACACTGGCATTTACTTCTTGTACAGCAGCTGCCTGTTGCTCAGTTGTACTTAGAGTAGAACTAGAAGTATCCAGGGTTTTTCCAACAGATTTTTGAATATGTGTAGTTAAATCTCTAATTTTTACAACTGTTTGCTTTGATTCGTCTGACAGCTTGCGAATTTCCTGAGCCACTACTTCAAAACCCCGACCGGCCTCACCAGACCGGGCTGCTTCTATTGCAGCATTTAGACCAAGCATCTTTGTCTCATCAGCTATTTGTTTAATAAAGGCTAGGACTTCATTAATTTGTTCTGATAAAGATTGAACATTACTTATTTCTTGATTTAATAAGTTTTGATTTTGGGAAACCTCCGCAGCAGAGGCAGCCATTTGTTCCATGGAAGCGGCTATCTGTGTAAGCCCTTCATGAAGATTATTTGACATATTTTTTAGTTTATATTGACTGTATCCAATTTTGGATAGGTTATTTGCAACCATGTAGAGAACTTCAGCAGCTGCTTGAATGCTTTCCTCAGTTCTAATTTCAATTTTGTTGGCTGCCTCTACAAATTTATCTGGATCAACACCAATTTCCTTGGCAGTTTGTTTAAAACGTTCAGCATCTGGCGCTTGATCTAAAATCTGCCCACCCAAGATGGTTCCAAGTTGACGCCCTTCAAGTATTATAGGTGCAGCAAAATCGATTAATCCGGCGTGGCAATGATATACTGCAGGTTTTCCTGTCCTTGCTGCTTCTTCTCCACCCTTACGGTGTGATTCCGCACAACGATCATCCCCTATTTTGGTTGAATGTGTAAAATTCATACAAAATTCAGTATAACAACTTGGCCTGGTTACCGGGTTACCTTTATCATCCACAGTTACACTCGCTAATCCCATACCTTTTGCAAAATTATCTTGAAACTTTTGCAAGAAGTCTAAATCAATTACATCAGATAAATTTAAAGAGGAAACGTCAAAGAATTCTGAAGCCTTCTGTTTAAACATATTGAGCCCTCCATTGCAATTTGTCTGTTGATAATAAAAAGGTGCTTTGATATTAGGTAACTAAGATAACAACTATAAAACTACGATATTTACTTTTCTGCTACATACCGATTTTGCCAAGCATTATACTCAAAAGTCAGTTCATACCCCCCTCTTTCTAGGTAATAACTTATTGATTGATAAGCTAAATTCTTTACCTGTGGAATATTATTATCCTTATTGTATTATCCGTTTTCATCTAATCCATTAATTCGACATTTTTTGACATTTTCCTTCTCTTTTGAATTTTTTTACCATTACTATAATTAATAAGATTCTATTATTAATTAATTTTAGGCACTAAATGTTCTTCAGGTGAATAGTGTTTTTTTACTTGTCAAATTTCTCTTAGACGGAGAAATATATTTGATTATTAAAAGTTAAAAAATACAATTATATATTTTACTGTAATGAAGGACTAACAATAATAACTAAGGAGTGAACCTAATGTCTATTAATGTTTTATATTAATTTTAATGGCAACTGTCGTGAGGCAGTAGCGTTTTACGCTGAAGTTTTTGCAGCGGAAAAACCTCAAATTATGACTCTTGGAGATACACCAGCTTGCCCGGAATTTTCTATTCCAGAGGAAGCAAAAAATTTAGTAATGCACACACGGCTTAACATAATGGAAGCAATGTCATGTTTTCTATATTTTTCCGGGTATGCCTTTTGTTGCGGGAAACAACATAAGCATTTCCATAATCAGTAAAAACATGGATGAAGTAAAATCTTTATTTCATAAACTGAAAGAAGGTGTTTCTGTAGACATGGAGCTTCAAGAAACATTCTGGAGTAAATATTACGGCTATGTAACCGATAAGTTTGGAATTCCTTGGCAATTTAACTATGACAGTGGAGAGGCAAATAATCTTTTTTGCTGATAAAAAAAAGAGGTATAATACCCCTTTTCCTTATAGTTTATATTTGCAGAATTTTTGTGACTTAAACTGTCTTTCCATTCGTATGTTTTAAACTAAATGCTTTCTATTATTCATTTAAGTATGTACTTACCCTGTCTTGAATTAACCGGGCAGTCATCTCCGCTGTCTTTTGTCCGGTAAAGAAGGCAGTGGTTTCCTCCTGCACAATTGAAATAATCTTTTGGTTCGTTCCGTTATATCTGTTGGCTTTATTAAGCAGGTTTTCCACAAAATCGATCTCCTCCTGAGTTGGAGGTTGCATCGTTATGGTCTGGGCTTGGCTGCCGTTGGCCACTTTTATGATTCCTCCTCCACTTTTTTGTAAAGGCTGGATAATATCCTGGGCAATTTGGGGAACCACACTCTTATTAATTGGCATTCCCATAAGTGTCCTTTGGGTCATCATCTCATCAGAAACCAATAATTTCAGGAATTCCCAGGCCAGTTCTTTATTGGCTGACTTGTTGCTGATCCCATACATAGAGTCCGTGGAAAAGAACAGATTGCCTTCGTTTCCGGGAGTCTTTAAAAATTGAACCTCTCCGTTGAAAGTCATCTTGGCCGCTTGAAGACCCATAAATCCTCTCATGGAAGTCACATTGAAAATAAGATTGCCCCGTGATGCCAGCTCCATCATTTTGTTCTGGGTTGTATCCGTATTAACCATCTTGTTGTCAATCAGATACTTACTAAGGTTCAGGATGTCAAGAAATTCTTTTTCAGTAAAATGGGCTATCTTTCTCTCCGGATCGACTAATTTGCTAAAGTTTTCTTTAACTAAAGATGTAATCAGCATTTTTTCATCCATCCCGGCCAGGGCATACATCTCCTGGGTTCCCCCGTTTTTGTTGTCCATAATAACCTTTTCCGCAGTTGTTACAAAATCATTCCAACTCCAGGTGTTGTCATCAATTTCCACCTGGGAATTTTCCAGCAAAGTTTTATCGGCGGCCATCATATCAATACTGAAACTAACCGGCAACCCATAGAGATTACCCTTATATTTTAAAGCCTCCAGAACATTCTGGTAGTATTTGCTGCTGTCGAAGCTCTGATCCGACTGCATCATCTGATCTATATTGACCAGAAGATTTTTATCCGCATAGGTCTCATAGGGCAGGTTGTTTAACAAAATAATATCGCTGCCCTGGCCGGACATAAGCTGGGTATTCATAGCCGTTACATATTTTTCAATATCGCTGGGATCTTCTGTCCTAATCATTACACCGTTTCCTGAAGCAGGGGGCAAGGGGTTGGAGGTATATTCTTTCACTTCCACGCTAACGCCAGGATGAAGATCTTCAAATTTTTTTACTGCTGTATCCAGGTACATATCTTTGGTCACAACCGAAATGGTCAGGGACTCATTTTCTTCCCCGGTAGCCTGACTGTTTCCACAACCGACGGTAAATAAGCCTAGGAAGAGGACCAGGACCAAGGTTAGTGTCAGGCAAAGGATTTTTTTACCAAAAACAACTTCAGTTCTATTTTTTGTCACAAAAAGCACCCCTTTTCAAAATCTAACAAACAATAAGAATCTATGTTAATCGTGGACATACCATTAATTGGGGACATACCTGTCCATAAAGAAATACCTAAACTTTAGCAGGTGTGTCCCCTTTCCGCTATATTCACCCCACTTTCTTTATCGAAAAAATGGATTTTTGACATATTAAAACCCACCTTCACTTTCTGTCCAGTTTCGACCTGTAATTCCGAGTCCACCCTAACAACCACCTCTATCTCCGCTATCTTTACATATTGATAGGTCTCAGACCCCCTCAATTCGGTAAACTCCAGCCTCCCACTCAAAATACACTCAGGATGGCGGGCCAGTAAATCTCCTTTTCCGTAAAGATGCTCCGCTCTTATCCCTAGTATCACTTCCTTGCCTAGATATCCCTTATCTTTTAACTCTTGTCCCCTTGCAATGGAAACGAGCAAGAGAGAATCAGCTACTTTGGCAAAAATACGGCCATTTTGCTCTATAATTAAGGCTTCCAAGAAATTCATCTTGGGGCTGCCTATAAAGCCAGCCACAAACCTATTAACCGGGCGGTCATAAATGCGTTGCGGGTTATCAATTTGCTGGATAAGGCCATCCTTCATTACAACAATTCTGGTTCCCATGGTCATAGCTTCTGTTTGATCATGGGTCACATAGACAAAAGTCGTCTCCAGATTTTTATGGAGCTTGGCAATTTCTATTCTCATCTGAGTTCTCAACTGAGCATCCAAGTTGGACAGGGGTTCATCCATCAGGAAAACCTTGGGCTTTCTCACCATAGCTCGTCCCAGGGCTACCCTTTGCTTCTGCCCGCCGGAGAGCTCCTTGGGTTTGCGGTCAAGCAGGTCTTCGAGAGCAAGGATCCTGGCCACTTCTTGCACATTTTTCTTAATTTCATCCTTAGGTATCTTTCTTAATTTAAGTCCAAAGGCAATATTGTCATAGACCGTTAGATGGGGATAAAGGGCATAGTTTTGAAAAACCATGGCAATATCCCTTTCCTTGGGAGCTACGTCATTAACTAACCTGTCTTCGATATATATTTCACCGGATGAAATTTCCTCCAATCCAGCAATCATCCTTAATGTGGTTGTTTTGCCACAGCCCGAGGGTCCTACCAATACTAAGAACTCTTTATCCTTTATTTCAAGAGAGAGATCTTTGACTGCTGTAACGTTATCAGGATAGATTTTATATAGATTTTTCAAAATTAGATTGGCCATCCAGTTCACTCCTCACAGTAAACGAAATTACGGTTGAAAATATAGAGATGAATAGCAAAAGTACTCCCTTGGTATCTATGACGGGAGGCATTTTTGTCATCAGCAACAATGCGATACTTATGACTAAGGAGACCATCATGATAGCACAGCAGAAAACTTCGACTTTTAGAAGTTTTTCCCCCAACATCTTTACCTGATAAAGCCCTAGATAGAATAGCGGCAAACCAAGGAAAATGCTTAAAAATAAATTCCAGTTCTGAATGGTATTTAGAATATTTAACTGGGTTTCCCCTGACGTTGCTACATACCCAGCACTTTGAACCTTAGCTTGTATCACGTTCTTCAAAAGGTTGCTAAAAAATGAAATATCTATAAGCTCATTGGGTATGTTTTCCGGCGAAATATATAAAGGAAATTTGATTAATCTCCATAACAGAAACATCACCGAGACAATCACTAATATTTCTGCAATACCAAAAATAAGCCGGGCGGCGTCCCCCCTAATAATCTCTGAAAAATATTTTTCTTGGAGTCTTAAGCGAAAGAAACGATAAATACTCCTTGTTTTTCGCCTGAATATACCGAAAAGCACCACAACTGCTCCCATGCCTACCACAAAATTACGCAGCAGGTTCTTTTGTTCCAGCAGGAGACGTTCCATGTTATAATCGATAATTTTGTAATTGGCAGGGTCTTGGCCAATTGAACTCAGGGCCGTTTTAAAATCGGCGACATTGCGGCCTGTGGTTCCGATATCCCTTGTTTCCACTTCCAAAGAGGTTATTTTAAAACTAGACTCGAATTCCACTAGCTTTTTAATCGGTATGTACACTGTACCGTACCCCTTGTCCATCAAGGTTCCAATCAGGGAGCGTTCATCCTCTATCACCCCGATTATTTTAAATTTCCAGCCATATAGTTCTATATCCAGGCCTACCACATTGCAGTTCTGAAAAAGATTCTGAGCCATTTCTTCATCGATTACGGCAACTAGTTGGTTTTCATGATTGGAGGTTAAAAAACTGCCTGCTTTCTGGTTTATTTGATGGAATTGATTATACCTGTCATTCACCCCCAGCACCTTGGCCTGACTTTGGTTTTGCTTATAAACTACAGAAGTTTTTGTTTCCAGGGCGTAAGCCAGATCATAGTCCCGGAGGTTGTATTGGGCTAGTTGTCTCATATTCTCCAGGGAAAAAGAGCCACCCCCCGACTGCTTGGAATTGCCTAGCCAAGTGGCGGTATTTTTATTTGTTTTATGCGGTCCATTTATTTCCGCAAATTTAGCGGACAGTGATGCCCCCAGGATTGGGCTTAAGGTTAAAATAAATATGCCCAAGGCCAGAATAAGAAAGGCTAGTTTGGCCGGTTTCAATTTGCTGCCTCCTTAAGAACTTTATCCCCATCCTCCACCGGTTTATTGCTTTGTATCACCACTTCGTCTATTACCATACTTGTAAGGGCTGACTTAGTACTATCGGTGTCTTCTACAATTACTTCCATTTTTTGCAAATAGCTCTCTGTGCCTAAAGGTCCTTTTCTTGATTTTAAGACAAAGATATAGGAACCGATGCTGTCGTTATAAACCGCGCTGTTGGGGACAAGGGTAGTGTATTGTTTCGTTTTTTTGCTTAAATAAACTTGTCCCTTTTCACCTCCTGTCAAGCCTTCCAGAGACACGTCGACCCATAAATCCTTCTCTTCTCCTTTATATTGGCTGTTATCTACTATCCTCTCAATTTTCCCTTCGGTCTTTTTGTCCACTAAGGAGAAAATATTAACACTGACCGTGTCTCCAGGCCTGGCATAATCGGCTAAGTCACTGGCTATTGGTACTACAAGCCGGAAACCTTGACTAGGATCGGCCAATTTAAACAGAGGCATCGAGTTGTTGGCCATAGAGCCTTTGTCAAAATTCAATTCCGTGATTATACCGTCTACGGGTGCTGTATACACGCCATTGTTTTCCACCTGTTTGGCTAGGCTTTCCACCTTTCTGGCCTGTATTTCCAGATTAAGCTGGATATTCTCACAGTTTCTTTCCGCATCCGTCAGGTTCTTTTCGGCATTTTGAAAATTTACCGATGTTTCAGCACCCAGTTCAAATAGGTATTTTAGGTTGTTATAATCCCTTTGTTTTTGGGCCTGCTCTTCCCAGGCCCCAGCCAGGGAAAGCTGCAATTGCTGATAGCGGGCCAGTTCATCCTGATAATTGGACTTCAGACTGTCTATGTCCAGGCTAAGGATGGGCTGGCCTTTGCTAACCTTATCCCCCAACCCCACCATGATATCCTTGACTCGTAAATTGGAATCAGTATATTCCTCCCAGATTGATTTAGCCTCAATCGTCCCTTCCCCGAATATTTCCTTAATTAAAGCCCCATTCGTTGGCCGGGCCACTTCGACCCTGGGAAGGGTAAAGTTATTGATGGTATTGGAGAAGAATGTCAAAAAGATCATCCCTATAAGGAACAGCAGGCCCAACTTCCCTATCACCTTTTTTCTTTGTGCATTATCCCCAATTGCTTCATTGTGCAATTTTCTGTCTCCCTTCTTGAGTAAGTTCTTAGCCTTTGATTCCCGAAAGCCGGATCCCTTCCAGTAAATATTTTTCTGCATAAAGGAAGATCAATAGTATTGGCATCATATACAGAGTAGCCGCGGCAAAGGCTACCCCCTTTTCATCAGCAATTATTTTAGAAAGATACAGAGAAAGGGGCTGTTTGGCAGCATCCTGTAAAAAAATCAACGGCTGTTCGACCATGTTCCAGTTATCAATAAAAACAAGGATAGCCATGGCTGCTATGCCAGCCCTGGACATGGGTAAGATTATTTTGAGGAAGATCTGTAGCTGGCTGGCTCCGTCTACTTTGGCTGCTTCAAGATAGGAATCCGGTATTTGCTCCATATACTGTTTTAAAAGAAATACGCCAAAAGTACCGAAAATGCCGGGAAAGATAATGGACAAAGAATTATTAAGCAGGCCCAGCTTGCTGGCCATTATATAATTGGGCACAAGGGTTACCTGAAATGGCATTAGCATCACAATGATATACAAAAAAAATAAGAAATTTCTCCCTTTAAACTTTAGTTTGGCAAAGGCATAAGCAGCCAAAATTGAAACAATAGTTTGCCCAATGACGATAGGGAAAGTAATCAGCACGGAATTCCAGAACATGAAAAGAAACTGAATCTTTTTAATAAGCACGGTATAATACTGCTTTAGTACTACTACGTCGGGTATAAGCTGGAACCGGGCAAAGGGATTCGTGTCGTCAGCATTATAGTTGCTTAAACTTTTGGTTGTAACCACATCATAATTATTGGCGATTGCCTGTTCACTCATAAATGAATTCGTAATGGTTACAACTAAGGGAAACAAGAAGAAGACAGCCAGAAGCAATAAAATTGTAAAATGGAGTATTTTTTTTATTTTACGATTCAAAACACTAATCCCCCCATTTAAGGAAATGGACAGAAATGTCCCCAACTAGTTTTTAATTAATCATGCTACTGATTTTTCTCTCCACAATAAAAAGCAGTAAAACGACGGCCACTATAAAGAAGGCCATAATGAAGGCCGCAGAAGTCAGTTTCTGATAATCCAGAGCCATGAACATATTATTCATGTAGTGCTGCAGCATATAGATACTGCTATGGGGATATTCACCGGAGATAAGATACGTCTCCCTGAAAACCTTGAATGAATTGATAATTGAGATGACAAAAATAAAAAAAGCCGTAGGGGTTAGATAAACCAGGGTTATCCGAAAAAACTCCTGCCAGCGGCTGGCTCCGTCTATCCTGGCCGCTTCGTAATATTCAGCCGGTATGTTCTGCAATCCAGTCAGAAACAGGATCATGCTGTAACCAATGTTTTTCCATAGATAAACCACCAGAACCACAATCATGGCCCAGTCTGTTTTCATCCAGTCCATAGGTTGGAGACCCAGGGTATGAATCAGGGAATTTAAAACTCCGTTGATATCAAAAAAGGCCTGCCAAACTAAAACCACTGAGGCTACGGGCACCACCAAAGGAGTTATGAAGATAGTGCGAAACAGATTGCTGTTCTGTATTTTTCTATTTAGTAACAAAGCCACTCCCAGGGACAGCATCATATTCAGAGGCACACAGATTAGAGTAAACTTGGCTGTATTTGCCAGAGCCGATAAAAAGCTGGGGTTTTTTAACAACGACACGTAATTATGTAATCCGACAAAATTACCGTTAAGGGGACTGTCCACCAGGGAATAGTAAAAACCGTTGACAAAGGGGAGCAGGTAAAAAAGAGAAAAACCTATCAGGCTTGGCCCAAGAAAAAACCAGGCCAGGCACTCATTTTTCATTGTCAATTTATTTTTCATATTTGCCACCTTAGTTGTGATGAATCGAGCAATGGCTTAATATTACTAAAGTTTTTTGGCAGCTTGATGGAGTTAATAAGGCAGTTTTGTGACAACCTCGTGGCGTCTATGTGACAGTTTTGTGGCAAAGGTTGTTTTTCTGTTTTTTTCCCTTAGGCTTATGCTAAAATCATCTACAGGTGATCATTAATGAATAAAACAATTTTAATTGTAGAAGATGAACCCCGCATGCAAGACATCATAGCGGATTATCTGCAAAATGAGGGTTATCAGACGCTAGTGGCCAATAACGGGGTCGAAGCTCTGGAACTTTTTAAAAAAAATAGAGTTGATTTAATTCTCCTTGATGTTATGATGCCAAAATTAGACGGGTTATCCGTTTGCAGGAATATCCGCAAATATAATTCCCAGGTCCTCATAATTATGCTGACCGCCAAGTCTGAAGAAAATGACAAGCTTTTAGGTTATGAATACGGGGCCGATGACTATGTAACTAAACCCTTCAGCCTCAAAATCCTGGTGGCAAAAATAAACGCCCTCTTAAAAAGGGCGGGTGATTACCTTAAGGAATCGCCGGAAATTCATTATGTTGGCCGTCTGGTTGTCAATGAACTATCACATACCGTAGCCCTGGCCAACGAAAATATAGAACTAACCCCCAAAGAGTTTGAGCTTCTGGTTTATTTTATTAGGAATAAGAATATGGTGCTTTCCCGAGAGATAATTATGAACAAGGTATGGGGTTATGAGTATTACGGAGATTTAAGAACTGTCGACACTCACGTGAAAAGGCTTCGGCAGAAATTAAAAAGTGAAAGCGATATTATTTCTACCGTCAGGGGCATCGGGTATAAACTTGAGGTGATAAAATGAAAAAGAAAAGTATTACCTTTAAGCTTTTTATCGTTACAGCCCTGTTCTTTATCCTTTTTACCAGCATTACTATGCTCCTGCAAACACTTTTTATTGAAAAGTTTTATTTCGATAAAAAAACCAAAGATTTTGAAGCCAATTTCAGGGCCTTCATTGCCACTTATACTAATTCAGTAAAAAACAACAGGGATTATACAGGCTTATTGGTCGGGTTCCAAAACGAAAACAACGCCAATACAGCAATCATCAATCTATCGAGTGAAACCCTACGTATTTTTGAGGATAAAAAACAATTCATACTTAGAGCCAAGTCATCTTCAGACCCAGTTACCCGGAACAATATCACAGATAATATTACTACTGACAATATGGACAGTAGAGAGGATAAAAAACAATTCATAATTAAAATTGCCTCAGCCCCTTTCGTCCAGCCCAATATCACAAATAATATTATTACTTACAATATGGACAGTAGGATAGAAATGCTGATCAATGGATTACAGCAATGGACCTTAGACCCCCAAGGGGTCTCCAGAGTCATTGACGAAGGTCAAATTATGATTTACAGCTCTGGCGTGAAAATTGACGGTCAAAACAGCCTAGTGGGGATTGCACCTATTGTAATCGACAATAAAGTGACCGGCGTTTTAACCGCTGCAACTTCGTTACAACCCATTGGAGAAGCCGCATCAGTCATTAAGCAATTTTATGTTTATTTTTACGCCATCGCTCTGTTATTAATTATAATCTTATCCCTGATTTTCTCGAAAATGATTGCTAAACCGCTTCTCACACTTAACAAAACGGCTTTAAAAATGTCCGAACTTGATTTTTCTGCCAAATGCCCTGTCAACTCCAAGGATGAAATAGGCAGTTTATCCGCCACCTTAAATTTTCTCTCCGAAAAGCTGAATTCTTCATTACTGGAATTAACGGTTGCCAATGAAAAGTTAAAAAAAGACATTGAGAAAGAAAAACAACTGGAAATAATGAGAAATGAATTTATTGCAGGGGTATCCCATGAATTAAAAACTCCCATCTCCCTCATCAGCAGCTATGCTGAAGGAATCAAAGACAATATTACCAACGGAGTAAAACGGGAATATTATTCTGATATTATCATCGATGAAACCAAGAAAATGGCCTCGCTGGTTGAGGATATGCTAGATCTCTCTCAGCTTCAATCGGGCACTTTTAATCTGAAGGTCGAAGATTTCCCAATCATTAGTTTATTAAACGATATTGTAGAGAGGTTTATGGCCAATGCCCAGCTTAAAGGAAAAACCTTTGATCTGCAAACTCCTTTAAATGACCTGGAAGTGATAGGCGATATGTTCAGAATTGAACAAGTCCTTACAAATCTTTTCGATAATGCTCTAAAATATACTCCCATAGGTGGCATCATAAAAATTTTTGCCGAGGATAATGGTGATATAGTGCTTATAGAAATAGAGAATCCTGGCAAGCATATCCCCGAAGCCGAGCTGCAAAATATCTGGAGTAAATTTTACCGGATTGAAAAGTCAAGGAACAAGGATCTGGGCGGAACAGGACTCGGACTTGCCATAGTCAAAGATATCCTCGCTCTCCATGGTAGTGAGTATGGGGTGATGAATACAACATATGGTGTCAAATTTTTCTTTACCCTAAAAAAAACCTTGAGTGTTATCAATCGTAAGCAATTATTGCCCAACTCTGACGCATAGCGTATTCATAAAAAAAGAAAGCCGGGATCCACGATCCACGGCTTTCTCTCCGGGCGAGCCAATGCCCGTTCAGCTGGTTATTCTACTACATCAACTTCTACTATTTCTTCCAAAACAACATCTTCATCGGCCTCATCATCAGTTAGATTCTCATCTACTATTTCTTCATCAATTAATGTTTCTTCCTCATCCACTATATCTTCCTGAACTACTGTTTCATCTATATCAGTTGCAGGCTTGTCCATTATGTCAACCCGATTCTGTTCGCCATTCCAATTAACATCTTTACCTAGGCTTTCGGCAACAAAGCGCAAAGGTACGTAAGTACTATTATCAATTATTTTCGCAGACACGTCTAAGGTTACTTCCGTTCCATCAACTGTGGCAGTAGGGTTATCTATCTGTAACCATATGCCGCCAGAAGTAATTGACCTATCATCAGCATACCATACTACTTCCTGGCCCATTGCCTCAAAAATGGCCCTTAATGGCAACAGTGTCCTGCCTTCTTCAATAACAACCCGGTTCTCTGTAACTAAGCTACTCTCATTAATATAGATCGCCGGTGGCGCCGCCGCCATCACAAGGCTGGTACTTAATAAAAAAAGACATAAAGTTAATGTTGCTATTAATTTCTTTTTCATTTTAACCTCCTTATTTTACCTTTGCCTGATATTCAGGGTCCTTGATTTTGCTTCTTCCCCCCTCCTTGAATAATTTTGGTTACTCTATTTTTTCTTTTATAAATTTATAGAATTTGCTATTATATCTTCATTTTCCTTCAATTTTCACAATTTTACACAGTTTATCATGTTTTTTCACATTTATAATAAAGCTAAAAACCTTGGCATTTAGTCAAGGTTTTTCTAAGGATTTTACAGTTCAAGGGTAAAAGTGAAGGTGGTTTCCTTATTTTCCACACTGTTGACATATATTTCGCCGCCCAACCTCTCTATGGTTGTTTTTGCAATGGATAGTCCTAAACCATAACCTCCATTTTCATGTGTTCTGGAAGAATCTGCTCTATAGAATCTGTCAAAAATCTTAGGTAGATCTTTTTTTGCTATTCCTTTTCCAGTATTCTTTATAGAACAGACAGCTTGCCTTTTTTGTCTTATTAGCAATACATCAATAGAGCCATTATCATCTGAATACTTTATGGCATTTTCCAATAAAATGGTGATAACCTGTTTAACTCTTTCCGCATCGCCTTTAACAATTATGTCTGGCTCAATGGAGCGGTTTAGCTTAATACCCTTTTCATTCATCATCACTTCCATGGACAGTATAACATCATTTATTGCGTTGCTAATATTAAATGGCATTTTTATTACCTTAAAATTAATATCCTCTATTTTTGCTAAAGATAAAAGTTCGTTAATAAGCTTTGTCATTCTATCAGTTCCGATTTTTATATAGCTAAACCATTTTATTTGACTTTTAATGGTTTCTTCCTGATTTGCTAAAAGCAAGTCATAATTAGCATTTATTATCGAAAGGGGTGTTTTTAACTCATGTGAGGCATCAGCAATAAATTGTTTCTGCTTTTCCCAAGTTTGAGCTATTGGTCTAATGGCCCGGTTAGCAAAGTACAGGCTAATAATAAAAATAGCAAAAAGCATAATTAATCCCACAAATAGTAATGTGATAAGGAGTTCAAACAGTGTTTTTGTGTATACTGTCACATCCAAAAATGTAATCTGATAATTTCTTTCGGTGCTGGTATATAGTAATCCATTTCTATAGAAGACATGTTGACTGGCTTGAGTTATTACATATTGCCATTGTTTACCCTCTAATGTTACTGTGGAATAGTCTTTTTTATTTCTCCAGGCAGCCTTGGCAGCCTTAAAATAAGCTTCTTCAGGCATGTCAATAACAGAGCTGATTTTTAATACCTCACCTTCGGAGTTTACCTCAATACTAAATGCAAGAAGATCATCTGAAGGAAAGATAATGGTTCTTCTTTCCGCAACCATTGGCAACTCTATTCCTTCTATTCTTAGTTGTCTCTCTGCCCGCGAAGCCAATTTATTTTGGATATCTCCTTGTATGTTGCTATAGGTCATAAAATAAATGATAGCAAATGCAATAATCATCACTATTGAAGTAATTGACATGTTAATAATGAGGAATTTGTTGCGCAACTTTGTAAACATTTTATTCCCTATCCTCTACCGATTTTAAGACATACCCGGCACCCCTTATTGTACGGATAGAGACACCGGATTCCAGATTATTTAATTTTTTTCTTAAAAGGGATACATGTATTTCTACACGGTTATCTTCAGCATCAGTATCATAACCCCATAATTTTTCAATAATATTCTCTTTTGAGATAATCATGTTATTTCTTTTGATTAATAATTCCAATAATTGGGATTCCTTTAGGGTTAATTTTGTTTCCCTATTCTCGCAGTTAAGGATAAGGGTATGTGGATTCAACCGGATATCTCCAAATTTAAGTATACCGTCATTTATCAGTTCGGTTTTTCTGCGGCCCAAGGCGCGTAAACGAGCTAACAGCTCGTCAGAATGGAACGGTTTTGCCAAATAATCATCAGCACCACTGTCAAGACCGATGACCTTGTCTTCTGTTTCTCCCCTTGCCGTTAATAAAATAACAGGGACTTCAATACCTTTCCTACGCAATTCTCTTAATATATTTATACCATTCATTTTTGGAAGCATAATATCGAGAATTATGATGTCGTAGATTCCAGAAAGTCCAAAATCCAGTCCATCTTCCCCATTGTGCACCAAATCAACGCTATAGTTATTCTTTTTTAGGACCTGAGCAATGGCTTCTGCCATATACTTCTCATCTTCGACCATTAAAATTCTCACCTTCATGCCTCCCTTATTATTTTTTTACTATATCACAAAAGTATCCGCAAAAAAGAGGCTTGCAAAAGCCCCTTAATTGTGGATACTTTGCTCTCGAATTAAACCTTTGCGACTTTGGAAGGATGTTTAGTTGGGTGCGATACTTTATTGATAGTCTAGTTTTCACCCCTTATAATCTTATTACCAGTGCCATCGTTTTTAAGCGTAGCTCCGCCTTGGACATTGAATGCCGGTAAAAATTCGGGGGCATTCTCACTCCAGGTTTCTCCACCATCGGTTGAGTATAGCATAGTTCCGTTTTCGTTCTTTATCCTTACCTTATATCCTGTACCATCGTTGGATACCATACCTTCAATGACGGTTCCATTTACACCCCTTATCATCTTATTACCAGTGCCATCTTTTTTAAGCATAATTCCGTCCTGAGCATTGAATGCAGGTAAACCTTCGGGTGCATTCTCACTCCAAGTTTCTCCACCATCGGTGGAGTAGAGCATGGTTCCGTTTTCGTTCTTTACCAGAATACCTGAGCCACCCTCGAGTGCTAAACCTCTAATGATTTTTCCTGCTTCTGCATTGAATGCCGGAAAACCTTCGGGAATATTCTCACTCCAGGTCTCTCCACCATCGGTTGAGTACATTTTGTTTCCATTTTCGTTTTTGACCAGAATACCTGAACCGCCCTCGGGAGCGATACCTATAATAACTTTTCCTTCCTTAATGTTGAATGGTGCGCCGTCCGGAACATTCTCATTCCACGTCTGGCCACGGTCAGAGGAATAAGATATTTGGCCCTTTTCAAATTTGCCCAGCATTATAGTATTAGAGCTTTCTGCAAAAGCAGTTCCAGTCCCTAGTGTAGTAACCAGCGCTCCGCAAAGAATAGCAACCCCAGCTTTCTTCTTTGTAGTGTTCAAAACTTTTAAAACTTTACTATTCATGATTATGATACCTCCAATAATTTTTTTGTAGCAGCTGCTTTACATTTATTATCATAAACAAACTACCTTTAGCGAACCTTTAATAAAATTATTAAAATGAAAAACAGCATAAAAAAGCGCTCCTTGTGTAAAACAAGGAACGGCTTTTTTTACCCTTAAGATCATATTTTAACATGCGTGCTCACATTAGGTGCCGCAAAAGGTTCGGTAAGGGCGGTCTGATGACTCAGGCAGAACGGAGTAAGCAGCCTGTTCCGAAGAGTGAGCGTAGGGATTCGAAAGAACATCCAGAAGTTTTTCCATTACTCTGTAATCCCCTTTTTTCACTGCAGCCTCTAATGCTTCTTCTACCCGGTGATTGCGGGGAATGAGCGCAGGATTGCAGCTGCGCATCAATTGGTGCGAGGAGGCTTTTGGTTCCTGCTGACGGCTTAGCCTTGCCTGCCATCCCTCATGCCACTGTGAGAATTCCTTGGTATTAAATAGCCCCGTTTCTTCAATTTTATCAAAGGTTAATGCGCGAAAAGTATTAATAAAGTCCGCCCCATACTTCTCCATGATACTGAGGAGTTCCTCAATAAGGGATTCATCCTGCGGTTCTTCATTGAATATTCCCAGTTTAGATCTCATTCCCCCGAGCCAATTACAATGATACAAATTAGTAAAATTCGCAATCTCATCCTGAGCCAGCTGTACGGCCCGCAATTCATCCTGATGCAGAAGGGGCAAGAGGGTTTCAGCAAACCTGGCCAGATTCCAAGCGGCAATTTGGGGCTGATTTCCATAGGCATAGCGACCATGCATATCTATGGAACTGAATACCGCTGTCGGGTCATAGACATCCATAAAGGCACAGGGACCATAGTCAATGGTCTCTCCACTAATAGACATGTTGTCGGTGTTCATCACCCCATGGATAAAGCCAACCAGCTGCCATTTAGCAATTAGCCTGGCCTGACGTTTAATCACTTCTTGAAGTAGGCTAAGATAGGGATTCTCATCGGTTTCAACCTTTGGAAAATGTCTTTGTATTGTATAATCAGCCAGGGCTCTGAGTTCCTCAACAGTACCCCAGTTTGAGGCGTATTGAAAGGTACCGACCCGTAAATGACTGGCGGCCACCCTGGTTAAAATTGCTCCAGGCTGTACAGTTTCACGGATTACTGCTTCACCCGTTGTCACCACCGCCAGGCTGCGGGTAGTATTAATACCAAGGGCATGCATTGCTTCGCTGATGATGTATTCCCGCAGCATCGGCCCAAGGGTCGCTCGGCCATCTCCCCGTCGGGAGTATGGAGTTTTCCCCGAACCCTTCAATTGAATATCAACCCGTTCACCAAGGGGTGTAATTTGCTCGCCAAGGAGTAAAGCTCGCCCGTCTCCCAACAAAGTAAAGTAACCGAATTGATGTCCCGCATATGCTTGTGCAAGGGGCATAGAACCTTCTGGTGCCCGGTTGCCGGCCAATACCGCTAGGCCGTCTTTGCTCTGAAGATACTCAAGGTCCAGCCCCAGGTAATTGGCAAGAGTATAATTGAGGAGGATCAACTTGGGTGCTGGTACAGGGGATGGGTTAAGGTTGGAAAAAAATATTTTGGGCAACCGGACGTAACTATTGTCCAGTTTCCATCCTGTTTCTATTATTGCTGTTCTATTTGTCATTGTATCTCCTTTTTCCTTATCTTTTGTACTTTAGTTTTTTGTTCTAGGTAATACAAAAATGCATAGTATTTTAAATTATTTATAAAAAGTGCACCTTCAAAAGGTTAGAACTATTTTATTGATAGTGTCTAACATTTGAGGTGCACTTCTGTAGGGTTCTACCTTTTAGAATTTATTTTTAGGCTTTCTCTTTTAGTGAAATGGCTATCTCAAATTCACCAATGGAAGTTGTTAACGGAAGTAAAAAAACTATTTCATTGGGCATATAAAAGGATTTGTATTCGCCTACAAATATTTGAGGCGTTACAATATCACAGTTGTAATTGTTAGAAGACAAAATTGTTAGTGCATTTCCACCAATGATATTGGCAATTTCCCCAATGGCTGATGAAACAAAACTATCTATTTGCTCCATTTCCATGCCACTCATTATTTTTACCATTTCTAACACCATAGTTTTAGGGAAGTTGAACAGTATTGTTCCCTTAAGATCGCCTGTGACTCCAAGAATTACACTGGCCTCGTTACTTTGATACCCGTTATTGAGCACCCTGGGTGTTCCTCTATCAGGCTTTATATCCAACATCATCTCAAAAACATCATTTGTTGCTTGGTAAAAGGAGTTTATATAAGCTGCTTTCATTAAAGTTGTCCTCCTTGACTAACTACATATTCCCCCAATTTTTGGTCCATTGCAGCTACGTGCATGATAAGCCAAGCCATTAATTTACCACTAAATTCCTGAACAAGTTCTTCGGAATAACCCTCTTGTTCCAACCTTAGCACATAGCCATTAACTGCATCTTTAAATTTAGCATGAACCTGCTTATGGTTCTCCAGATCAGGATACTGGATTTTTTCTTGATAGGCTTCCTCATCTGCAAAATGTACAACAACATACTCTTGCATAAAAGCCATGTTTTCTTTGACCTTAGCAAGTTTCGTTTCCCAAATACCCTCTTGACGAACAGTCTTAATAAAATCAGATACCCTCTTGAAAAGTTCTTCATGCTGCTGATCAATTAGAGGAACACCAATTTTATATTTGTCTTTCCACATCATATTAAAAGACCACCTTTCTAGAGGTGCTATCCCCTTTGTAAAATTTTTTTAGCCACTTATTGAATCATATATTATTTTCATTACATATTACTTAAGAATTAATCAACTAATTCTTAACAATTATCTTAATCTTATATCCTCTTGTCTTGCCTGTAATCCTCCTAATGCTTTTGCTTAACTTGGCTTTTTGTCACGCTCTTTTTCTTGAATGGGGGCCTATTTCCTGAAACGATGGCCCCTTTAAACACACCTCTTTTTTCTATTTTTATTTTAAGTTCTTTTTCCAATTGCCTAACTATAGGAAGCTCTCTTTCCGTTACAATTGATACAGCCGTACCCTTCTGACCGTTTCTCCCGGTCCTGCCGACCCTATTTAAGTATTCCCTCGAATCCTCAGGTAGATCTAAATTAAAGACATGGGTCACGCCCTTTACATCCAGACCCCTAGCAGCAATATCTGAAGCAATTAACAGCCGAGTTCCTTCACCTCTAAACCCCTCTATAGCCCTTTGGCGCTCTTCCTTGGATACCCTGCCAAATATTTTATAGGCTTTATAGTGATGATAATGAAGTTTCTCAGTAGTCCTTTCAATATATTCTTCATTATTAATAAACACAATTGCCCTCTCTATCTTAAATGCAGCCATGAGTTTTCTCAAAACCTCAAGTTTATCCCTTTGACTCTGGGCTATTACATAATGATGGGTAATATCCGTGTTGACAAGATTTTTTTCTTTGGTTTTAACAATTTCAACATTATCTATTAACTCCTTTGCAGCAACCAATGCTTTATTACTAAAATGGGCTGCAAAGACCATTAGCTGCCTGTCCCTCATGGTAGCTTTAATTACAGCTTTCACTCTATTAATATCATTTTGACTTAATAGTCTGTCACCCTCATCAATCACAATGGTCTTAATTGTCTGGGCATTGATCTTCTTTTTGCCGATTAGTTCCTGTATTCTTCCCACCGAGCCCACAACAATATGAGGTTTTTCCCGAAGGGCCTCAATTTGTCTCACAATATTAACATCACCAATGATAGGTACAGAAGCTACAGGCACCCCGGAGTTTCCCGATAGTCTTTTAATCTCAAAATTTATCTGCATAGCCAGTTCATGAGTAGGTGCCAATATAATGGCTTGCAGCTCTCTCTTATCACTTTGGATCTTTTCAAAAAGGGGTAGCAAATAAGCTAGTGTTTTGCCACTACCTGTTTGGGACTGCCCTATAACGTTTTTATTTCTTAACGCAAGGGGGATAACTCCTGCCTGAATCTCGGTAGGTTGAACTATTCCAACCTTGTTCAAGCCTTCTATCAGGCGTGGGTTTAGTCCAATTTCATTAAATGTCAGCATTATTTCTCCTATCTTAAATACCAGATATAAATTTTGCCCACTATATGCTACCTCTTTTACTAATTTCTTACAAGGATTCTTTATTATATTTAATGGTTAAATATTTATAATGGCTTACTATATTTATTCGGAGTGGAAAATTATTTCTAAAATTTTTGTCATTAATATCACCTAATCTATAGTGGAAAAAAAGTTTCAACCCAGGCCATGGCTTTCTCAGGCTGATTCGTTTTGAATGTTAGATGTCCCATCTTCCGTTTTGCATCCTGGGCAACCCGTTTGCCATAAAGGTGAAGCTTTACATTATCTGGAAACCTCGGTAGCTCTTTGAGTACAGGCGCTAGATCCTTCCCTAAAATATTCACCATCACCACAGGAGTCATCAATTCAGTATTTCCTAAATTAAGTCCACAAACAGCCCGGATGATTTGCTCAAACTGTGATATATAACAGGCGTCCCATGTGTAATGACCAGAATTATGGGGCCTGGGAGCTATCTCGTTAATCAATAAGCCCTCCGGGGTAACAAAAAACTCTATAGCCAGTAATCCAATCAACCCAAAGGTCTGGGCAATCTCACCGCCAATCCTTGCCACTTCCCTTTCCATTTTTAAGCCAATGCGGGGCGGCACAATGGACATAAACAAAATATTATCCCTATGAATATTTTCTGTCACCGGGTAAACCCTGATGTCACCCCTTTGGTTCCTGGCCACAATGGCTGATGCCTCATGGGTAAAGTTAATCATCTTCTCCAAAACCCATTCCATATCTTGGGACTGCAGCATTTCCTGGGCTCTTTTCATGTCCACTAAGCCTTTTAAAACAAGTTGTCCCTTGCCATCATAGCCGCCCCGGGAGGTTTTTAACACACATGGGTAGCCCAATTGGATTACTCCCTTTTCCAGGTCATGCCGGTCACTGATCACTTGGAAAGGAACCACCGGGAAACCGGCCTTTTGAAGCTCTCTCTTTTCTTTTATCCTATCCTGGGCAATTGAAAGAATTTTACTGCCTTGGGGCAAATAGTAATTTTTCTCTAATTCCTGTACCAGCAAGACATCAATATTTTCGAACTCGTAGACCACAACGTCAGATCTCCGGGCTAACCTGGCAGCAGCATCAAGATCATTTAGTGGGGAAACAATTTGTTCATCAGCAACTTGTCCACACGGAGAATCAGGATCAGGATCTAAACAAATTACGTCATAGCCCATCTTTTTAGCTTCAATAGCCATCATTCGTCCCAATTGTCCTCCACCCAAAATGCCCACTGTAGAGCCTGGAAGAATTAATCTCTCAACCATTATGATAACTCCCCGTCTTCCATTACCTGCTGAGCCATATCCTCCCGACGGACCTTTAGCCTTTTTTGCAATTCCTGGTCACTGATGGCAAGAATTTGAGCCGCCAAAAGACCGGCATTCTTAGCTCCACTGGCTCCTATGGCAACAGTGGCTACGGGCACACCCCCTGGCATTTGAACGATAGAGAGAAGGGCATCCAGACCTTGCAATTTTGTGGCCGGTATCGGGACACCTATAACCGGCAGGACGGTTTTGGCTGCTACCATGCCGGGCAAATGGGCTGCCCCTCCTGCTCCGGCGATTATTACCTTAATACCCCGGTCAATTGCAGTTTCTGCAAACCTAAACATCCAGTCAGGAGTACGGTGGGCTGATACTATCTTTTTTTCATAGTTAACACCTAATTCTTCCAGTATAAGGCATGCTTCTTTCATCACTGGCCAGTCAGATTTACTACCCATGATAACGGAAACATCTATGGCCATCTACGAAAACCTCCATTCATCCTAAAAAGGCATAAAAAAAGCTATCCTTAGCGATAGCCAAATTAATATTAGTATGTCTAGAGTTATTTATAATAACCCCTATATTATAAGGAGCTATGATGATGGAACACAAACAACCACTAATCCTTGTTATATTTCCCTTTTCCATAGACTCTACCCTTTTCAAAAAGATTCCCGGGGAAATGCAGCCATAATTTTATAAATCCGTTCTTGCCTTTCGAGCGAAATCTGACCAATATATTCATTTAGGTGTAACCTTAAGGCCTTTTCCTCTTCGGATAAATCCACAGCTTGAATATCTGATATAAATGGATGTCTATTAATTAGGGCAGCGATCTCAACATCTCCTAGAAATTCAAAAACTAAGGGGAGTTCTTCTTTGTTTAACTGCCCGTCAAACAGTACGTCTTCCAAATCGTCAAAGGATTTTACCCTTTCCTTTATAAGGACCAGCTTATCGGATGAATATCGGCATAATAGCAACTCATCGATCAATTTTCTGTAGTCTGAATCGTCCATTTTCACACCGGAAGAAAACATGATCTTAGGCTCTAAATCCGGATTAATCTGAGAGACAAATACTTTTTCCAGGTTGTTCATTTTTATTGCATGTACAAGATTAGTTGTTATTCTTGGCAAGCTTTTATCAATGTATTTTCGGAGGGAAGAACTTGTTATATTCAGCTCCTCAATAAGTTTTTCTGATGCTTGATAAATTAATAAATCCAATGTATGGGTAGCATATCCTGCTATATCCTTATACAAATCATGAATTTCCTTAGGAGAAATAGCTAATTTCTCAGGGTTGCGATGGGTAAGCACACAGCCCAATGCGGTGGTCAATACCTGTTCAAAAATATTAATCAGCAGTTCCTGATAGCTCTCATCATAGCCACAAAGCAGATAGTGAATATCTTTTGCTGAAAATTTTGAGCAAAATTCATTTTCAAGATACAAATTTTTAAGATATTGCAGAATAAATTCTACTCCCACCAAATCCGAAACAGGGTTACACAGTTGATAATCAATTGATGCCGGGAATTCATGGGCTTCGTACTCAGGATCATATGCTTTGAAAAAGATCCCAATACCTTTATCGCTAAGCGTTGCATTATAGGTGTAATTTTTGGTGATTAATTTATTGCTTTGGTTTAATTTATAGAAATGTTTTGCAGCTTTAACTTTGTTATCAACTAATTTTCTGCCCTTTTGATATATATCAGTAATACTCCCTTTTTGAAGCTCATTAACCGCACACTCTGTATCCGGTAATGATTTTAAGTAGGTACCAATTGTGTAAAGGTTTGATTTCATTATGCTTTCGGCAACATCCACCTTTATGGAGCTGCTTTCACCGTTATTGTATCTCTCACATTTATATGCTAAAAAGTTAAGGCATTGCAACTGGATTTTTTCCATTTCAGAGTCGGATATAAGTCCACAGCTATAGGCCTCTTGTAAAAGTGAAGTAAAATAGGCTTGGCTGCTCAGATTATTGTTGTTAATAATCTGTCGTTTTTCAATATTCACCATCATTGTCCTCCTCCTCCTCTGCCATATTATCAGAATAATCCATGGAGTAACCATAGCGTAAATTACGAGCCATATTAGCCAATTCTCTTCCTGCAAGCAATTCCAGTGACCCCTGACATTTTCCGTCAAAATTTGTTTTCATGAATTTTATTAATTCTTCGTCACTCAACAAATCAAGGGTTTCATTTTTATAAAAATAAAACATTTCAATGAGCTCGTGCAGTGTTTCAGCGTAGTTGTGCTTTGAAACATAGGGGGAATGGCAAAATTCCTTGATAATTTTATTGGTGACACCACCGCCAAATTCAATTCTTCCGTTACTTTGCAAAGCTAATGACCGTGTTTCAACAAGTTCAATGGCTTCCTGATGCGACAGGGTTAACCCAAATTGACTGGTATAGGAGTTGCATTTTTCAATCTCTGTCACGGCCTGCTTTAATATTAAGGATGGGGATATACCCATGATTGCAAATGACAATATTGCTCACCTCCACGATAAATAATTTTAGTTTTTAATCACATAACTCCTTGACATAAGTGTTTTTTTGTGATATATTAATTATGTGTGAGTTTATTTATTTATTTTTTGGTTTAATATTTATATTATCATTAATAACCTCAAAAAGCAATATGATAAATTTTGAAATTTAAACGAACAAATTGTTCGTTTTTCTTTTTAGGGTTAACTAATCAAAAAGACTTGCCTAAAGGCTTGTAGTATTAAAACACATTGATATACTGAATATAGCGGCGCCGTAAATAAAATGATAGGAGATTTATTTATGGTACAAATTAATCTCAAATCAATTGGTAAAGTTTGTGTAGATGACCAGGGAATGCGATTAATATTAGATAAAGAATATATCCCAGCCCTTACAAATCTTGAGGATTTCAGTTATATTAATGTGCTCTGGTGGTTTAGTAAGTGCGATAACTTGGAATCCCGGTCAAAACTTACCGAGAAAAGTCCTTACAAAAATTCCCCAGGGATATTAGGGACTTTTGCAACACGTTCTCCAGAACGCCCAAACCCCATTGCTTTAACAACTAGTTATGTAACCTACATCGATTCCCAAAATGGTATTATTGGTTTAGCCTACATCGACGCTGATGACGGAACCCCTATTCTGGATATTAAACCCTACACTCCTAGTCTCGATAGAGTAGAAAATCCATCAGTGCCAAAATGGTGCCTCAATTGGCCAAGAAGCGTGGAAGAATCCGGTGACTTTGACTGGACTACAGTCTTTAGCTTCTAATCCTAAAATAAATATAGGGATGTGCTGAAACTTAACGTTTCGGCACATCCCTGAACCTTTAATTACTATCAGTAATTATTACTACAAATATGTATAAAAAAGTTCCCTCGAATCATTGGACCGAGGGAACATATAACTAATATAGGATAGATATTGCCACAAGAACTAAGTTCATGCCTATGCTGGGCGCACAGGCTTAAGCGGAACAAGAACTTTTTCTACTCCGTTCCTGCTTTTAACGCCTCGCTCATGGAAACTGCGTTCACCTTCTTTGCACACAGCAGCTTGCTGAACTGATAAGTCAGCATAATTACTACAAAACAAACAACCACATAAAGGGGGCTAATAATGGTTGGCAGCACTAAGTTAATCATAGTGCCAAGATAGCCATACATTGCACCCATTGACGCCGCCATAACAGGAATGCTGATTATAAATGCGGCCATTATGACAAAGGTCGAGCTGTCCAATATCAGTGACCTGATTTCACGGGGTCTGTAGCCAAATATCTTAAAAAGCGAAATGGTGTTTTTATTTTCCTCGATAATCAGCGAAGTTACTAGATATAGGATAATCACTGCCACGACACTGGAGACGAGAGTCATCCCTGCCACCATGGAAATCATCGACCCCAGCAGTTCATCCATGGCGTTCGGCATCTCACTCAGCGACTTTGTTCCTGAAAGCTGCCCGTCGGGAATATCAAGCTTCTTTGTGCTCCAAAGCCCCATGTAGCTGTTTTCGGGAAGCCCGAGCTGTGCGTTAAACTCGTCAATCGGCATAAAGATAAACTGCTCCGCGTAGGAGTCGGCGACAGCGTCAATATGAAAGGTGTACAACTTCCCATCCTGCTTGTTTATGAAGCTTACGCTGTCGCCCGCCCTAATGCCCAATCGGTTTGCCAAAGGCTCTGTAATATTTGTCTGATCATTGGGAAGGGGATTACCCTTGCTATTGTTCAGCGTCAAAATTGTCGACCCAGGCTCTACGCCGGTTATATAAAACTCAATTCCCTCGTTATTTTCAGGATAAAACCTTCCGGCAGAGAAAACCTCCGCCCCTTCCGGTGCTTTACCGTACTGCAGATCCTTAAAGGCATATTCATATTCAAACCGGTAAGTTTCCGTGATGCTGTTATTGAATACATAGTTCATAGAGTTCATAACCGTGAAGCCAAAAAGCATGAGCACAGACGCGCTGGTAACACCCAAGAACAGAAACAAAAGACGTGAAATGCTTCTCAGTTGCTCCCGCAACTTAAATTTTGTACTGAACTTAAACCTTTCCAGTTTAAGCGCGCGCTCTAAGGCGTTAACCTTGGTTTTTTGTTCGTCACCCTTCATAAGCTCCGCCGGAGATCGTTTCAGCTCCGAACGTATAACAAGATAACTGCCGAGACCCAAAAATAGTATTGGTGTCAGTATTCCGATTAAGACATTCAAAAAGCTCAGTTCAATGTCAATGACGGGAACATTATAGTATGAAACCATAGCCATAACCGACGGCGCGATGGACGGCAGCGCCAACAAACTTCCTATCACTCCGCCCGCAAAGGCCAGCAACAAAGGAATGGCCATATAGTGGCGCATTAACTCACGCCGCCGGTAGCCTTGGGCGTAGAGTGTTCCTATAATCACCGATTCATGGCGAATCATACGCCAGATCATGATGCTGATAATTAAGCAGCACAGGAGAAACATTGCCGCTGGTAGCGGTACGCTCATCGTTTTCAAACCTGTTATGGAAGCCCAAGCCATTCTTGCGCGTTTGTTGTTCATAATGTCAATCCAGTCAGACTCTGTTATGCCTTCTGCGTGTAAACGCTCCCGAAATTGCGTCGCCTGTTTATTGAGGCTCTGGGTTCTGTCATTAAACCTAACGGAATAAATGCTGGCAGCATTGTCTATATCCGCAAATTCCTCGCGATTTATAACTCCCACACCAAAATTATCGGGCAGTACCATGATATCGTATACATTTTTTAATGGATAGATATAATGGGGCAGGGACACAAAACCCACGACAGTGAAGTTTTTACCTGCTGCGCTGATACTGCTTCCTACAGGATAGCCATTCGCTTTGGCAAAGGCCGGATCAAGCAGTATTTCTCCCGGGCCGGAAAGTGCCTGACCCTCTATAACAGCCGGTATGTTCAGCTTTTCTGTTTTACTGAGCAGCCGCAGGGTAAGCGAGTCGGACAGGGTGGCGTCAAAGCTCATGTACTCCTCGATGATGGCATCAGACGCTTTCTCTAATTTCGCGCTGTCAGAAATAGCCTTGTCGGTTGAAAAGGACAGATCCTCCTGCATATGTTCTTCTGTAAAAGTGGTGACCAGGACAGCAAGATTCTGAGAAATCCCCGCCGCCACAATAAAGCTATAGCTTCCAAGGATTATAAGCAAAAGAACGCCAAGGTATCGCAGCAGGTTTTCTTTCAATATCCGAAAAACTCTCTTGTTCAGCGCCATTACCACTCAATCCTTTCTGCCGGAACAGTCACCTCATTAACCGTTGCCTCTACGATTTCCCCACTTCTCACCTTAAACACTCTATTGGCCATAGCGGCGATGGCAGCATTGTGGGTTATCATCAAAATGGTTGTTCCGTATTTTTTGTTTACTTGCTGTAAGAGCCTCAAGATACTGCGGGAAGTCTGATAATCCAGTGCGCCGGTTGGCTCGTCGCAGAGGAGCAACTTCGGATTCTTGACAATCGCCCTGGCAATGGAGACTCGTTGTTGCTCACCGCCGCTCAGTTCCCTGGGGAAACGACGTTTTTTATCCTGCAGTCCTACCGCCGCTAAAACCTCGTCGATATTTAGAGGTGATTTGCTGATGTTGGAAACAACTTCAATGTTTTCTCCCACTGTAAGGTTAGGAACCAGATTATAGAACTGGAATATGAAACCGATATCCTCACGCCTGTACTCGGTCAACAGATCACTACTTAAATTGTTTATCTCTACCCCGTCAACGACAACCTTTCCGCTATCGCCACTGTCAATGCCCCCAATGATATTCATCAATGTGGATTTTCCTGAACCCGATGGTCCAAGGATAACACCGATTTCCCCCTTCTCCAGCTTCATTCCGATCCCTTTTAATACTTCCGTTTTAACCAGTCCTGATGAGTAGCTCTTCTTCAAACTGGATATATCAATAAACATATTATTGTTCCTCCTTTTTATAGAAACACCGTTTCAATATATCAAAATACTCATCCCATTCCCCAAGTACTTCCAAGTTGATATCTTCAAAGGAATTTACTTTATCCCTTTGCTGCTCGGAAAAACTCAGTATCGTCCAGGTAATAATATTCATCGCTTTTTCAATATCAATATCTTTACGGAATTTTGAGAAATCTATATTTTTATAACCTCTTTCTAAGCCGCTTGAAATGAGATACTTACCTATTTTATCGATTTCACTTTTCACTTCGGCAGCATCCTCGTGGGCAACAGTCTTTAGAAAATTAAATGCTTGTGGATACTTTTTATAAATCTTAAATTTAGCTAACCCAATCACTTTCATCCTTTTAAATAAATCTGTTTCTTTCCAATCTACTTCATCATAGATTTTATCGATAACCTCAACAACATAGTCAAATAAGAATAAATACAGTTCCTTTTTATTGTTAAAATATTTGAATAATGATCCTTTAGATATTTCTGCTTCTTTTACAATCTCGTTTGTAGATGCCTTATCATAGCCACTTCTTGCAAACTCTTTAAGAGCTGCGTTAATAATACGTTCTTGTTTCTCCTGTTCTAAACTATAAAATTTCGGATAGATAATATTCACCCCGTTTATGCTTAATAACCAACACAATGACCACAGCGGTCACCTCAATTATATTGAAAGTGACCACTGTGGTCAAGTTCTTGATACGTTAATATAAACTAGTAAAAAAAGGGGCTGTTGTCAAACGAACCTAATTGTCTCGTAGCAATACCCAATGATTTTGCCAAATCAGTAGTTGTGGTCGGTGGGGGGCCAGGCGGACTTGAGGTAGCATGGGTTGCAGCGGCGCCTCCTCCCTGAAATGTCGCGGTGTCGCGGGTGTCGCGGGGACGCTTTGTTTGACATGTTGTGGTGTCGCGGTCGCGGGGACGCTTTGTTTGACATGTTGTTATTTAGCATTCTGAATAATGCTCCTGCCAATACCCAGAGCTCTCTCTAATTGTCGGATACTGGCTCCTGTTTCTTTTTTTATTCTTTTTATCATACTATCCCTTTCTTTAGTCTCCATAAACTGCAATTTTTGTATTTCTACTATGCCTTTTATTTCTTTTTTTAATTCTTCATCTGTATATCTCTTCTTCTCTTCATAACCTAAACAACTATCGGTATTATCTTGATTATGAAATTCTTTAAATTTTTCCGTATTGTTAAAAAACCCCATTGCAATATCCTGGTCGGTTATTCTGCTCTGAAGTTTCAAGTAATCTAAATAGCTACTCCATTTATAATCACCTATAACCTTAACAATACCTGCTTTTATTGGATTTTGATGAATATATCGTAATACAGTTAAAAGATATTTCTCATCATTTACTGGCTCACTATTATATCTGTTTTGAAAGAGATGTCCAGTTCTTCCATATTTTCTGTTATGATATTGGGCATAACCAACACTTATCCTTTTAATAGAGTCTCCTATTTGTTCCTTGCCCTCTTTTATAAGTAAATGCAGATGATTTGTCATTAAACAATAAGCTAATAGGGTTATACCACTTTTTTCCTTAGCCTTTTCAATATAATGTAAAAACTTTTCATAATCATCATCCTTTATAAAAATGTCCCTCTTATCTATCCCTCTCATCATTATATGATATATTCCTGTCTCGCTTCTTTCTCTGGCATATCTTGGCATTTTATCACCCATCATAATCTTACCACTTTCAATGTTACCCGTCAAACAAAGCGTCCCTTTGACACCTTTCGGAAATGAAAAAGCGCTATGAGTTAAACTTATAGCGCTCTTATCAATAGTCTGCTTTTATGGCAGCAATGATTTTGGGAAATTATCCGCCCTTTTGTACCGTAGCAAGCTGATACAAGGGCCGTAAAGCCTTTTACATTATAATCCTGTTCCATCGTCTGTATTTACCCATATTACCCTGCGAAATAGCCGGCTACAAAAACATCAAGATCATTCACATTTACCGAACAGATACCTTCTGCATAGGAACCACTTCCTCCGTTTCCGTTAGTACCATATTTGAACAATAGGTCTCCTGTAGATTTATCTACTAATATCTCATAGGGTCCTTTCAGTATCCAGTATCCAGCCAGTTCATCCTTATATTCTATATCGTCTATTTTTTGTCTTATTTCATTCAATACTATATTTGAGGTATCACTACCATCCACATATCTATTATTTTTTAAAAATGTTTTATATGCTCGTTCCATGGCATCACTAGCTAACTTCACAGCCTCTTCCTTTGTCACCTTTTTTGTCCTAGTATCTATAGAAATCAAAGGATTGCCAAATGGCATAATATCTATATTGTAACTAATGTCCGCTCGAAAAATCTCTGCCAGTGCCCTCAAAGGCGCATTCATTCTGTCATCAATCATTTGTACAGCTATGGGTAAAACTACTACTCTATCGTTAATGACAGCATTTTTATCCCCAGTACTCATTTTAATTTTATTGTTTTTATATTCTATAGATGCTGTATTTTTCTGTTCATCCCATTCCACCTGTCCTCCTAATTCTTCAACAATTATTCTGACAGGGGCAAGAGAATATCCATATTCATTCTGAATATCCACATTAGGAATAAAATTATTGTTTTTCATAATAAACGAAAATTTATCTACTGGATTGATAGTAGTCGTTTCACCATTTTTATAGGTAATTTTTTGTATCCAATATTTTCCGTTATCAAAGTCTGTAAGATTTGAATCAATAGTACAGTTATAACAATTATTATTTTTAATTTCTCCGAAAACTTTAGCTGGAGCAAACACTACTAACAGGCCGCATAAAATAAGTAATATAAATTTGTTTTTCATAAGGTCCCCTTTGCATCACTAATTTCCACTTATTTTTATTATATGCGTATGATTGACTAAGGACAATTTATATCTGATACCGCTGAACTTGATGTCAGTACAGGAATTAACCCAATTTGAATCCGCGTCTTTTGACTTGGTTACTTCAGCGTACTGCCTGCACGATATGGATAATGGCTATAGGTTTGATGATTTGGAATAAATGCAACGGGTGGCCTGTTTATTTGTGAAGTATAAAATATTGAACATCTTTTTATCTATTCTCTTATTTCAGCCATATAAAAAAATTTATCCTCATAGTCCTTCACAAAATGCCTTTTACCCTTTTGAATTATTGTGTGACCTTCCATCTCAAGATGAAGTTTTTGTCCATCAATACCTTCCGGATATTTTTCATTAAGTTCGCCGTCTTTTTTAAGTGTTCTCCAATAAGGTGTTTCATCATCTTTTCTCTCGGCAGAGGCATTGGCTGCAATATTTATAAATATTCCGGCAGTAAGCTGGCAGGTGTAATCCGCACCATGCTTTTTAGCTAAATAGCTTCTTATATAGTCTGATGTTGTTACTTTTCCCTGTGGTACTTTTTTCATGATTTCATCATAGGCAAGTGGAGGAGCAATAAGCATTTTAGTCCCACCATACCTAAAAATTGCCTTTTGGTCAGTAACCTCAACGATCTTTGGCATATTTTTATTGTCATGCAATTTCTCGTTAAATGATTTCCTTGCCATAAAACATATTCTCCTATCTTTAAAAGTAACCCTATACTAACTATTATTTTCAAAAACAAAGCACTTTTAGTCAATTCCTTAATAAAAGCAATCATTTAAAGAGAAAATCAGTATTTTCCGCAAATAAAGCAGACTGGAAGTGTGAACTAATTCTGCTCCTCGACTTCTGTTTTCAGCTCTAAAAAAATCCGGCTTACTCCTATCCACCACTGTGTATCCTCAGCGTACATCCGGTTAATCCAGGCAACTGGGTGTACGTCCTCTGGCCTGTCCTTGCTCAAAACAGCCACCGTCTCCGCGGCAATCCTTGCTGAGTCCCGGATGTTCGTGTTGTATTTTTTCCAACTGTGATGTACATTAAAGGGGTTATTGGCAATAACTCGGGCATCCTTGTCTGTACTAGGAACAAAAGACTGCTCTTGACCAGTGATGGCGATTAGGAAAAGGGGATTCACGTTAAATTCCTCACCAGCCTGGATCAGCGCCGAAAGGTATGGTTCTCCGGCAAGGACAGAATTTCTTTTTCTCAGTGAACTCTCCAGTTTCGCCGGGTCAATGTCCCTGTAAAACAAGTCGACCGGCAGGATGGTCTCGCTGTATTTACCCATTTCATCTACTTTCGCTGCTGGCTTCTCCCCGGACCTGCCTGAAATTGCTGGAGCAATGGACGTGTAAAAAAGGTCTTGCGGCAGTTGAAACAGCAAGATAACCATTATAATGAGGAAAGCAGTCAGCAGCCGGGAGGTAGTCTTATGACGAACTTCAGCTGTAGACCATGAGACGGCGGCAGCTGACGCCACAGTTTCAAAATTCGTTCCCTGATTGATAGGGACTTCCGCCGAATCGTTTGTTGTCAACCGTCCTTCTACTATTACTGTCGAAACAGGCACCTGCTTTTCAGCAAGACAACTCAAAACCGCGGGGTCCTCCACCGCACTGTGGCAAAACTCGTGCGTTAAACTACGGAGTATCTCCCCGGTTACCGGGACCCCCTGCAAACGGCTCACCCACCGGGCAAGGGATTCCATGTCCTGGCGGTCATTATCACGTACTTCAAGGCAGGCACGGAAAACCGCATCCGCGTATATATTATAGTTGTTTTCCAAAACGGCGTTACGGAGAACATCTGTCCTGATCCGGTCCCTTTGTTTTTCCTCAAATTCCTGGATGTGCCCGTCAATGATTTTATGAATGGCCCGGGCAAAAATGATAGCCCTTTCTCTCTGGCTTTTAGCAGAAAATTTCTTCTGAATATTATCCCTTATTGCAAAGACATGTTCATGTTTCAGTATCGGTTTAGTTTCCAAATCCCGGAGAATAACCTGCATTTCTTTCCCGTCCCTCTGTCTTCTTAGTAAATTCTACCATAAGATGATTTGTTCCGGGAGAGAAAAATTGTATAGATACCCCATTATCCGACCGAAGAGATAATCCCTAATAACCTTGATGTTCTTTGCTTGCATAGCTTTTCTCAAATGCAGGGCCATAGCAAAGTCAACTATAGCCTTGAAACGTCATTCTTTAGTTCGTTTGTAAAGTAATATAGCTCACCTTTAAATAAAATTTGATTGGAGCCTTCCTGAATATGAATCCAAAAGTTTCGAAAAGGGAACTGATCTGAAAAGTATGATTCAACCTTAGCCCCATAACTGCCATTTAATACCTTTTCAGTAGAGAAATCAGGCCATTGTGCTAAGTAACGTCGTTCCTCTTTCGAAAAGGTTTTATCAGGTAGGGCCAGGTGCAATATAAACATAGCAAGTATAAACAAAAGTGGAAACATACACATTATATTCTGTATAATAGTGCAGTTTTTGTTGTTATTTATCCGCATATCAATCCTCCATGTTAAAATCGAAAATAGATAAATGGGTTGTAGGTTGAACTAACCATATATGTTGTTAAAAAAAACATTAGTACAGAATAGTACACGTTTACTGCTAATCTGTAAATATTGCAATGAATTCTTTTAAATAATAATGCCAGCATCTTCGGCCAAGGCGAAGCGGCAATGATACAAACAATATATAAGACGGCATAGGCTTTTAGCTTCACAATTGCTTGATTATCAATAAGCCCGTTGCCTCCCACTCCGAACATGATCCATAGAAAACCCAACCCATCAGTCAGGTTGGAAAATTCAAAAAACACCCAGCCTATAACAACAAACAGCAATAAATATACATGATGGACAATCTTTGGCCATCGTGTCATGCTTTTCTGCAAAAACAATTTTTCTATTAATATTAAAGTTCCAAAATAAAGGCCCCATAAAACAAAATTCCAGCTTGCACCATGCCAGAGCCCTGTGAGAAACCATACCATGAACAGGTTCCGTATCAGTTTCCACTTACCGACACGGCTCCCGCCGAGGGGAATATATACATATTCCTTAAACCATGATCCGAGGGAGATATGCCACCTCCGCCAAAATTCCGAGATACTTTGCGAAGTATATGGATACCGGAAATTTTCCTTGAAACGGAACCCAAACATTTTTCCCAATCCGATGGCCATATCTGAATACCCGCTAAAATCGAAATAAATCTGTAATGTAAAGGCAATAATCCCGGCCCAAGCCATGAGCACTGAAATTTCCGTACCGGGCATGGCTTTTACTTCGGACCATAGCAGACCTATATTATTGGCAAGAAGTACTTTTTTCGCCAGACCACACAGGAATCGCTGCATTCCGGAGTAAAATTTTTTGAAATTTATGCTCCTGTCAGCTAACTGTGATTCAATGTCTCCATAGTTCACAATAGGCCCGGCCACCAACTGCGGGAACATAGTAATATAAAGAGCAAAGAGAATCAGGCTTTTCTGCGGCCTTATTTTTCCCCTGTATACATCAATCACATAGGAAAGTATCTGAAAGGTGTAAAACGAAATTCCTATGGGAAGCGCCGGTGTTCCCGCATTCAAATTCCAACCGCCAATTGGTGCTATTGTATTTATGATCATACCAAAGTATTTAAAATAAGCGAGACAGCCTAAATTGAACACCAGGCTTATTATTAAAAAAAACTTCCTTTTTTGTCTGCTGGCATCATCTCTAACTAAGAGAGTACCTATACAGTAATTAATCATTATGGAACTGCACATCAATAACACATAGACAGGTTCTCCCCAGGCATAGAAAAACAGGCTTGCAGTAAGCAGGACAATATTCCTCAATTGCTTTCCTAACGAATAATATAGAATTAATGTAGCCGGCAAAAAAGCAAATATAAAAAACAGACTGCTGAAAACCATGTGTCCTCTCCGCTACATTAATTTTGAAAGCCTCTCCAGCCAAAGCCAATAAAATTCTTTTTTGAAATGAATGCCATCTTCAGCATATAAATCTGGGTTCTCCTGTGCCAATGTCCCTATGTCTACATAGTTGACTGACAATTTATCCGCTAATTCCTTCAAAAGCTGGTTATATTCCTCTATTCCTTTGTAACGGGGCTCTTCTTTTAACGCACTCTGTGTCACAGGTGTAACAGACAGGAGATATATTTTACTGTCAGGCAGCCCTTCCATTATCTTGTGAATCAGTTTCTTTAAATCATTTCTGAATAACTCTTTGGGGTCATCGACCGGCATCAAAAGGTCGCATGATCCCAACA
This sequence comes from Desulforamulus aquiferis, assembly GCF_030577015.1. Lineage (NCBI taxonomy): Bacteria > Bacillati > Bacillota > Clostridia > Eubacteriales > Peptococcaceae > Desulforamulus > Desulforamulus aquiferis. Next base: position 44,695 of record NZ_JARPTC010000002.1, on the reverse strand, counting down.
TAATAAAGATTTTATCAGGCTTTTTCTCAACCAAAGCATCAATGTTAGCATAAATAAAACCGGCTGTGGCTCCCGCTCCAGCTATTACACATTCTTTCGGCAGTATTTCATTAACGGCAAAACCTTCGGTAATGGAATCTCCCATAAATACACTGTTCTTAAAATTAGCTGTAACATCTTTTGCAGCTGTTGTATTCCCGCAGGCAGTCATACCTAACAGAAGGATACCTATCAGGAAACTGAATATTAATTTTTTCATAAAAATACCTCTTTTCTTTATTTGATACACAGATATTACAGCAGCAAAATGCAGAACAGGTGCAGATGAGATAAAAGTTCGGATATTATTTTGGTTCTAATTTTTTGCAAAATAAAAAGCCATGAAGTATCCTTCATAGCTGTTTCACCGGTAAAATATTAAATTATTTGAATAAGAGTATCTCAAACAAGGCATATATCTTTCTCTGAAAATATAACTAATGCTTTATGGTTGTACAGGCAGCGAAAAGAAAAAGCGGACGCCATCTTTCGTATTTTCTACACCATAAATTGCATGATGAAGCTCCAGTATTTCCCTGGATATGGAAAGTCCAATACCCGTACCTGCTTTGGATGTCCGTGCCTCGACACGGTAGAATTGGTCCCATATCTTTTTTCTGTCTTCCTCTGATATCGGGTTCCCCTGATTTTCTACGCTGATTTCCGCCGTCTGTTCATTGCACCTTACAGCAATTACGATTGCATGTCCATCCTCCGTATGCCGGATTGCATTACTGAGGAAATTAATAATAACGCGACTGATTAGACCCTTATGCCCCACTACCATTTGAGAACAAAGTCTTAATATAACAGAGAGATTTTTCTCTTGCATTTGCTCAGCCAGCGACCTGCATACTTCGGTAATCACTTTATCTATTTTAAAAGGAGCCATTTCAGGTTTATAAGTACCAGATTCAAATTTAGCCAGATCCAGCATATTAACAACCAGCAAGTCCATCCGTTGTATTTCGTCTTCCATCGCCTGAAAATAATGTTCCCTTTTTTCAGCTGCGATTCCGTCTTTTAAAATAGATAGACAACTTTTCATAACGGCAAGAGGCGTTTTCAGCTCATGAGATACCCCTGCAATAAATTCCTTCCTTGTATTTTCCAGTTGCCTCTCCTTATCAAGATCCTGCTTCAGTTGACCAATATACGCTTCCATCTGGTTCGACAGGTAATTGATATTTTGGGATAGCTGACCAATTTCATCGGCGGAACGCACCGGTAACTTTTCCGTAAAATCCATGTTAGCTATTTTTCCGGTGAGCCGGTTGATGGATATCAGCGGTTTCGCCAGCCACTTAGAAAAAATAAATGCCAAAAATATAACACATATAAAGGCAAATCCAAAAAAGTAAGGATAGAATTGCCGTATGACCGATATTGCTTCATCTACCGGCTGAAGAGAAGTCATGGCAAAAATATATCCCGCTACCCCGTTTTCAATAACCGGCTCAATGATTATCCTATATTCCGCAAAATTTTCTGTTGCACTAAGTTCTTCTGTACGTTGAAGAGGTTTAGCATTATCAGCTAGCAGACCGGCTTGAAATTCTTTTACCTGTTCTAAAAAAAATCGTTCCCGGTAAGGAAACGAAATACCCTCCGCCCGTTCCGTAAATACAGTTTTCGTTATAGTTCCCCTGGATAAGCCGGTTACAAGGTGACTATAAGCATTATCGGCATGAGGACCGTGCAGCTTGTTTGCAATGTTTAAATTTACGACCCCCGTCGCATTAGTCTGAATCAGATAGGGTATCCTTTCATCTGCAATATTTACTGTATCAATAATTACCTCATCGCCGACTTTTAATGAAGAGCTTACATCGGAAGAAAATTGTCCTTCAAAGGAATACATTGGAATTCGCAAATTATCCTGGGATTCATTTTTCAATTTCACTTCGATATAGTAATTTTCTACATCGCAGATTCGTCCATATTCATCTAATTTTGTAATCCAAATATGGTTATTTTTATATAGTTCTCCCGCTGCTGCTTCCACTCCCTTTTTCTCTGCCATCTCTGAGTATTCGTTCATATACACTTTGAGAGCATCCGATTTCTTATTAATGTAATATTTCTCAAAAAAGTAATTTTGCGTGATTCCAATGAATAAAAACATCGTTGAGAATATCAAAACTGTCAGCACAAACCATTTAAATACAATGCTTTTTTTCATAGCTGCTCCTCTTCGAATTTATATCCAGAACGGATAACCGTAACAATGCAGCTACCTTTACTACCCAACTTAGCACGCAGATTTCTGATATGGCTGTTCACTGTCTTTTCATCACCATAAAAATCATACCCCCATATCTTAGAGATTAATCGCTCTCTGGTAATTACATTTCCTTTATTTTGCATTAAGTAAGCGAGAATTTCAAATTCTGTATGAGTCAGATTAATCGTATTACCATTTACAGAAACAAGTCTTGATCCCATATTTAAAACGATATCGCCAACTGATACCAGCATTCCGTCCACATTACCTGAGTATTTTTCAAGAAACCGTTTCACTTTTGCCATTAAAACGCGAGGACTATATGGTTTGATCAGGTAATCATCCGCTCCCAGCTCATATCCCAGAAGAGAATCGTCCTCATCTGAACGAGCAGTTAAAATGATTATAGGGATACTGGATTTTTTCCGTATTCTGCGGCATACTGACCAACCGTCAACCTTTGGCAGAACAATGTCTAATATAGCCAAATCAACAGAATTTAATTGAAACAGTTCTAAAGCTTTTTCACCATCTGCAGCCTCTAATACCTGATATCCATCCTCGATTAGATAGTCAATTATCACTTCACGTAAAATATCTTCATCTTCAACAACCAATATTTTATTCATCTCATACCTCCATCTTTGTCCTTATAAACTTAATTAGAGTTAATAATCATAAATAGTAGTTTCAAGGTTTGCTATTTACATTTCAAGTATGCCTTTACAAGTAAAATCTTTTGTATTTACACATATATATAGATACTCAATGGAAGAGAAATATTTATTAACGGCATACAAAGCCAAGTAATCACTTGAAAAAAAAATCCCTCTTGAATTCAAGGGGGTTATTGAATGTAGGTTAGATTTAAAGATATTATTCTGTCAATGATCTAAAACCAAATTCTGATGTTTACTTTTCAAGATTATTAAATATCTTCTCTGCATCCCAATTCCACCATTTAAGCTTTAGCACTAATTCTAGGAACGGAGCCTAAGGGTGTGGGGTAAGTGAAAATCGAATCCGCTAGGTATTCCTACCGCTCAAGCATTTTCTTTAAGTATCCAATATTCAATAAATGTACCGTTTCGAATTTATCACCGTAAAATACAGCCCAATTATTGAAAACGCACGGGATCGATTTTGCCTTTTCCAATGTATCAACTGCTATTAAGGTGAGTGGTATATTATTGGCTTTGCAATAGCCTTCAATTTGTTCGATACAATTCGGAATATAAGGACACTGCACACTATAGTAAATAGTCAAGCCGTCTCCTTTGATTGTTTGCTTTTTTACATCTTCTGCAAATCGCGGCGTTGTTCCATCAAACGACATAGCCATTAAAATGTATTCCTCGCCAATCTTATCAACAGTGTCAAAACCGAACAACTCCATAAACCTCTTATCGGACAGAAACGGCTTTTTCTTTTTTGAACTAATAATACAAACACCTGACTTGCCCTGTGCTTTCGCGTCGGCGATACAGTATTCGATCAACTCTTTTCCATAACCTTTCCCTTTAAAACTTCCCGAAACCCATAAGCAATATATGTAAATGTAATTATCGCCGAGAACAGGTGCCCAAGCCTTATCTAGAGGCGCGTACTCTATGAAAACCTTGCCTTTCTCATTCAATTTTCGGAATACATGTCCTTCGCTGATTCTTTCTTTCAGCCAAGCTTTTTTAACGTCAACCCCGTATTGATGTTTTTTATCGGCGATGGCGCAACACAAATGCTCACACTCCAGATTGTCTACTGTCAGGTTTACATATTTAGCTCCCAAGCCTTTATCTCCTCTGTTTAAATTTACGACTTATTACAACTCTCTAAAAGAAAATAGTGGTAAAATCATCAAAGGTAATTTTTTCATTAGATCTTATCATAAAAATGTACTTACCTTCTGTTACACTATCAATCGGATATATTTCCATAGGGTAATCTTCTATCCTTCTATCTGTAATCCCTAAGTAAATACTTGAGGAATGTATCATTCCTGACCTCGTATATAATTCACTCCCCTCAAAAACTACTCCATTTTGGATGTTTTCATCATCGTTATAATAACCATAGTTACGAAAAAAACCTTCAACAAAAGTCATATTATTAGGGTCAACTATATATTTTCTTTCTACATATGGTATATGCGCCATATTAAAAGGTGCTATGGCTTTACCTTTAACGGTACAAAAATTTACAAAAGATTCATCAAGGTATACAATATATCTTTCATCTTTAGGAAAATTCGCATTTCCAAATACACTAAAGATTATTTCATCACTGCCTATTTTATTTACTAATATTTTCTCATAATACATATTTGTCATAACACATATCAGCATGTATACTGTTATTATAATTACAATGTTCTTTCTTATATTAACCTTTAACATGCAAATACTCCCTTTTACAATTGGTTTTAGTAAGTTCCTTGTATTGTAGATATTTCAATAAAATATGGTATATTAACTGATTTGGGTTCTGCCCTCAATACGATATCTTAGTGTTCCAATTCTAAATGTTTCTCTCATAATATCATTATTATGGTATCCTGTCGCTAGTCTATTAACATCAGCATAATAACCTTTCCCTTTAAAACTTCCCGAAACCCATAAGCAATATATGTAAATGTAATTATCGCCGAGAACAGGTGCCCAAGCCTTATCTAGAGTGCTTTAAAATCAAATTTAGCAATAAAATCGGAAGATAATTTAACTACCAATGATGGCTATCCGCCTCTGGTGAAACGTTCCCACTATTACAGAGATCGGTTAGCTCAAGCAATATAGAGACTTTGACTGTACTACCATCTTTAGCTTCTAGTCCTAAAAATAAATATAGGGATGTGCTGAAACTTAACATTTCGGCACACCCCTGAACCATTCTTAATAAAAACTCTTAATAAAAACAGGTTCTTGATAAATCCTTTTCGAAATTTTTATCAAACCGGAAGTGAGAATCAATAAAGATGTCCATCTGCTTTTGACACTAAAGTTTAACCAATTTCTCATCACTCAATCTCATTCAAAAAATCTATCATTATTTGAATAAATTCATTCGGCCTTTCATCATGAACTCCATGCCCGGACTCAATATTTATCAGTATATTATTTTTGATAAGTGAATGGGCCCTTTCTGCATCAGCACCATCCATTGCAGCTAAAAGAATACCATTGTCATCATAACTCCAGCTTGCATGTATTAAAACAGAGGGACAGTTTATCCTTGACAAGGTTTCTGCGTGGTCAAAGTTTTCCATCCATGAGCAATCATAAAAAGTATCACCGAATCTAGGATCATAAGACTCCATATAATGAAATATCTTATTGATGGAAGGAGGAAGGAAAAAAAACTCCAACTTCTCATTTGGATGTTTCTCCCGATAGGAGGCAGCATAATTGATAATACCTTCTTTACCATTGCCAAAGTAGTTTACCCAATAACTATTTTTTAAATAGTAAAGGGTATAGTCCTTCTCCTCACTCTGTCTCAAAAATCTATGAATAGGTTCGAATGAATCAACCCATGCAAAGGTTTTCTCAGCCCTAGAAGTCTCTGAAGAAAAAAATGGTGGATCTTCTAATACAATACCGAGAATATTTTCAGGTGAATTCGCTGCAAGCCACGCAGCTAACAACCCTCCGGAAGAATGTCCTGAAACAACCACCGGCTCTCCTACCACTTTTTTTAAAAACCATACAAAGTCTTTTCCCATTTCTTCTGCACTATATTTTTCTGGATTTTTGCTGGATTTTCCATGTCCGTGGCAATCAACGGCAAAAATATGATAATATTCTGAGAGCTCCGGTAGTACTACTGAATAGTTTTCCCATGTCACCCCCTGTCCGTGAATCAACAAAAGGGCAGGGCCGTTATCAGGGCCTTCAGCATAATTCAGTGTTGTTCCATCCTCCAGAGTTGCCCGTTTTTCTTCAAAGCCTGCTTTAATCGTTTCCCGCAGGGGAGTCTTGTAATAATTCAGATTATTGTACACATAACCACTAGCAACAACTAGCAGTACACACATAAGGGTGCCTATTACTATCAGTAGTCTTCTCATATCTTTTTTCCTTTGAATAGTTTAGTAATTATTAGCATTATAGATTCTTAATTTATCTTAATTATTAATTAGGTTTTCCTTAATACTATATAATTACAATCTAAGTATACGCAGAAAATATTGCCTCGAGCTATTTGTCCGGTGGTAATATTTATATCACTAATGATAAATGCTATACCATAACCTATTTTTTGAATTGAGAGGTGCTGTAAATTGTTTGCAAATGTTTTAAGCAAGGGAAAAATCGGAAGTTTAGAGCTAAGAAATAGATTCATCATGCCTGCCATGGGTTCAAGCCATGGTGAGTCCGATGGAAAAGTCGGCCAAGAGTTGATAGACTACTATGCCGCCCGATCACGTGGTGGTTTTGGATTAATCATTACTGAATTTGCATGTATAGATCTACCGGGTAAAGCATTACCAGGGCAGTTGATGATTGATTCTGACGAATTTATTCCAGGTTTAACAAAATTAGCAGAAGTGATTCACAAAGAAGGCGGAAAGATAGTAGTTCAAATCCAGCATTCCGGGCGCCAGACAACTAGCTCCATTACCGGCGTGCAACCAGTTGCCCCATCACCAATCCCCTGTCCAGTTAACCGTGATCTACCAAAAGAACTATCAATCGAAGACACATATCAATTAATAGAGAAATTCGGTGATGCAGCACTAAGGGCTAAAAAGGCTGGCTATGATGGCGTGGAAATACATGGTGCCCATGGCTACCTAGTGGCACAATTTTTATCCAGTTACACTAATCGACGTGTTGATGAGTTTGGTGGGGATTTAGCCGGAAGAATGCGCTTTGCCATTGAATTAATTAAAAACATTAAGTACAAATGTGGAAAGGATTTTCCTCTTATATTTAGGATTAGCGGAGACGAACGGGTAGAAGGCGGCAGAAAAATTGATGAGACTGTTATAATATCAAGGGCACTTGCCGAAGCAGGCGCCGATGCAATTCATGTATCCACAGGAGTTTATGCGAGTATGCCCTGGATGGTGGCCCCCTATAATGTTCAGAACGGCTATCTTCTTAATGCCGCTGCAGCAGTTAAAAATGCTGTTAATGTACCTGTCATCGCAGTTGGCCGCATTAATGATCCCACTATGGCCGAAGAAGTTGTGGCCAGAGGAATCGCTGACTTTGTTTCATTAGGTCGTGGGTCCCTTGCTGACCCAGAATTTCCCAATAAAGTTGCAGAGAATAGAATACACGAGATTTCCCCTTGTGTAGCCTGTATGACAAGATGTCAGGGCACACCGGGTATTATCCCCGGCGATCGGGGTGTATCCTGTATGATAAACCCCTTTACAGGTCATGAAAGTACAATGAAAATCACACAAACAGGACATCCCAAATCAGTAGTTGTGGTCGGCGGCGGTCCAGGTGGGCTTGAGGCGGCATGGGTTGCAGCGGCAAGAGGCCATAAAGTCACCTTGTTAGAAAAGAATAATAAGCTTGGAGGCCAGTTCATACCAGCAGCAGTGCCTCCCGGAAAGCATGAACTTGCTCGAGGTATTCGATATTACATTGAAATGTGTAAAAAATATGGGGTAGATATTAGGCTTGGTATTGAGGCTAATGCTGATCAAATAACGACATTAAACCCCGACATTGTTATTTTAGCAACAGGTGCAGTTCCAATAGAAGCCCAAATACCAAACGAGGGAATTCCAATCGTACAAGCAGTAGATGTATTGTCCGGTAAAGTAATGTTAGGACAAAATATACTTATTGTGGGTGGAGGTTTAGTCGGCCTTGAGACATGTGAACATGTGCTCAGTCAAAACCGTAGAGCAGCCATTGTAGAAATGCAAGATTCTGTAGGTAAAGATATTCATCCAAGTATAAAGTATTTTATTTCAAAATCACTGGCCGAAAACCACGTTGAAATATTAACCAATACAAAGGTAGAGAGTTTTAAAATGGATGGAGCAATATGTACCAATCAGTCTGGCCAAATTAAATTATCAGGCTTTGATATGGTTTTATTGGCACTTGGTGCTAAATCTTATAACCCCTTAGAAAAGGATTTGGAAGGTAAGGTTAAGTCCTTACACGTAATTGGTGATGCAGTAAAACCACGCAGTGCTGTAGTAGCAATTGAGGAAGGAGCAAGACTGGCACTGGGGTTGTAAGCAGCACCCACATAGATCAATAAATCCCACCTTGACGTGTCAGGAGTGTGTCATAATGAAGGGGGTTTCGTCACAATATACTCTTTGTGCATAACAAAGGGACGGTTCTAATCCTTGTCACTGGAACCGTCCCCCAAGCCTCTGTAACTATTCAATTAGGGAAAATAGTTTCTTTTTTCAAAGTTCATGCTATAATTTATATGCATTATTTTCCTGGGAGGTATCTCTTGTGGATAAAAACAAATTAGTTCAATACTGCTTATCTAAAAAAGGCTCATTTGAAGACTACCCCTTTGGCTTTGACGTTTTAGTAATTAAGGTTGGTTCAAAAATGTTTGCTTTGATTTCTGAACGGGGTGATAAGCTTAATATCTCTCTGAAATGTGATCCCTTCTTAGTAGATGTATTAAGGCAACAATACCCTGCAGTAACACCAGGCTATCATTTAAATAAGAGACATTGGAATACCGTTGAAGTAGGCGATTCTATCCCTGAAGAGAAAATAATTTGGATGATTGACCATTCTTATGATTTAGTTTTTAAGAGTCTGACCAAGTCTGAAAAGCAATTAATCACTTCGAAATAATAGTATCGGCACTTTTCCCTTTTCATTTTAAATTCACCCACTATCAACTACCACGTCAACTCAATACCTTCCTCAGTAATCTTAACTGCCCCTTCTTTTAGTAGTCTCCCAACGGCCCTTTTAAAGGCACGTTTGCTAATATTAAGCTCATTCTTTATATGTTCAGGAGAGCTATTGTCATTGATCGAAAGAATACCACCGCCTAATTTTAAGCGTTCCATTATCATTTGAGCATCATTTTCTATTTCATTGTAAGCCGCTTCTCTCATACTTAATTCAAGCTTGCCATCATCCCTTACTTTTTTAACTCTAACCTCTATTTGGTCGCCTTCCTTATAATTGCCGAACAATTCATTTTTATGGACCAATCCATGGTATTTATTATCTACAGCTACAAATAATCCAAAATCACCATTCATGCTATAAACAGTCCCGCTGACTCTATCATTCTTTTTATACGGGGATTCACTGCTTAGCAAATTATATATATGCATTGTTGCACATATTTTATTGTTATTATTAATATATAATCCTACCAAACATAAGTCTCCTGTTGAAATCTTACCCACTTGTTCCTTTAAAGGTAATAACAAATCCTTGGGCAGGCCCCAATCTAAAAAAGCACCAAATTTTGTAGTTTCTACTACCCTTAACAGACCCAATTCACCAATTGTCAGCTTTGGCTTTCTAACGGTAGCCACGGTGTCACCTTCGGAATCTGTATAAACAAACACCTCAATTTCATCGCCAATATTAAATTCCCGTGGTTCCTGATTTCTTGGCAACAAAATTGCCGATCCGTCTTTACCATCTTTGAAATTTAAATACGCGCCTTCCGGGGTCCTTCTCATCACCTGGAGTGTCTGTATCTTCCCTATCTCTATCATCTTATACCTTCTTTTTATTAATTAAGTCTCACCCAGTAATTTTAAGTCCTCTGTTCCGGTCTTGTCAAATAAGCAGCATTTTTCCATTTGCTTTCCGTCACACATATTACTGGTGCTTCCCGGATAAGCCAGCATTGCTTAGATTCCGCCATATAAATTTCGTTGTTCAAGGGGTGTTGCAAGCGAACAATATTCAGAATTCTACTTGCACCTCGGGACAAGGAACCTGTCCCCCCCTGTCCGTCCCCTTGACAAGTAAACGATCGTTGACTATAATAATTTAATAATAGTGAACGGTGGTTTACTATATGGGGAGGATTTTCAGATGGCCGACACAAAAGAAAACATTTTGCATACTGCACTTCGTTTGTTTGCGAGGAAGGGATATGAGGCCGCTTCGGTCAGCGATATTGCGGGTGAGCTTGGCATGACAAAAGGGGCTTTATACAAGCACTATAAGAATAAACAGGATATATTCGACAGCATTGTGGAACGTATCTATCAGATAGATGTTGAAAGAGCAAAAAAGTATGAAGTGCCGGAGGAAACATTTGACAAATCACCGTCGTCCTATCGCAATACTGCTGTAAATAATATTAAGATTTTCATCGAAGCACAGTTTCATTTTTGGACGGAGGACGAATTTGCCAGTAATTTTAGAAAAATGTTGACTTTGGAGCAATACAGAAACCCGGAAATAATGGAACTGTATCAAAAATGCCTTGTAAGCGGGCCTGTCAGCTATATGGAAGATATGTTCCGTGAAATGACTGAACAAGGTATTTGGAACAAAAGCAACCCAAAACAGCTTGCACTTGAGTTTTATGCGCCATTTTATTTGTTAGTAAGTATTTCAGATACAACGCCTGACAAGCAAGAGGCCGCTAAGCTATTATCGGCACACATTGAGCGGTTTATAGAAAAGAACTCCGTCCCATGTACAGAAGAACTATCCGCTCATTGCCACTTTCAAAATTGCAGTCATGGGACCGAGCCGGGGTGCGCTGTAATCGCTGCCATTGAAAGGGGTGATTTATCATCAGAGCGTTGGCAGTTTTATCAAAAGTTAAAGGCAGGAAAAAAATCATAGGCTAAGGAGTATTAACAATGGAAGAAATAAAAATCAACGAATTTGAATTTGACCTCATCAATGAATTTTTCACAGAGCTTGAACGGCAGGGGCCGGGCAGTCCCAAAGAAACTATTAGGGCATTAAGTTTTATCGGCAACCTTTCAAGCAAAACTAAAATTGCCGATTTAGGCTGCGGCACAGGCATTCAAACAATAGTGCTGGCACAAAATACAGAAGCAAGCATCACCGCCCTCGACCTTTATGCAGGTTCGATCGACAAACTCAACCTAACAGCCGAAAAACTCGGTTTACAGAACAGGGTAAAAGGTATAGTCGGATCAATGGATAATTTGCTGTTTCAGAATGAAGAATTTGACCTTATATGGTCTGAGGGGGCTATTGCCAATATAGGGTTTGAAAAAGGCTTGAAGCACTGGAAAGGGTTCCTCAAAAAAGATGGTTATGTTGCCGTAACCTATGAGTCGTGGTTTACCGAAGAACGCCCCGCTGAAATTGAGAAGTGGTGGGTGGACGCAGTTCCTGAAATAGGAACAATAGGTCATAATATTTCCATCATGCAAAAAACAGGTTATATTCCTGTTGCCGCATTTACGCTACCTGAAAGTTGTTGGATAGACAATTATTTTATTCCCCAAAAAACAAGGCAAGAGGAATTCTTGAAAAAACATGCAGGAAATAAAACTGTTGAGGATATGATTTCATTTTTGAGGCGTGAGGCAGACTTGTATTCTAAATATAAACAGTATTATGGATATGTATTTTACATTGGGAAAAAGATATAAAATAATTGTGGTTTACTTCGCTTCACCCTATTCGCCATACGACTTCGGGCCACGTTGGCCCGGAATACTAAAAATCAAATACAGCAACACACCCGCCGCACTACTTCCTACATAATTTTGAAAAAAGCTTATAAATGACATGGTCGCCCAGTGCGGCCATTTTTTATTTCGACATCTTTTAGGAAGTTTCCCACCCCCTGTGTTATTGAAATTTACCGGCAGACTGGTCTTTCTTGGCCTGCTCAATTATATCCTCCCTGTTTTTTTCATCGCTCATGGTTGGTAGACGTCGATGATACAAATTAAATAAAAGAATCTATTTTCTTCTAAGTTGAGACAAGGGTTGGTAGAATAACTTGCCCGGGGGACGCTTTGATTAACACATTATTATTTGGCATTCTAAATAATAATATGTTAATTTCTGGGTCATTCACCTTTAAAATCCGTACACATAAGATATTGGATAAAAAAAATTGAGAAGGGAGAATAAAATGAATACATTCACAGTCACCAATGACAATGATAGTGGTGCAGGCTCACTTAGGCAAGTAATTTTTGATGCTGGGCCAGGTGATTCCATTATTTTTGATCAAGCCATTTCTAATATTACAATAACCACTGGAGAAATTCTTATTAATAAGAACCTAACCATTAACGGTACTGGTGCAAATAAACTGGCAATTAGCGGTAATGAGCAATTTCGTGTTTTTAATATCTCAAACGGTATAGAAGTAACTATCCAGAGTATATCCATCATAAGTGGTTCGGGTTTCTACGGGGCTATTTATAATGTCGGTACACTCATCGTTATAAATAGTACGCTATCTAACAATACGGCTAACTTTGGTGGGGCGATTTATAATGTCGGTACACTGACCGTTATAAATAGTACTCTGTCTAACAATAGAAGTTATTTAGAAGGTGGCGCAATTTATAATAATGGTACAGTCACCATCGCTAACAGTACGCTCTCTAATAATAACACTGATTTAAATGGTGGGTGTATTTGGAATAACTATTACGGTACCATCAATATTACAAAAAGTACGATCTCTAACAATTATGCTAACATTGGCGGAGCTATTTATAATGTCGGTACACTCACCTTTATAAATAGTACGCTGTCTAACAATACGGCTAACCTCGGTGGGGCTATTTTTGAGCTAGGAAGTCTTAACATTAGTTTTAGTACAATTGCAGAAAATCAGGCTATGGAAGGTGCAGGTATCTATAATAGGAGTGGTAATATAACTATCAAGAATTCGATTGTTGCCAATAATGTCGGGCCTAATTACTCTGACTTCGGTACATTTTCAGCAGTTGGAATAAATTTTGATACTGATGGTACTTGTCCAGATTTCACACAAGTTAGTCCTGAGCAACTCAAACTTGGGTCACTTGAATTGAATCCACCAGGGATTACGGAGACACATGCATTACTGAGCGGAAGTATAGCCATTGACAAGGCTACGAATTGCACAGACCTAGCTGGAGATGTAGTTACCATGGATCAACGTGGTGTTTCTCGCCCACAAAATAGTGCTTGTGATGTAGGAGCCTATGAATTTACCCAACCACCAACAATAATTCATCCTGACAATATCACCATACCAAATAACCCCGGTCAATGTAGAGCAAAAGTCGACTTCACTGTTACCGCAATCGACAGCTGTTCTGACGTAAGCATTACCTGCAAGCCGGTTTCCGGTTCTTTCTTTCCTGTAGGTACCACCCAAGTTAATTGTACAGCTAAAGATGAATGCGGAAATACTGCCTCCTGCTCCTTTTCTGTCAATGTTGTGGATAATGAACCACCAGCAATAACCTGCTCCGGTGACATTACAGTGTTTGATACTTCTGGTCTAAACGGTGCCAGGGTAAACTTCACCGTTATGGCAACTGACAATTGCCCCGGTGTTACTGTTGTTAGCAATCCACCATCTGGATCGTTCTTTCCCCTAGGTACCACTTATGTCACATCCACAGCCGTCGACCAGGCGGGTAATACTGCATCATGTTATTTTAAAGTAACGGTTGTTAGACAAACATTTCTCCGGCTACTTACAAGAAGGAATAATGTTATTAAGGTTTTGGCCCAGCGCATTTAGTAAAAGCTTATCATAGGGTAAACATCTATGCTTTATAGCTTATTTATAACTGACTATTTCTACCCCTTCATGCTCAACTATTCTGCTTAATTCCAGCAAATTCTTCCGTAATGGAGTTTTAAAGCTCCTTGAGGGCTTTGACAAACCAAGGGCCTCATATTTACCGTAACCCAGGGTATGGTATGGCAACAGCTCTATTTTTGGAGTAGCAAGGCTAGCTTTAACAAATTGGGCTGTAGCCCTAATGTTTTCAATGTCTGAATTTACTCCGTCTATAACCGGTATCCTGACTACCACAGGTACATTCAACTCATTAAATCTGGCTATGTTTTTTAAAATCTTCTCATTTCTGACTCCGGTATAAAGATTATGCTTATCCCCGTCCATATGCTTTATGTCAACAAATATCAAATCCATTTTCTCCAATATATCCTTAACCTCATCAAAATCAAAATACCCTGAGGTTTCTATGGCTAAATCCACGGCTTGGTCATAAAGCCTGTGTGCAAGTTCCCTAAGCAGGCCTTGCTGCAGCATTGCCTCTCCGCCGGAAAAGGTCACCCCGCCACCTGAATATTTATAAAATATTTTTTGTTTTTCTATCTGCTTAAGTATTTCTTCACTGGTATAAATATGTACTAATTTTTTCCTACTGCCGGTGGGACATGCCTCTACACAAAGCTCGCAAGACCTGCATTTTTCCCAATCAGGAGGATTATATGGCTTCAAGGAGGCTTGATATTGGCATACCCGAACACACCTTCCGCATCTTATGCAGGTCTTTTCGAAAAAGGAAATCCTATTTTTGTATAAACTTTCTGGATTAGAGCACCATTGGCACCTGAGGGGACAGCCAGCAAAAAAAAGGACGGTTCTTATTCCATCTCCATCATTAACAGAAAAATTCTGTATCTCCATTAAATATCCTCTGCCAGTATCCATATAATATTCCCTTCACTCCGGTCGAATGGATTAAAGTTGCTGTTTTCTTAGCGGTGCCTCAAACTGAGCTTAATAATTTTCATGGGCTGTTCTCGCTATTATCGCATCCTGCATTGACCTAGACAGATTGACAAATTGTGTGCTGTAGCCTGCGACCCTGACCAACAGGTCTTTGTAATTCTCGGGATTTTTCTGAGCTTTGCGCAGGGTCTCAGTAGATATGGTATTAAACTGTACATGAAATGCACCTAGGGAGAAGAAGGTCTGTATCATTGCTCCCAAATTGCTTTGTCCCCTTTTTGTACTTACCAGGTCTTCATTTAATCTCAGGTTCAGTAATGTTCCTCCCGAATGTACATCCTGATTTAGCTTAGCTGCCGAACGCATCGCTGCAAGTGGTGTGGAAGCATCTGAACCGGCAAAGGGTGATACCCCTTCGGATAACGGTTCTTTTGCTTTTCTGCCGCAAGGGGTTGCTCCTAGGACCTTACCAGTTGGTAGATAGTTTGATATGCCCATAAAGGCAGTGTTGAAATTGTTGCCGTTTATATCTTTATATTTGTGCCCTTCCTTATAGTAGTGATTTGCTATTTTACATGCAATATCATCTACATAGTCAATGTCATTTCCATACTTCGGTACAGCAAGTGCCAATTGTCTATATTCCTCATGTCCTTCCCAGTTAGCTTCTAGTACCTTTATGAGGGTTTCCATATCTACCATCTTGTCTTCAAATACAAGCTTCTTGATGACTGCCAGAGAATTTGATGTTACTGCCAGGCCTATACCTGTAAGAACCGGTCCCACATTGTATTTTGCACCTGCATCAACCAAGTCCTTACCGCTTGTTATGCATTCTTCTATACATGAAGACAGGAATGGCCTCGGCACCATTTCCTTATGAAGTTTTTGTGCCAACAAGGTAGCCATTACAGACTGTTCAATCAAATAGTCAAATTGTCTGTAGAATGCAGCTTCAACTTCTTCATAAGTCTTAAAATCAGTCGGAGCCTTTTCATCTAGGCCTATCTTATCTCCCGAAATCCTGCTCTTACCCCGGTTCAATGCAAATTCCAAGGCTGCGGTAAAGTTAATATTAACTGCTGAAGTCCATTCGTAAGTTTTGCGAAAATGTGGGACTACACAGCCACAGTTGTTCCAATCCCTTGCATCTTCCGGCTCATAGCCTGCATTTATAAGCATCTGGTACCCTGCACTGTCACTGTGTATGGCAGGAAAGCCTGTGCCTTTGCTAACCAAATGGGTTACAGCATCTAAGAATTGACTGGGACAATCTTGATGTATCCTGACACTTAGCCCAGGCTGGTGAGTCTTTACTGCTTCAGTTGCTTTCAAACACATATAGGATAGGTCATTGGTAGCGTCTTTTCCTTCTCTAGTTTTTCCTCCAACAGTAAGATTCTGAAACTGATTATACCCTGCAAAGAATTCGGCTGTATTTGCAGATATCGTCCAGACCCATTCTGATAGTTTTAGCCATAATGCTTCTATCAGCTCCTGAATCTGTTGCTTTGTCATAATTCCTTTTTCTATATCAGCTTTGTAATATGGATACATAAACTGATCAAATCTACCTATATTCAATGCCAACGGATTTTCCGAGATAATTCCCCCGATTTGTGTAAACCACAGGAACTGGATAGCTTCATAGAAATTATCTGGGCTATTCTCCGGTACCCTGCTGCATATATCGGATATTTTCAATAGCTCAGCTTTTCTGGCAGGTTCCTTTTCAACTGCCGCTAATTCCTTGGCCTTTTCCGAATATCTTCTTGCCAATGTGATAATGCCTTCTGAAGTTATAATTATTGAATTGTAGAAATCCTTTTTCTTCAGATCCTCTGCTGAAGTTCTCGATAGCTTTGAAAGATGCTCCTTAGCTTCTCTGATGATTCCGCCAAAGCCCTTTTTGAATAAAACATCCTGGTAATCCGGAGTTATTTCACCAACAGCCTGTCTCCATTTTGAATCATTGTCAACAAAGCCCGTATCAACAACAACCTTTGCAGTTTCCACAGGCAACTGCGCCAGAAATGCTTCCTCCAAGGATTTTCCTTTCCAATATGGGAAAATATGTTTTCTGGCATAGTCTCTCTGCTCATCGGTCATAACATATGGATCCTGGACTCTTTTATCGAAATTGTCCATCTCCCTGTCTACCCAGGTCCAGGAAAATTCAGGGGTTAGAATACCGCATTTTCTGAATTCGCCAATGACTCCTACAATAAGCTCTCCGTTGAATATATTTACATCAATCCGTTGGCAGGTATCTCTAAATGCTTTGGCCCTTCTTATAGGAACCGCTTCTCCTTCAGTCTTCTTGTGTGATTCCGTCCATATCCTTGCCCTCTCATAGGAAATAGCAGGCTTTGAATTGATATAATTTTGTCTTGCCCCTTCAATCCTCTCAGTACTCACGATTTTCCCCCTTTACTTTTCGATATGTTTTAACATATTTTGTTTGTTTTAACGCTCATTACTCTTAAAATAAAACCAGAAATTATTAATAATCTTCTGGTTCTATCCTTAATATTTGACTATGCTTTGAAAAACAACTTCGGTATCATATGGGTTACAATAGGTGTGTTCCTTATTTGCTTTAAATTTTAGAGCGGCTGGAGCAAGAAGCTCGAAGGTCTGGTCTTCCACAGTCATGACAAGGGTTCCTTTTGTTACCACAACATATTCTTCCGTCGAATTATAATGAGGTGTGGAGGTGTGTTTAGCACCGGGAAGCAATTTAATGAAAAAATATTCAAATCCCGATATCGGGTTAAAGGGAAATACATCATATAATATCATTTTACCGTCTGATTCACATACAGGCTCTATTTGATTTATTGATATTGCTTCATAATTATTGCTATCACTGCCCAACAACTCAGAAAATGAAATACGTAAGCCTGTAGAAATCTTCCATAGTACTGAAATTGTGGGGTTTGATTCTCTTCTTTCAATCTGTCCTAACATTGCTTTACTTACTCCTGTCAAGTTGGAAGCTTCCTCTAATGACAAGCTTCGTTCAAACCTTACTCTTTTTAAAATAGAACCTATATTTGAACTTGGATCAGTCACACATATCAGCCTTTCTAAATACTTTTGCTCGTTGCTATATTAGCATTTTGTGCGTTATAACATATTTTAAACAAATATATCATCCTCATAGCTGACTGTCAAGCTTCTTTGATTTCGCCAGATGGTAAGCATAGCAAGTATTTTTCTCAGCTCAATAACCACTACGGATATCTTTTTTCACGCCAAAAATTTTAAATGAGTTCTTACACTCTATGGTATAATGCTGCTCTAAAGGGGGCAGTTGACTAAATAGACAATTGCCCCAGAATACAATCATAAAATACGGCATACACCCGCATGGATTTTTTACAGACTGAAGATTATTAATTGTTTTTACTTGTATTGCCTCGCCCAGGTATAGGCCTATTGTTCGTATTTTCCATGTTCTTCATGTGCTCAAACATGGAAATTTCCTCGTCATTTAAACCAAGTTCTCTTAATTTTGTCTTGACTTCATCGCTTATTGTACCACTTGCGTCTTGAATAATTCTCATTGCTTTTTGCATTATATCCATGTCCAATGAGTTGCCCCTGGGAAATTGATTGCCGCCATTTAAACCACCTTGAGGTGGTCCCCCTTTGCCGCCCATCATTGATCCTAAATCTCTTATATTTAAGTCTCCAGCACTGATCAGTTTATCAGAGTTGACTTTTTGTTCAGCAGTTGTACTAGGAACAGTACCTTCAAGCTGTCCTTGTACACTTTTGGCACGAAGATTTCCAAGGGTTGTCAATGATTTTACTGCTTTTTGGTATTCTTCATATGTGCAGAAAGCCGTTGAATCTTCTTTTACATAATTAGAAATTAGTGTGTTTAATTCCTGAACCTTGGCTTCGAATTTACCATCAGCGAAGTAGCTGTCGATAAGCTCCTGCATATACTGATGATATTTTTCTAAATATTTGCTGTTAGCAAATAGCTTCTCCAAAAGTGGACGGTCTGCCATTTCTACACCACTAACAGGTGTATCAATTGGGAAGTTAATAACTGAGGCAGCATCACTGCTTTGAAAGCCACCCCAAGCTAAGTTATAGTCCCAAGGCAGAATAGTAATTTTTCCATCTTTCTCGTAGATATAATAGTTTTGCGCCATAGATGATGAATAACTATCCAGATTTACTACGATAGTATGAGCCGCAAGGTATTTTAATATAGCATCTACATCAAAATGTTTTTCGAGATCTGTTCCTGTTGATAAAGCTTTTAGCGCCATTATTACACGCTGATAATCAGCTTCCTCACTCTTACCAACGGCGTTATCAAAAATAGAACTATAACTGGATGATTTATCATCAATATATTGTAAAGAACCACCGCTATTGCTTGCGCCCATGTTTCCGCCCTTGTCTTTGAAAAACATCTCATTATTCATATTAGAGTCGCTACTTTTCGTATTGGCATCTTGTTTATTTTGACCGTCATACTTATTATAAATGCCTGATTCACCAGCATTACTCATATTCATTTTTACGTTGTAGAGCATACCAGAGGTGTCATCAAAAACTCTTTCTTCATAGCTATCATTATACAATTCAACCGCAAGATATAACCCCCATGATTTGCCATTTACAGTAATATTGGAGAATCCAAAGTATGGGCTTTCAACACCAATTGTTTTCATAAGGTCATAAGAAATATACTCCTTCATATACGAATTGTCTCCCAGCATATTGTTGACTACAAAGCTCTCCAGGCCAAAGCAAGTTTGATCTTCTACATATTTGTCAAATTTTAAACGGAAGCTGTAACGATCACTGTCTGTAGAAGCAACCTGTGTCAAACTTGAATTTCCCTTGGGACGAATACCAACATCTTTAAACTTTATACCGTTAACAACAACATCCACTTTAATATACTCTTCTTCTATAGCATTATCTAGCATGGCTTGCCACTCGGTATCATCAGCAATAATTTCAATGGAGATAATATCAGCTCCAAATATTTTTTCAGCATATTCAGAAGTATCACCTGTACTTTCTATACTTGATTTAGTACTGCTGCAGCCAGAAAGCACCCCTAAAATAATGGATAGACAAAGGGTTATTAGTACTGTAAAATGTTTTCTTTGTCTTACTGATTCAGTCTTCTTAATATTCATAATTATCTTCCCTTCTTTGTATGTTAATTTTAAGCATATAATGATGATATAACTTAAAGCTTAAATTAATCTTAAACAGGAGGCTGGAAAATATAAGTAGGCGACCTTGCAAATTTTAGCAGAGCTAAACAAACATGCAATATCCATAATTCTGGTATTTGTACAATATCCTAAAGCAAAATTCCCTCAAACCATTAGTCTGAGGGAACATAAAACATACTTAAATATTCACTTAGAATCCTCTGAAGATTCAAATTGGAATTATCAAGAATGGGGAGGATATGACCTATTGTCTGAAACAGGAATCGAATTAATAATGTTATAAAGGTTTTGGCTCATTTATTTTTGTGAATCAAGAATAAACATAGATGCATCATGTCCCATGAATATTTTACTTCCATTATAAAATGTTTTGGACTGAATATCTTTGTATCCTATTTTAGTCATAATATCGGCTAGCTTTACCTGTTCAAATCCGTTATGAACCATATCTGAGACTATCTCTTCATTTTTATTAAAATCTACGATTAGTAAATGTCCTCCGACATTTAAAACATCATATAACCTGGATAAAACTAATTCAACATTTTTAATATGGAGTAGAACCTGAGCCATAAAAATATAGTCAGTGTTTAAATCCGATAGACTATCTTTTTCAAAATCAAAGCATAATGTATCTGCATTCTGTATATTAGAACGGGAAATTTTTTGCTTAATTTGATGAATCATGTTTTGCGATGTATCCAAAAACAGTATAGATCGAAAATCATTCAATAAGTTCATACCAACAAGACCTGTTCCACATCCAAAATCAATGGCATTCTTGTTTTTAGCATCAACTAAATATTCACGAATAGCATCTGATGATACCTTTGCAATTTGGACCCTTTCAGGAGTGTCATATGTATTTGCTATCATTTCAAACTTATCTGTATTTCCTATTATTATCTCTCCAATCCTAAAGGAGCTATTTTTTATACTTGTTATTCAATTCACCTATAAACTTTCTTGCATTATACACCTATTTGATTATGGTAAAATTTTTAAATCCGTTTGGTAGTGTACCTAAAATTGAAGAATATAAAATTTATTCTGGCTGCAGTAGTTGGTGCTATTATGATTATTATATCCATATTTCTGGGCTACAGCGAAAATCTCAGTGCATCACTCTTTATATTGGGAGTCATTTTTGCTTCTTATTTCTGAAACGAGTATATCCTTGAACGCAGCTGCCGCATGAGATAAAGCTTTTTTTGAAGAATATACTAACCCAACCTGCCTAGGTTCGATTCCTTTTTCTAAATGGTAATAGCATAATGATTGATTGCTTGATATATCTCGTTCTGCGTAGTATTCAGGAATAATAGTTATACCAAGTCCAACTCCAGCTAAGGTTGCTGCAATTTCATGGCTTTTAGTTTCTATAACAACTCTAGGAGAAAAGCCGTAATGTTGACATAGATTGAAGAAATATTTTTTTAATTCTATGCCTGGTTTCATAGATATGAAATTATCATTTTTAAACAAAGAAAAATCAACCGGGGGGAACGGGCGCGTAAAAGAAACCGGTAAGATATTATTTTGGATAAAGTAGTGGTTTTTTGCTACCGCAACGACTATCTTTTCATCAAATAACCAAACAGAATTTAAGCTTTTAATATTTGTCGGTAATAGAACAATAGAAAAGTCGGTAATGCTTTGCTCCGCATAATATACAAGATTTTCAGTGACATCTTCTTCTATTAGAACGTCAACTTTGGGATATTTTTCTTTAAATATCGAGATAATTCGAGTTAAAAATTGCTTGCATCTGAAAACTGAAACACCAATCGTAACTTGACCACAGTCTAAATGTATCAAATCGTTAATTTGCCTTTGAGTATTCTCACGTTGCCGAACGATATTGCGTTCGCTTTCCACAAAGATTTTTCCCGCCTCAGTAAGAGAAACTGTATTGGCTTGTCGATTTAAGAGAGGTGTTCCAATTCTTTTTTCAGTCCTTTTAATGTATTCACTTAAAGATGGTTGAGAAATATAGAGCTTTTCTGCTGCTTTTGAAAAACTACCCTCTTCAAGCACTTTCAGAATATAATTCAATTCTTTTTGCGACACTTTAACAACCTCCTCTCATAGGAAAAATACTATACTTGCAATAACTTTTCAAGTATTTACATTAATTCTGTGAAACCAATAATAATTTAAGGCATCTGCCTTATTCTGGTGTTAATGCATTCAATAACCCAAACCGCATCTGTTCCCATATAGAGTCACCTCTTTCCTCGATAGTTAACTAATAGTTAAGGGTAGGGAGTTCATCTCCCTACCCTTAACGCCCTTTGATTTAATTCTTAATCAAGTCAAATTTCTCTAATAAGACCTTTGCTTCTTCCTGTTGTTGCATTACATACTTTTCAAACTCTGGGCCGTTTAGATAATCATGGGGCTGACCAGCTTTTTCCATATCTGCAATATAGTCTGGGTCATTGGCAATCTTATTAAAAGTTTCACGTAAGAAGTTTAACTGGTCTTCACCAATTCCCTTGGGTGCAACAAAACCACGACGGACATCTGAGATAATATCAATGCCAAGTTCCTTTACGGTAGGAACATCTGGTAGAGGCTCGTATCTTTCATCAGTAGTAATACCCAGAATAGTCATTTGCTCCAGGTTGCGCATTACGTCATTGTAGAAGCCCATCATTACATCAATTTCGCCGCCCAACAGTGCAGCATTCTGATCGGCAGTACCCTTATAAACAATCTGAGCCATTTTAGTGCCGGTTTTATCTTGAAAGTCTAACAAGGCTAAATGTGAACCTGTATAAGTTCCTACAATACCTGTTTTAAGCTTTTCTGGGTTAGCTTTAGCAAAGTCAATAATTTCTTGCACAGACTTAAACTTGCTGTCTTTCCTAACGGCTAACACTAGAGGATCATTAACAACCTGGGCAATGTAAGCAAAGTCTTCGGGCTTGAACTTGGCACCCTGTCCAATGGGCTGTAGAACCATGTGTGGTATGTTTACACCACCAATGGTGTAGCCGTCCGGCTTAGAATTTGCTATTTCAGTAAAACCAATGGCTCCGCCAGCACCGGTTTTGTAAACAAATGTCCATTGCTGATTAACATATTTGTTCCAATATTTTTGCATAATACGTGCCTGCACATCACTGGAACCACCAGCAGTAAAGGCAATGACCATGTTAATGGGCTTTTCAGGATAGTTAGAGTCTGCTTTTTTAGCTTGGTCTTCACCATTTTGACCGCATCCAGTAACAAATGAAAGCATCATAATTAAAGTCATCAATATAGCAACTAACTTGATTTTACGCACGTGTATGCCTCCTCTAATTTTGAACAGATATACAAGCCTATTTCGCAAGTAAAAATATGTTCATAATATTCTGGAATTTTCACCAAGATCACACATGGTTTCTACGGTTATGGGGTTAGCACAAACCTTAATTACTGGAATTATGGGGGTACCACACCTCCTTCTTTTTTTGACTACGTATGTAGTGTTATTTATACCAAAGTATGATTCACGGCCACCCCAAGGTGGTGTTCCTAGCAGGATGCCAGAATCCGTCTAACAATATCATCTCCAACCTCCCAGGTTTTCGCAGTTCCTCCCAGATCCGGAGTTAAAACCTTCTGCTCAGCGACTTGCTGTTCAATTGCCTTACTAACTAATTCGGCCATATTATGCTCACCATGGTGTTCAAGCAACATCTTTGCAGAGCCGATGGCCGCTAAAGGATTGGCAATTCCCATCCCCATAATATCTGGTGCTGAGCCGTGTATGGGTTCAAACATCGAAGGATATTTGAAGGTGGGCTCAATATTTGCAGAAGCCCCCAGACCCATACTACCCATAATTGCGGAGCCGATATCCGTTAAGATATCCCCAAACATATTCGAAGCAACTACAACATCGAACTTTTCTGGATGCAATATTAATGAAGCAGCCATGGCATCTACGAGGTACTGGTCAGTGAGAACATCAGGGTAATCCTTTCCGACCTCTTTAAACACCTCATCCCAAAAAACCATACTGAAACAACAAGCATTGGACTTGGTAACTGAGGTGAGATGTTTCTTCGGACGCTTCTGAGCAACTTCAAAGGCATAACGAATAATTCGTTCTGTACCATATCGTGTAAAGACGCCAGTTTGCAAAGCAACTTCGGCAGCTGTGCCCTGGTGCATTCTCCCCCCTACACTTGAATACTCACCCTCCATATTCTCCCGTACAAAAACGATATCAATATCCTTTACTCCTTTGCCGCGCAGTGGGCTCTCAATCCCAGGGAGAAGTTTTGAGGGACGAAGATTAACATATTGTTGAAAACGCTGTCTAATAGGTAAAAGCATTCCCCACAAAGTAACATGATCTGGCACAGTTGGATCTCCTACAGCCCCAAGCAAAATCGAGTTAAACCCAGCAAGGGTATCTATAGCATCCTTCGGCATCATCTCGCCATGCGCTAAGTAGTATTGACTACCCCAGGGGAACTCCTGAAATTCAAAATTAATCCCACCATCAAGAGCTGCCACTGCTTTTAATACCTTCACCGCTTCAGCTGTTACATCAATTCCTATACCATCACCAGGTAAAACAGCAATTTTGTAATCTCCCATTGCTTCAACCTCCAAATTTCTTTAGCTAAGTAAATAAATGCTTGTTAATTTTTTCATTTATTATTTTAATTATAGACGTCTAAATATTTCGAATCAAATACTCAAAATATTATACCAACCATAGTATTGATCCTATGAAAATCTGGAGTAATATCGTTTTCCGTTGTTTTACAACAACTTAAATATTATAAATGTGTTGTGTATTGTCTGTATAATTATTATTTATTTGGATTTAGATGATTGATTTAAAACATAAAATAATATATAGTAGTATATAATAATTTAAAAAGTTATCACGTAAGCGTTCACGTAAGCCAACGCACTGTCTGACCTATCTGGTTGGAGAGTGCGTTTTTTCGTCTCTCCAGCAGGTATGAATGAATTTTTAATTTTAAGGAGAGATGTAAACTATGAGCAAAAAAACAGTTTTAGTCACCGGTGGAAGCCGAGGATTGGGCAAAAACATGGCGGTTAAGCTCGGCCAAAAAGGTCTGGATGTAATTATCACCTACCACAGTAAAAAAGAGGAAGCTTTGCAGGTGGTGGAAGAAATCCAGAAAACCGGCAGCAGGGCAACCGCTCTGAACCTAAATATCGGCGACATCCGGTCGTTCGGCGCATTTTTTGAGCAGGCTGCAGAGTTGATGAAAATGACCTTTAACACGAAACAATTTGATTATTTAGTCAACAACGCGGGCGTTGGTATAAATGTTCCTTTTGAAGATACCACCGAAGATCAGTTTGATGAGCTGATGAATATTCAGTTTAAAGGCGTTTATTTCTTTACACAAAAAGCACTGAACTACCTCAGCGACGGCGGAGGTATCATCAATATCTCAAGCAGATTGGCACAGGCGAGTATGCCGGGATACTCCGCTTATGCGTCCATGAAAGGGGCTATTGAAACACTCACGCGATACCAGGCAAAAGAACTGAGTTCAAGAGGCATTCGAGTAAATGCAGTAGCTCCAGGTCCCATAGCCACCGATTTCGCAGGTGGTATTATCCGGGATAATGCTCAGTATAAAGCGAATGTTAAAGCAGCTACGGCACTTGGACGTGTCGGTGAGCCAGATGATATTGGAGGAGTGGTTGCATTTCTTTGTACGGAAGATGCACGCTGGATTACGGGGCAACGAATTGAAGTTTCCGGTGGAATGAACCTCTAAATAAAGAATATTTCCACAACTCCTCGTGGAACAATCACAACAATTGAATTTGACAATACTGCAACAGAACAGGCAAAGCGTAATTTTGTGCTCTCAGGTGTGGATGATACCATACAAATCAAGCTTGGTGAATTCGGATTTTGAGATCAGGCGGTGTTTTTATTGCGGTCGATGCGCTATTTCCGGTAATGGATTTTGACACAAAGTGGAATGACCTGGCGAAATCAATGAGTGAGTTTAACCATCTTGTCGCTGTTTCACCGGATTCTTTTTAGTTAGATCCATAAATCTGGAAATTCTAATGTTATCTATAAAAATTCAAAAACGGGCCGAAAATACACTTTTTCAGCCCGTTTTTTTGCTCTCTAACAACTACATTTAGTGGTTGACTCGCCTTATTTGCCCTTAGGATCTCAATACGTCATCATTATTATACACTCCACGTGGATGGAATGTATCTGCGCCGCAACTGGGGCGCGGAGAATACGAAAATATGGCGATTTTGGTAGTAATCGCCGTCAATGAGGACGGCTACCGCGAGGTTTTAGGCGCTGCTGAGGGCATGAATGAGGACAAGGCCAGCTGAGTCGGCTTCTTCCAATGGCTCAAAGGGCGCGATGGAGTCGAGCTGACAGCAGAAAATCTTGACGCCAGGCCAATGATGTAGAAGCTTATAACCTATGATTATTGTGCAAAAAAGCCTGATTGAATCTATTGCTGTTCGGCAAACCTCCACCATGCGACTGTTCCAACAAACCCCGTTATTCCTGTAATAGCAAGTATGGCGATGCTGGCGAAGCCAAGAGGAACATTTGAAATGAACAATGCCGGAATTGTCCAGGGAAAGTAAGCGGCAAGCCCAGCCTGCGCAACGACATTGGAAATGATCACAATAAGGAACGCAAGCCCAATAGGGGCTAAATATCCTTTACTGACATTCGCCAACAGGGCACTTATTGTGCTGACAACCATAATTAGCAGTGATGTTCCCATAAAAACAAGAAAGCTATTCATGATAAGCAATCCTGTCCCACCATTAAGACCAATCAAAATACCCATAATGAACACAACCGCAAACATGAAGAAGGCCAACAGTACATCCCAAAGAAAAATTACGATGAACTTTGACAGCACCACATAAAGTTTAGATACAGGCTTCACAAGCAACTCACTGATCGTTTTATCTGTATATTCCCGTCCGAAAACCCAACAGGCGGTGAAAGAAAAACCAATCACCAAAAGAGCAGTAATGGAACCAAGTAAATCCGTTAAATAAGGCACCCAGCCGGCATCAACAGCATTGATATAAGTGACTAAACCAAGCATAATTGGCATTGTGGCAAATGCAGCAACAACAATCCAAAAAACACTTGAACGCAATACTTTAAGGGCTTCGCAATGTACAAATGAAAATATCTTCATCAGTGTATCCTCCTTGTGCTTTGTATGATTCGCAAAAAATAACCTTCTAGATCTTCGGTAACAATGTTTAGTTGGGTTGGGGGATGACCCAAACGAACCAGGAGTTCTGCCAATCTTTCGGGTTCTTCAGTCGCGGGGCCTTCCGAAAGCAACAAGCGTCCATCTGTGCTTTCCTCAAAACTATATCTATGTTCCACGAGTATATGTTTCATTGCATTTTTATTGCGGCCATCCAGAACCATGTGTTTTTGTAAAGACTGTTCCAAATACGCCATTTTGATTTCCTGGATTAACTGTCCTTCATGGATTATTCCAATTCGATCAACCAGTTTTGAAAGTTCTTCCAGTTGATGACTAGATATAAAAACAGTAACACCGAAATTTTTCGATAAATCGAAAAGCATCTCCCTGACTTCCACGACACCAGCGGGGTCAAGACCGTTGATGGGTTCGTCCAAAATTAAAATCTTTGGATTGTGGATCATTGCTTTAGCTAACCCTAACCGTTGTTTGTTTCCCAGAGATAGATTTTTAGCTTTCTTATTTTTATGAGCTTCTAAACCGAGCTTCTGTATCACGCGAGTAATTGATTGGCGGTCAGATATCATTTGCATCCGGCGGACAATGTCTAAATTTTCTACCACATTAAGCCCTGGATAATAAGTAGCTTCCTCCAAATAGCCAATTTTCTCCCATAACTTGTGACTTCCGGAGTCAACTTTATTCCCCAGCATGTAGATACTGCCGGATGAGGGTTTTAGCAATGAAAGCATCATCTTGATTGTGGTCGATTTACCTGCCCCATTCAGACCAAGAAACCCGAATATTTCACCACTACTCACGTCAAGTGAAAGATCGCTAACTGCGCGATAATTACCGAATTTTTTTGTGAGGCCATCCATCTGTATTGCAACGGATCCGCCACTGCTTGTTTTGTCCATTTGCGACACTCCTTTTGAGATTTTCTTTTTGCGTCTTTATTTTGACTAACGCTATAATGAACTTTAATTTTGAAACATCAACTGAACCTCAATTTTCACAGGAAAGTTCGTTGATGTTCAGTTTACTTTATAGGTGATATACTATATAAAATGGAGGTGACATAACTACATTGTTTGATATTTTAATTGTCGAAGATGATATAAATACTCAAAAACTAATGTGCGCTGTTCTAAAACGCTACGGATATAACGTCTATACTGCAAAAGATGGTCTTGAAGCACTTGACAGGATGGAAACACAGCGATTTGATTTGATTGTTTTGGATCTGATGATGCCCCGCATGGATGGCTATGAATTTTGTGAGCAATTGCGTAATGTTGGTGAAAACATTCCCATACTGATGGTAACCGCTAATCAAGAAACAGAAGACAAACATAAAGGTTTTCTTGCCGGAACTGATGATTATATGACGAAACCTTTTGATGAACAGGAAATGCTATTCCGAATAAAGGCGCTCTTGCGTCGGGCGCAAATTACCAGTGAACACAGAGTAGTCATGGGCGAAACCACAGCAGACTACAATACTCTTACCGTTTCATGGAAAAATAAACAATTTACTTTACCAAAGAAAGAATTTCAGCTTCTTTTTAAACTCATGAGTTATCCTAATATAATTTTTACTCGCAATCAAATAATGGACGAAATTTGGGGGCTTGAGACTGAAACAGACGAACATACCCTGAATGTCCATATCAACAGATTACGAGATAAATTCAGAGACAACCCCGATTTTGAAATTGTGACTGTGCGCGGCTTGGGGTATAAAATTGGAAGGCGTGTATGAAGCGAATAAAAAAAAGGCTTCCCCCGAAAATCAGTCTTGCTGTTTCTTTGGTAGCTTTGGTTTTTCTAGTCATGCTTTTGTCCATTTTATCGGCTGGTTTTATTGCCTATATGTTATCTGAAATGGGCATCTTGGATTTAAAAAGCACCTCAAGTCCAAGCAGGGCAATTTTTGTTATGGTGTATATCAGTATTTTTATGGGTGTTGTAATTGCAGCATTATTAAGTCAGCGTTCTGTCAAACCTATTCGAGACATGATGAAAGCCACCGATAAGGTGGCTAAAGGTAATTTTTCAGTCAGTGTAAAAGGCAGTTTCGTTTTTGAATTAGATGCGCTGGCTGTTAGTTTTAATAAAATGGTACAGGAATTAACAAGTATTGAAACTCTGCGCAGCGACTTTGTGAGAAACTTTTCTCATGAATTCAAAACGCCAATAGTTTCAATCAGTGGTTTCGCAAAGCTGTTACAAGCGGGGGATGTCAGCGCTGAGGAAAGGCAGGAATATCTAAATATTATTGTACAAGAGTCCGAGCGACTAGTTGACCTTTCTACTAACATTCTTAACCTCTCAAAAATAGAAAGCACGGAAATTATTAGTAAAAAATCAAATTATTACTTAGATGAACAAATCAGACTGGCAATTGTAATGTTAGAACCGAAGTGGAGCAGTAAAAATCTTCACGTTGACATTAAACTTGAAGATGGAATTGAAATACTCGGTGATAAAAATTTAACTCAACAGATTTGGGTTAATCTACTTGATAATGCCATCAAGTACACTAACAATGGCGGGGTATTAAAAGTGGGTCTATGGAGGAGCGGGCAAAAGGCCACCTTCTGGATTGAGGATAACGGATACGGCATGAGTGATGAAACCATGAGGCATATATTCGACAAATTCTACCAGGGTGACAACTCACATTCATTGGCTGGAAATGGACTAGGGTTAACTTTAGTCAAGAGAATTATCGAACTATGTGAAGGAACTATTGAAGTACAAAGCCAACTTGGAGAAGGTAGTATTTTTATTGTACAACTGCCATTAGGGGTGAATGCAAAGTAAGCGCTTAATATTCAGGTGCATTGACATGACGAACCCCGGTACAACTTAAATGTTGACACCGGGGTTTGCGCAATAGATGCAATTTTAATTATTACGGTAGTAGTAAGGCAGTTTTTCCGACCAGGGCATAAAATCCTCAAGTAGTGTCGGGTCGTTCTTAAAGTCTGATTGACCATGCACCGAGTTATATTGAAACTTTTTACAACACCGTTAGAATTCATGAACATTGTGGTATGATGTCACCATATGACTTTGAAAATACTTTAGCTTGTTAAATAAATAAACCAGGATTGTTTCTACTTTTAACTTGTCCGATATCTTGACTGAAGACCAGTTGTTCTATAGCCCATTTATCAGAGGTAGTTACAAATACAACCATTACTTCCCCCCGGTTGTATGTCCCCGGCGAATCATTATATTCCTTAAGAATCCCTTTCTCCTTCCCCAATGATAAGGAGTTACTTTATACTTGTTAATCAATTCATCCAGAGTAGTGACGATCTCGTTAATTTTATCATCCACTTCTTTCAAGGGCTGTCTGACAAGCTGGCTCTATTCGATTATTACTTTTCTCGATAATATCTATGAGCTGGGCTCGAGCAAAGGTTTTTTTAATCTCTTTGATTGTCGCTCTAACCTTTTCGCCAACCAGTGCACCTGGTACAAAAACCACCATATCATGCAGCCTTCCGATACCTTCGCCTGAGTGCCCCATACTGTGAATATCGAGTTTAATCACATCTCCAATTCGAACTGGTATAAACTTTTCTTGCATTATTACACCTCTTTGAGTATGATAAAATATTCAAATCTGTTTGGGAGCTTACCTGAGATTGAAGAATAAAAATTTTATTCTGGCTGCAGTAGCTAGTGCTACATTTCTTGATACACTCATTTATGAAATTATTACTAACACCGCCTTTTCCCTAGGCCATCTTGCTGACCCATTAATAGGCGGTGGGTGGTTGGAATTATATCCCTTAAACTGGCTTATCATTATACAGCATAGTAATCCTTATAGGGATATTTCTACTTAAAAAGAATATTGGCGAGCATGTAAACCAGCTTACAGAGCGGGACAAGTTACCTGTCCCCCTGTCCCTATGAGGCTACGGCGTGACGGTGGATGTGGAAGCATAATGAAAAAGAACAAGCAAGGCACTCTACGATATTATAACGTAGGGTGCCTTGCCTGTCATTAACATTACATTCCGAGGAATGAATCAGCTGTTTTTGCATTATAGGCCGATGATGATCAAGTATGGATATCGGCTGGATTTTTTGTGCCAACAATCTCTAATTATTTAACGCACCATTCATGACGGGCAGATAAATACATGACGAAAGCAGTTGGTCATGGAATATTTGCTGTTTAGCTTTCACAAATGTTGTATCCTTGCCTATAGAGTCATTTGTTCCTAAATTGCGATTAAAACGTGGGAAAGAACCACTTGAAACCTGCAAACGTATTTTATGCCCTTTTAAAAAACGATAAGCGGTGGGGGCTAACTCTACGGTGATTTTGTATACTTCTTCTCCTTGATATTGTTTGTTTTCAGGAGCTACACGCAAAATCCCATCGCACACATTATAAGAGGCTCCGTTAGGATGCACATCACAGACCCTAACAAAGAAATCCGGACATGAAACACTTGATGAGAAAAATAATGTAACTTCACATCGACCAATGATCTCCAAGTCATTTATCAAGGCTTCTGTTTCATAAATAAGAACATCATTTCTAGCTTCCAGCTCGCTATTGTCAACTACTGATTTACCGCTTCCCGCCATACGATATGCACCACCGACACTTGGGGTTGGATTAGAAGGGTCATAGATATAAGTGTCTGGTTGTGAATCGGGTGCTTTGTTTTTACTTAACTTCTTGCCAGGCTGTAGAAACAGAGTTTGATCTGCTATTCCTGTAGGCGGAAACGAATCGTATTCGCGCCATTCATTTGCGCCCATAACATATACTTGTACAGGGTTTTTTCTTAATAATTTTTTTTCGCCCAGGAGCATGGCACGCATCCATATGATTGAGTGATGCAGGGATTGAAAAGAAGCTTCACCCTCAAAATGGGACCATGGACCAATGGTCAAAAATGGTCTTTTTCCGGACGAACACAATAAATCATAATCTTTCATAAGGCTAGGAAGCATAACATCATACCAGCCAGTTACCATATGATTAGGGACATCCACTTTACTTATATCCTTTTGAAAATTGGCAGAAATCCAGTATTTATCCTCTTTAGATGGATGTGCAAGCCACTCTCTCCAATAGTTTTCCTCTTTACCAGTTTGTGAAACATCTAGGCTTTCCAAAGGTAAGCTTTTTAAATTCTCTGACCTCTTTTTTGTTCCCAAAATGCTATTTTTCAAATGGGCAAAGAAAGATTTATTAAGGGCGTCTACCATCCCTATCCATGCATAGAATATTTCAAGATTAAATGCTCCGCCATCATAAATAAAATCATAAGCATTAGCTCCAACCAAACATGTGCTCATTGCTTTTAAACATTCGTCGCCGGTAGCTGCAAAAGCCCATTGTGTATATCCTAGGTAACTTGCCCCATGTGTCCCTAAGACACCATTAAACCAGGACTGCTGCTTCAGCCACTGTATTACATCTGTGCAATCTGAACGCTCCTGATGAAAGGGATTTAAGACCCCTGATGAACCACCGGTACCCCGACTGCTCACAACAAGTACCTGGAACCCTTGTTCCACCAGTATTTCGATATTTGATATGCCCATTTTTCTATTATTATAAACGGATTGTGTTACTATTGTTGGCCTGTTTTTCAAGTCCAGTGGATAGTAATGATCTGCAAGTAAAACAGCACCATCGGTCATAATTATTTCTAGATCTCGTTCCTTACCTATCAAACGTGTTTCTGCAGGTGGAAGCTTGGCGGATTTGCTCAGCATTTTACTCATTAGGCTCATAAAATCACTCCTCAATATTATGAACTTTTTTGTTTTTTTGAGTTCATTATATTTTAATATCCACTAGCATGTCAATATAATATGAACCAATGTATTTGAAATGGTTCATTATCTCTTATATAATATGATTAATATTTGTACTGTTTTTATTTAGAATTATAAAAGAGGTAGGTGATATGGTTGAATGGATACGAAAAAAGAAAGGAAATGAAAAAGGCTGCAATTGTGAATGCTACCCAGGAATTAATTTTCAAAAATGGAGTAGCAGAAACTAGCATAGATGCTATCGCAAGAAAAGCACAAGTTTCTAAGGTTACTATTTTTAAGCATTTTTCCAGCAAAGAGAATCTTGTTTTATCAGTTTTTACATCATATATGAATAAGTTGATGGATGAATTTGAGAAACTTATTGCTTCAAATTTGTCAGCAAAAGAAAAAATCTCTAAAGTCTTGATTGCTAGTGACAACGGTTCAGATGCGATAGGCAGCCATTTTTTTAATTCCATCATATGGGATGATCCTATGATCCAGTTTGAATATAGTAAAATTGCTTCAGAGCGGGCTTTGCCTGCTATTGTATCAATATTTATGCAAGGAAAAGCTGAAGGGGTAATTGATGAAGATATAACAACCGAAGCATTAATTGCGTATATTGGTGCATTAATGGCAATTTTCAAAGATCCTAATTTCTTGAAAAGTAGCCAAGAATATAAAAATAGTATAAGGAAGTTATATTTTTACGGGATATTTGGAAAGAAAGGCTGATTGCCTTCGGGAGTGTACGAAATTTTGTGTAATTGGTTTGTGACTTTATAAATTTGGGTAGGCTTATAATGGCTCTTACCTGCAAGAAGGATAGGGCAATGCTAAGGAGCAACCCGAGCGTCTTGCAGGGTTCTGCCGGAGATAGCTGAGGATATTATTCCCAGCTTTCTTCTTTTTATTGCTATCTCCGGGAGAAAAAATGGCGATAAACCTATTACCTAGCCACTAGATTTTAGGTAATTTCTGATTGAAGCCGATCCCCAAAATAGATTGCCAGTTGGGAAATACAACTTCTCCATTCCCGAATTGGCATGGTCCACTTTCGGGAGATTGAATCTGTTGCCAGGTAAATTATCTTCCTTAACGCATAGTCAGTAGGGTAGGCAGTCTTAGTTTTCGTAACCTTCCTTAATTGCCGGTGGTATCCTTCAATAATATTGGTGGTATAAATTATTTTTCTAATTTCATACGGGTAATCAAAATATGTAGTTAGCTCCAGCCAGTTATTCTCCCAAGACTTAATGATGATGGGGTGCTCATCTTACCATTCAGCATCATAACTAATAAAAATATTATCATATTTCGAGTACGTTGGTTTGCCTATTATGCAACCTTTTAACCCCAACATCCACCCTGCTCTGTCAACCTCGATAAAATCAAAAAACATCTAAATCGACCACTCACGAACCGCGAATAAGCCCCCTTTTGTGCCTTGGTAGAAAAGCCCCGAGTCTAAAGATGTTAATTCAATTGATCTAAGCCTAATTCTGAAGTAAGCATTTCAAGATTATTAAATATCTTTTCTTCATCCCAGTTCCACCATTGAAGTTTTAGCAAGAACTCAATTTGTTCATCTTTAAATCGTTTCTTAATAAATTTAGCCGGATTTCCGCCATAGATTGTATAAGGTTCAACATTTTTTACTACCGTTGAGTTAGCAGCAATAATGGCACCATCACCAACTTTTACCCCCGGCATTATGGTTGCATTTTGACCTATCCATACATCATTACCAATCACCGTGTCTCCCTTGAAAGGCAGCTGTTTTATTGTTGGAGTAACCTTTTCCCAGCCACCTCCAAAGATATTAAATGGATAGGTTGTTATGCCATCCATCCTATGATTTGCTCCATTCATAATGAATTTTACACCCTCTGCTATTGCGCAAAATTTACCTATGATTAGCTTATCTCCAAGAAATTCATAATGATGCTCTATATTATCATAAAATTTCTCAGGAGACTTTTTATTATCACTATAATAAGTGTATTCTCCAATCTCAACATTGGGTCTCTTCGGTAAATTACTTATATAACAAACTGTTTTGATGTTTTCATTTGGGTATAGTTTTTTCTTATCTGGTCCTTTCATATAATCTTGCCCCTTTCAAGCTTTTTTTCCAACCCTAAATTCTATTTCCTATTTTTATTTGAAAAGAATATTGTATCTAATAAATTAACTGAGCTATTTTATTAGATTCCTCAGCAAACCAAATCCCTCCGTCTTGTGCAAGTATAATACCATGGGGTTCTGAATTAGGCGTAGGGATCTTATATTCAGTAATTTGTCCACAAAGTGTGATACGTCCAACTTGATTCGCCTCCCACTCTGTAAACCAAAGATCTCCATCTTTGCCAGGTGTAATTGCATGTGGCTTAGCATTTTCTGTAGGTATTGGGTATTCCGTAATTTCTCCTGCTGGTGTAATTCTGCCAATCTTATTTCCGTTAATCTCTACAAACCAGAGGGCACCATCTGACCCTTTGGTGATTCCTACTGGTCCAGAGGCTGGGGTTGGTATAGGGTATTCAGCTATTTTTCCTGAAGTAGAAATCCTTCCTATTTTATTTCCTTGGTTTTCTGTATACCAAAGAGCTCCATCTGGACCTGCTACAATCATTGAAGGAAAGGATGCTTTGTCAGGCAAATCATATTCGATTATCTTCCCATTAGCATCTATTCTACCTATTTTATTACCTGTAATCTCTGTAAACCAAACTGCCCCATCAGAACCTAAAGCAATCCCAAAGGGACCTGAATTTGAAGTTGGAAGATTATATTCAGTAATTTTACCTTCTATTGTAATCTTGCCTATTTTGTTAGCCTTGTATTCTGTAAACCATAGTTCTTTTCCGACACCAGCTGCTATTATTGAAACTCCTGCATCTAGAGTTGGTATTACGTACTCAGTTATTACTCCACCCTCTGTAATTTTTCCTATCCTATTCCCTTGATTTTCTGTAAACCATACCTCTTGATCAGGGCCTAAGGTCATTCCATAAGGTCCTGATTTAGCTGATCTCAAACTGTATTCATTAATTTTTACATTCATCATATATTAATCACTCCTTTAAAGTATTTATACAAAAACAAAAAATGGATCGTCAACAGTAAATTAGACAATTTTCTTAAGTGCCATATTTTTGAATTCCAATGGACTAAAGATAGCCTAATGTAGAATGAATCCTTTTCTTATTGAACCATTTAACATATTCATCCAACTCTTTTTGCAGATCCTCTAACGTCCTAAATTGTCGATTTCTAACAAACTCCGTTTTGACAACTTTGTAAGTTGCCTCTGAGACTGCATTATCATACGGGCATCCTTTCATACTTAAGGATCGTTTTATGCCAAAGGTATTAATTACTTCGTCAATCAATTGATTTTTAAATTCACTGCCACGATCTGTGTGAAGAGCTGAATATCAAATAAATTGCCTTTAACCTTAGCAAAGGCCTGATAAACAAGTTTTGCATCCTTGGCCTGTCCACAACTATGTCCGATGATTTCTCGATTGAATAGATCTATGAGCAGACAAATATAATTCCATCGGCCAGCTACTCGAACATAGGTTAAATCACTATAAGGGGACAGTTCC
This sequence comes from Desulforamulus aquiferis, assembly GCF_030577015.1. NCBI lineage: Bacteria > Bacillati > Bacillota > Clostridia > Eubacteriales > Peptococcaceae > Desulforamulus > Desulforamulus aquiferis. Next base: position 7,959 of record NZ_JARPTC010000002.1, on the reverse strand, counting down.
GCAGTTAAGTAAAACATAAACGTACTAAAGCGAACTAAAACTTCTCGCTGGGTTACCCAGGCAAGGTGTTCACTTAAGTAATCAAATAAAATAAAGAAGCCTTTGTTCCCCTTACTGCTGATTGGGGTGAACAAGCCAAGTTAGATATAATAAAATACATGCTACAAAAAAAACGGCTGAGCAGTCAGTGGATATATTTGAAAAAGCAGTCAATCATAGTAATTTGCCTACCAAGTGAAAATTGCGTTGGAAAATGGTAGGCAAATCAGGTAGGATTGATATTTTTATTGCTCTGAGCCCTTGATTTTCCTGGTCAAAAGGCAGACAGTTTCCACATGCCTTGAGTAGATAAAAATGATGCCGCCTTGAGCTGGTGGGGCCTTGGCGGACATTCATCCATGCTGGGCGAGGATATCATTCTCCATTTTGAGTTGCTGAAGCTCCTTGCGCAGCTTGGTTAATTCCTGTTCCTCCGGGGTTCTGTTATAATTGTTAAAGAAATGGATCGACACCTGCTCATAGCACCATCTATAAAAATAGAGTTATTAAAAAGGTTAACAATATAAAAACCATTCCTGCCATTGCTACAAGCAAAACTAAGGGGATTTTTCTACCTGCAAAACTATTAGTTAATGCCCCTTTCTTTGGACATACAACAATGCATTTTTTGCAGTTAAAACATTCAGCCGATATTACCTTCTTCATTTTATGCACCTCTAGATTTGAGGGACATTTCTTTGTACATAACGTGCAATTGATGCACTTATCTTCGAATCGGACGATACCACTGGGGCTAAACCGACCTGCAACTCCGGCGACAGCACCCTGTATGCAGATATATTTGCAGAAGAATCTATCAATAAAGAATGAGCCAATAATTGTTACAAACATCAACATAATACTTATCCAGGCTAATCCAGGCAATATTATGTCATATTGCTCAAACACATCGTCTACACTGACTTGTAGCAGTAACTTGCCACTTGCAATGGATAATACTGCAAAACCTGTAAGTATGATGTATTTCGCTGCTCTAAGATATTTATCGAGTGTTACAGGAACTGTGACCCTTTTTTTTAAAAGCTTGAATCCTATGTATCCAACAACCCTTTGCAGCGCCCCCACCATGCACAAAAAACCACAAAAGCTTCTTTTGAAGATAATGGCAAATAAAATAAATATTATTAGAACTGCCATAATGTTAAGTTGAACTGCCTTTTCGAAAGTCTCCTCAATAAGGGAATGAAAAACAAACGGGAATATTGTTAGAAAAAAAGGAATGGCTGCTTTTGCTAATTTCTTAGTATTAAGAATGGCTGTTTTTTCTAATTCCTTAGTATTAATATTCATTACATGACCTCCGTATATTTGAGCTTGCCCCGTTAAAGTAGACACATAGAATGGCGGATTTTCTTCAGAATTTACAAGATTTCATTCTTAGCTGTTTATTTAATTAGTCACCCCTTGACATGGAGCCTCTAGATCATTTCTTAATCAGGCTTTTGATGGAACTTTTGGAAGGCTTCACAATGAGTTTTCCTTTGAACTTTCTGAATGTCCATCCAAGTAAGTCGAATCCATCATCTATATGCGTGATTGTAGTCTTTTCTTCTGATAACATTAGTCCTCGAAACATCGTACTCAACTTTTGACCAGTCAATGGACTCCCACTGGTTGGAAAGCGATTTTGTGTCTTTTAGAATCTCGGTTTTGTCCGTCGTTGAATTACTAAAATTCATAGGTTTACAATCCTTTCCTGCCAAGAAATACCATTGGATAAGTCTGCACCCTTTCAGGTTAGGGCAAATTTTGAACCCCTATCCGATTTCATTACAAAATCAGCGTTCGCTTTTTATCCTTTTCGTCTGCCCTCTATGTCTTTTCATCCCCTTACGTTTAGATATCTCTTTATGGAGGAACATATAGGGTTTACCAAGTTCCGCGTAATATATAATTGTGAATGCCTTAGGAGCCACCTTTAAACCGGGAGTTCTTTATCCATTCGCATTGGTTTGACAGATCGCCTTTGCTCGACTCCTTACCTTTTGGTCAAAGCGTATCAGCCTATTTCGCTTTCTCCAGCGTAACGATTTCTACAGTGATTCACTTTACGTTCTCCATAGCATTCTTACTCTAGCAGTTGTTCCAGTTTTAGGCTACTCGAACTTCCACATTGTCTCGTGAGCTTTCTAACCCAGACGTTGCCATCCATGCTAGTCACGATAGAGTTACCCTGAATGGATGGGGTAGTTCTTTCGACAATATATTACGCGACCTCTTGTCGCACCTGGCTTCCACGATCCGAGTGGTGTATGAGACCTGGTGATGGTTTATAACGCCAAACTGCCTGGTGTAAAGAATCGAGTACTAACTGACGAGTAATTGTACTGTCCATGGCCCAACCTACTATCTTTCTATTAAATAAGTCCTCAATGGTGGCAAGGTAGAGCCATCCTTCATCCGTTGGGATGTAAGTAATATCGGACTTATTCTGATATCAGAATAAGTCCGATATTACCTGGCTTCCGGGAGAATCTATTTCTACCTGTATCTGATTTTGGATTTATACAGTCGCAAAATGCGGAGTCCATCTTCCGCACATGTAAATACCGCCCTAATTACCCAACTAAGGGGTTTGCTACACGAAATGGGTATTACAATTTACGTCATGGTACAATCAGGAACACCGACACAGTGGTCTTAATCTCCTGACCCCAAATCAACGACATAACGGCCTCTCACAGCAAATTCTGGAGAAAAGAAAACAAGTTTATGAAGAGGCTAAGTTAAAGCATCCAGAGAGATGGTCTAGATCTACCAGAAACTGGTCATTAGATGAGGCTGTTTGGCTAAACCCAAATACAGCGAAAGAGTCAGAATTGAGCGAAAATAACTCTGCTTAGCTATACATATTTTAGAGAATCACGACAACTAGCTTGACAAACACCGCGTTTCTCTTCACTGCCATTTGTCTTCGCGGCTTATCTTGGAACGATAGGGGTGATATATTCGCCGACCTTTAAAATTTTTGATGTGCTACTGGGCTCTGTGTGGTTACCGATAATTTTTCTAATTAGTGGGGCTTTATTGGGTTATGCTTTAATGGTACTTATCAAACATTTACAACTAAGAAGATAATTAATCTTATGAGTTTCATCCTTACTTGCTTCTTTTCTTACCTAATGTAAATCCACTAAGTTTATAAGCCATAAAAAATACTGTCCTAGTATTTTGGGGTCGCCCATTCTCAAAAAAAGAACATTAACAAGTTGTTCCTTCGACATATTTAGAACATGCTGCTTTCTTATTATTTTATTAATATCTGAACGCAATAATTGGCATGCTATTTTTTGGGTTTCCGAACAATCTATTTGTGACAAGACAATGCTAATATATTCTTCTACATTTCTGCACATAACCACACCTTCATTCAGTTTTTTTGATCTTCACAAAAATACCTCCTGTTTATTTATGTGATAATAATATCAAATCACATTAAACAAACAGGAGGTATAAAATTAAACAAATCCTAAACTCTCTTTTTTCAATTTAATTAATAATTATAATTTACTACTCTAACAAGTATTTCGAGCTTTTACTGCTATCTTCCTTATTTTTTTCCAAGAGGATACTTATCGAAGCCTCTATCTTCCATTGAATAACCTGATAACCATATAATTTTATCCTATCTATTCAACCGGTATCCCACACCCCATACTGTCTCTAAGATTTTTGGGTTTTTACTGTCATCCTCAATTTTTTCACGAATACGATTAATATGCACCATAACCGTCGCGCTATCCCCAACATAATCATATCCCCATATTTTTTCAAACAATTGTTCCTTCGAGAAAACAATATTAGGATTTTCAGCCATAAATTTTAATAATTGAAATTCTCTGTTAGGAAAATTAATTTCTTGCTCACCCTTATAGACCTTCCATCCATGCAGAAGAACTCGAATATTACCTATTAGTATCTCATCGCCCTTCTCATCCAACTCTATCTGATTGGCTTCTGTTAATCGACTATACTGTCTTATATTTGCATTTACTCTTGCTACAAGCTCAGCGGGATCAAAAGGTTTAGTAATATAATCATCTGCACCAAGTCCCAGACCACGAATTTTATCAACAGATTCCGTCCTTGCCGTTACCATGAGAATTGGAATATTAAGTTCACCTCTTATCTTTTTGCATATCTCATATCCATTCTTCCCGGGAAGCATAAGATCCAGTAGTATTAAGTCAAAATTTTCCACATGCAGAAGTGGAAGTACTTTATCTCCATCACTTACAATGAATGTTTCAAACCCACTAGCTTGCAGATAAGCCTGTACTATCATACTGATATCATCATCGTCTTCGACAATTAGAATTCTATATTTTGCATTCATCTAAATCACCTCATTCATCCAAAATTGGTAGTCTTATTCGAATAGTAAGACCGTTGCTGTTTTCTGCATCTACTGAGCCTCCCATAGCATCCACTAGATATTTTACAATATAAAGACCTAGACCATTCCCTTCTTTTATATTCCTTGACTCATCACTTCGAAAAAACTGTTCAAAAATATGGGGAATCTTATCTTCTGAAACTCCACAGCCATTATCAGAGATCTCAAGTACTGCATATGCATGTTCTTCAAAAATATTAATGGTAATTTCAAGCTTATCTGTTTCTGCATATTTTTTACTGTTTTCCAGTATATTATCGAGTATTCGTTTCATTTGTTCTCGGTCAACATTTGAAAACAAACCTTTTTTTACATCTTTTATTTTAATTTTTATAGATTCATTCTCTATCAATAATTCGTATCTTTTCACATAGGCTTCCAGATACTCACTCCACTCTGTCTTTTCAAAAAACAGTGGCATATTACCTGTTTCAAGCTTTGAAAAATAAAATAACCTTTCCAAAAGCCGATCCATTTCTATCGTTCGTCTATAAGCTGTATCAAGAAATTTTTCTCTTGATTCAGGTGTTGTAGCAACCCCATCCTTGAGACCTTTTATTGTTCCTCTAATTGCCGTTAATGGAGTCCTTAAGTCATGAGAAATTCCCGCCACCATTTCAACTCTCGCCTTTTCATAAGACTCCTTATCCGCATTAGCTTTCGTTATATGTTCCTGCATTTCATTAAATGCGTCACAGACATATTCAAATTCAATATCTCCTTTGTATTTAACAGGTTCAGAAAAATTTCCTTCTTTCATTCTTTTTGCTCCTTCTGACAATACATCTAAAGGATTTGTGATATATTCTATAAGTCTCTTAGTAAAAATCTGACTAATTATGATTAAGGCACCTATGCAAAATATAACATCAATCAGCAATAGTATAAGTATAGTAGTCAAACCATTTTTTGGAAACAAGAATTCATGATATTCTCCTGCAATTGCAAACACATTCATTTTCTCATTCATATTATTTAGTGTTAGCACAGTCATATAGTCTTGTACATAAACATGTACCTTTCCATCTGTTTCCAAATCATCTCCAATATAATTTATAAGCTTACTCACAGGAAAATCAGTATTTGAGTAAACCACTTCACTATCTATTTCAACGCCAAGAGAAAATCCATACCTATTCAGTTTTGTTGCAAGATTGTTTATCGCCTCTTCTTTTGGGGATGGATTCCAATCTGTCAGGATATTTCTTATTTGTTCGGTATTATCTGCTAACTTAGACGAACTAATCGTGCTGTTTTTATATTTGAACTCATATAAATTTATTACAAACATATTAACGAAAAGAAATAGACTTAAAGTTACAAGTACCATTCTGGTATTAGAAATAAAAATTCTGCGTTTCACCGTCTGCTTTTCCTTATTCATCGTCCTCCTCCTCATAATAGGTGTCACAGAAAAAATCGTATGAATATCTTTCCTTAACAACAGACCGTTGCTGGTGCTATGTAACCCCTCTTGGAAATAGGGCTTTATATGTGCAGCTTCAAGAACCGGCAATGTTTTTTCGCCAGAAATTGCACAACGCCTATGATATGCCTCCGTAACTAGAACTTTAAAAGTTCCTTGTCCAATTCTGGGGTAAATAATTTGACCTGAGCCATATCTGTTCTTCTTCTTTCACAATGTCAATTGTGCTATCTGCATGAATTATTCTTTGTAACCTCTCCTGAACCTGCTGATAAAGCCTTCTCCCAAGTAAAGTACTTGTATCATAAGATTTACCTTGCACTATATTGGGTTTCCAGTCTTCAGGAACGGGTATCCACTCACTCTTTTCGAAGAAAAAAGGAGCAGTAAGAATAATGCAACCTATTACCGGATCAGGTTCGCTTCTAAAATTGCTTTTTCGATATTTATGAATGGCGTTTGAGAAGCTATAATAATCCACCGTTCCATTTTTATTTCCAAATGCTTCCCATGCTAATGAAACTGGCAGAAAAGAGTGACGAACAAATAAGCCCCCACAAACATCTTCATAAATAAATTCACCCTTCAGCTATAATACTGATTTGATTATACCTCAATTAACTAATCAAGGCGTAATAATTTACCTAAATATTTAGTAAAAAGCACCTACCTCCCGGCAGATGCTAATAAATCATTATCAATTCTCTTCTAGAGCTTCCTTCATGGCTTCTACTAGGTATAACTGTGGCAACTTCATAATTACATATCTATTCAGCCTTACATAAATTAGAATTAGTTAAACAATATACTTTTTTAACCAATCTTGAAATACATTTAACTGTGCGTTAGTATGAAAAAAATGTTCACCTTGTTGCATAACTTCTAACTGACACTGAAACCGTTTAACAAAATTATCTATAGTTTCATATTCGCACAAATCATCTTTAGCACCATAAAGTACTACAGTAGCAACGTCCCATGTATCTACTGGATGTTCATTGACATAACAATAATAGTCCCAATAAAGAATTTGACCAATCGGAGTCTCTATTTCCTGTTCTTTTTGCAAACGCTCTGGAGTTACATTGAACCACATCATCATATTGCTAATGATACGTCCCATATCCACAACAGGAGATAAGAATAGACACTGTTCTAACACTTCTTCTTTATATGCTAAAAGGCTGAAGTATGCCCCCATGCTGCAAGCAAACAGACTTATGTTCTTCCAATGTTGTTTTGCATACAACATAATAGTTTTAAGATCTTTCACACAAAATTGTACTTTACAAGGAATATCTATTTTTTCCCGTTCACCATGTTGTGGCAAATCAAAACTTAATACCTGATAATCTTTTTCAACAGCCATTTCTGCAAGTAATTTAATAACCGTATCTTCCTTATTGGACATATTTCCATGGACGGCAATAAACACATGCTCTTTCTTCTCTCCCCATTCAACTGCTGGGATGCCCTCTATCTCAAATTTTCTCTTTTGCATTTCATTACCCTTTCAAATCTCTCTTAATTATTGTTTCCATGTACTTAAAACACCTAAGACTATAAGCCTTAAACCATTGACTATAAGTGCTACCTTCTTTCTATCCTTACCACGCACTCAACGTGCCCTGTCCAAGGAAACATATCCACCGGCTGAACCTTTAATGTTTGATAATTATATCCCGACAAAATCGAAAGATCCCGGGCCATTGTAGCGGGGTCGCAGGATACATAGACCACTCTGGGTATGTTGGCTAAGGCAATTGCTTCGAGTACTTCCTTAGCACAGCCTTGCCTGGGTGGATCTAATATGACAACGTTTGGCTTAAATTCCTTATCCAACATTCTGGGCAGAATAATTTCTACCTTTCCGGGGATAAATTCTGTATTAGTAATGCCATTTAATACGGCATTATGTTTGGCATCCTCTACTGCCTCAGCAATTACTTCTACACCGATCACCTGTTTTGCCTGGTGTGCAAAGAACAGAGCGATTGTTCCGATACCACAATAGGCATCAACTACAGTTTCGTTATTTTTAATTCTAGCTAATTCTAAGGCCTTATTATATAAGACT